>DKUB01000075.1:109514-110704 GCA_002490465.1 Lachnoclostridium sp. UBA7215
AACCAAGCTTCTCCCTGTATATTGGAAGGTTACAATATCTTATTATATTTTGGCCGGTTAAATATTCTTTGTAATTTTCTTCTGTATCTGCAACTTCTTCCTCTTGTTCATAATGATAGTGTCCAAAGGAGTGACTATTAATTTCAAAATCTTTATAAATATCTTTTTTTAATATAGGAATTTTTACCAAACCCGCAAATTCATGAGAAGATAATCCCATTTCCTGCATTTTCTGTTCAATATCTTTTGCTAAAAATCCAATATGAATACGGTTGCTTGTACTATATTCAGAGTTCATAGTATATTCAATTGGTTCTAAGTCAGAAATTAATTCCATATATCTATTGTCTACTTCTGAATAACTTTCCATATATTTATGATCAGCAATGGTAATGGGGCTGCATGTACTATAAATATCTTTAAAGCGGTAAATACCACTACCTAAATCAATTTCATCCAGTGATTCTGTCATTCCTATCAATGATGGATTTTGATAATCAGAATCGTATAATACATTCATATTAACAGAACTGCCTTTATCGCTCATATCCCGCCCAAAACGCAAAGTCCCCATAAATCCGGGTACAATGGATTTGTTTTTGGCTGTGAGATTGATTGAATTCATTACATTGATACTGTAGAATGGTTCTTCTTGTGTTCCTATACTTATGGGATAGCCATTATTCGTACATCCAAGATTTGCAATTACTTTTGTAGTAGAATCGGGACTTATAAATTCCCAATTTTCGTCAGTTGCTTTTTCCGTTGGTATTGAATCAGTATCTTTTTTGGCCATATATAAGAAGTTGTTATATTTAATTATAGTTTCTGCTGGATATTCTTTGCCAGCTTCAAACATATATACAGGAGTGTTGAATTTATCATTAAAATATGACACTATATTCCCCTTTCTATTTTTTGTTAAAATACATTTCCAATATAACCCCAGCCTCACTGTAAGAAATGAAGCTGAGGTTCATGGAATAATTTATAAATCGTTGTTGCTTTATTTTGTTTGGATATTTTGCAATGACACTAAATTTAGAAGAATCGCACTGTGTGGTAAATTCTATAATTCATCACATGAATTTGGATTATATATTCTTAGTATAACTTGTTCAGAGAATTTATCATAAGTGTATGAATCTATTGCCACTTTTTTTTTATCGTTAAAAACAACTTTGATATCA
>DKUB01000008.1:0-1668 GCA_002490465.1 Lachnoclostridium sp. UBA7215
AAGCCCGTATCTTATATGGCATTTCAGCTATTGTACTGGACGGGCGCAAGGATCGGAGAATTAATGGCATTAACTTATAATGACATCAATTGGGAGCAGAAAACGCTTTCTATCAATAAATCCTATCAGCGGATTCAGGGCAGGGATGTGATAACCACGCCGAAGACACCGAAAAGCAACCGGGTGATTACGCTGCCGGATTTTCTGGTGGAGGATTTGCGGGAATACACATCAAAACTTTATGGCATCATGCCGGATGCAAGGATGTTCCAGATTACCAAAAGTTATCTAACTGCAGAGATGCTGCGTGGTGTGAAAAAGACGGGAGTGAAAAAAATACGTTTGCACGACCTGCGTCACTCGCACGCCAGTTTGCTTGTGGAGATGAATTTCTCCATCAAAGAAATCGCTGACCGGCTGGGACATGAGAAAGTGGAAACGACATTGAACACTTATTCCCATTTATATCCCAATAAGCAGGCACAGCTTGCAGACAGGTTGAATGGGGAATTTCAGAGAAAGGAGCTGGAGATATGAGTGGAGTACACAAAAATCCGACCATCAGTTTCCGTATTACGGAGGCTGAGAGACGGCAGATTGAAGCAAAAATTATTGCCAGTGGAATGAGCAAGAAAGATTATTTTGCTCGTAGCTGCATTTATAACCGGGTATGTGTGGTAGGCAAAAAAGAAACGGTGTACCGTCTGGTGGAGGAGCTTCGGGAGATGCAGACTGTCATTCGGGATGTGGCAGAACAGCTACGGCAAGAGGAAACAACATTGACCAATGAGGGGCTGCAGGAAATGCAGACGGATTTTACCAATATGCTGCAAGCCATTCTGTGGATGCTGGACGGTGCAAGATATTTGTGGGAGGGAACGAACACTTATAAAAATCCGCCAGAGATACCATTTGATGAATCAGTGGCTTCTGTAACTGAGGTTATGAAGGAATGAATTGAGGAAGATGATTTAATAAGTATAATAATTTGTGCGGAAAGGAAGGTACTTATGTTTTATAACGACAAGAATTTATTACTTTGTGGACTGGATCATGGTTTTTCTACCATGAAAGGCACGCATGTCATTTTTGACAATGGGGTGGAACAGTTGGGCGGGGAGGCAACTCTATCCAACAATACCCTTGTTTACAATGGAAAAAATTATAAAGTTGGCGAGGGCAGATTGCCTATGATGAAAACCAAAACGGAGGATGAGAGTTATTTTTTGCTGACACTGGCAGGGATGGCAAAGGAACTGGATGTGTACCAAAAACAAAGTGCCGATGTCATTTTGGCGGTGGGGCTTCCGTTTAGCCGTTTTGGGCAGGAGAAACAGGAGTTTCGTGAGTATCTGTACCGAAAAGGGGAGATTTGTTTTCGGTACAGTGGCAAAGATTATCGGATTTGTATCAAAGATGTGCTGGTATTTCCGCAGTGCTACGCTGCCATTGCGGACAGGATGCGGATGTACGGTGCAGAGAGTCTGATAGTGGATATCGGGAGCAAGACGGTGGATGTAATCCATGTCCAGAAATACGTTCCGGTGGAACGGGAAAGCACCAGTATTCCGGAGGCATTGATTCAATGTATGGAAAATATCAAAAGCAGTGTGTATCAGATTTGCAATAAGAAAGTAAGTGAGGATATCATCCGTCAGATGATTGTGG
>DKUB01000008.1:1833-5533 GCA_002490465.1 Lachnoclostridium sp. UBA7215
TGTTGTGTATGCCGGAGGCGGTGCGATGGTAATGAAACGCTATGGAACAATACGGGGAAATCATGTGCATTATTTGGAGGATATCCGGGCAAATGCCAGAGGGTATGAGTATCTGGCAAGGCAGAAATGTAAGCTGTGATGTTTTACACCTATCGGGCTGGCTTTATGGGAGGAGAAGTTTTTTCATAAAGCCGTCTGGTGCTGATTGAAGCAGATGGATATGGGATTTATCCGAGTTGCCTAAATGCTATGGGCAGAGTGAAGTTATTACAATTATTGTTTTATCTGTAATTATGGGAAGGAGCAAACGGATGGCAGGGAAAAAGGAAGTGCAGAAAACGGTTGCTTTTCGGCTGAATATTGCGAAGGAAGAGGAACGGGAACTGTACCATGCAATCATGAAGCATGGCAGGGGAAGGGAGAATGATATTTATGGTAGTTCCGGTGCTTATGTGAAAGCGGCTCTCAGGCATTACCATAGACAGGAAAGCGAACTGAAGTTGCAGGAGCAGTATAGGCAGGAAATGTGCTGTTATTTAAAGGAACTGGCAGAGTTGCAAGGAGAAGTGTTCTTGGAGAAATTGATGGAGCATGACAAAAGACTGGCGGTAATGGTGGCAGAGGCAGTGATGGAGGCAGTTGGCGGTATTAAGGTTTCCGGTATTGGCACGAATGAGGGGCATGGTATCGGAGACTTCGGAAAGCAGCCGGCAGTTAATCCGGCAGAGAATGTGACAGTTGGAAGAATCAAAACAGAGCAGGGTAACAGCAAGGAGGAGATTGGGGCAGAGGAAGGTCTGCCGGATGAAGCTCTTTTTTATCTGTCAAATCTCTAAAGGGGCATTGTGTAATGTGTTTTGCAGTATGAATCAGTGGCAGGAGGATTATTAGAGCAGGGCAATAGGGAGATAACCTTTCTTTTTTGTCACACAGTATGTTAGACAATGTTACACACCTTGTTAAACAACAGAAATCAGATGAAATTTTTGTTTAACAGACTGTTTAACAAAATGGTGGCGTGTTAAACATGGACAGCGGTATCATGCAGGCATTTTTGATGAAAGTGCATTCTGTTTTCCGGCAGTTGTCGAAGGAGCATCGCCTGCTTCGCAGCCGAGTGATTTTTCTCCGGCAATGGACGGGCAGAAAACAATCCTCCAAGATGGAGCATTGCTTTCCGCCATCCATTCCCTACGAAAAATCACAAAACCACTATCATCCCCTTGGAGGTTTCTGAAGATTTTTTCGGGGGCGGATGTGGAAAAGCAACGCTCTTTCAGAGGCTGCTTTTCCCACATCCACACCCTCAAAAACCGCTGTAATCATGGTGGGGATGATAGGCAAGTTTCGCAAAACGGCATGCCATTTTGCACCGGATGCACCCTGTCCGGGCACATCCTAAACTTGCCAGAGGGGCTTCGCCCCCTTGGAACCCCCATTTGGCTCTCCGAAAATAAAACTGCGAAACATCCACTGGAAGTTTCTCCGTTCCATTTTTGGATTCGCTGGGGAATGTACTTACCGCATTTTGATTTGCGTAAGCAGATGTTTCAGGGGGCATTGGGGAAATTATGCGACTTATGCTGCTGGCGAATTCCTTCGGGGATTGTGCAGACAGCCTTTTTGTAAGTCTCTTTAGCAGGGAGAAAATTTGTTAAACACATGCCGGATTTTTGAAAGAATCATTGTTGGGTTTTTGCCGTTTGATATTTTGTTTGCGGTCAATGTTCTTGTTGTGATATTGCAGGGCATCCGGCAGGAAGCAACATTTGGTTGATATTTTGAACAAAGATAAATGGTTTTGGCAGGAGTTAAGAAATTGTATCCGCAGTTTTTTATCGCCTTATGCAAAAAATTATTTGGAGAAGAAGGGGAGGATTTTTTATGCGTAGAAGAAATAGAAATGTAGCAGTGCGTATGACGGAGGATGAATATGCAGCTTTTATGATGAAGGTGGCAGAATCCGGTCAGACACAGCAGTCATTTATTATCAATGCCGTATTGGGAGCAAAAGTTTCCGGCAGAGAGGAAGTAAAGGAATTAAAAAAGCTAAGCGGTCAGTTTGCTGAGACCAACAGGCAGGTTAGGGGCATGGCGACCAATATCAACCAGATGGCACATGTGGCAAACGGTTACGGACAGATACCACAGCAGGCACAACTGGAGCAGTTGTACCAAGAGTTACAGGAGTTTCGGAAGGAGTGTGATGCCAATTGGCGATTAATAAGACAATCAATCAGTCTACAAAAAGTCATGGAGCCATGCGGAACTGCATCGAATATGTGACGAGGGTGGATAAGACCAGAGGGGAACTGGTTGCAATCGTTGGTCCGTATGAGCCGGATGCCATTACCTATGACGGAGTGTACCAATCTTTTCTGGAGGAAAAACGAATTTGGGGCAAGGATTCCGGCAGGATGTATGCCCACAACATTATTTCATGGCATGAGGACGAGCCAATCACACCGGAGCAGGCGTTAGAGTTTGGAAAAGAATTTGCACAACAGTGGTTTGACGGATTCCAAAGTCTGGTGGGTGTGCATATAGACCGGAACCATGTGCATTGCCACATTGTAACCAATTCCGTCAGCTTTATGGACGGTCACAAGCTGCATAACACCAAGAAAGATTTGCAGCGTATGAAGGATTTTACCAACCGGATGTGTGTGGAACGAGGGCTTAGCGTGGCACAGAAAGGCAGGGATTTTTATGGAAATGAATTGGATCAGGGAACGGTTAGTGCATGGAACAAGGACAAATATCATTTGATGCAGAATG
The DNA here is from genome assembly GCA_002490465.1 of Lachnoclostridium sp. UBA7215. Classification (GTDB taxonomy): domain Bacteria; phylum Bacillota; class Clostridia; order Lachnospirales; family Lachnospiraceae; genus Eubacterium_F. The sequence continues at coordinate 4,612 of DKUB01000008.1, forward strand.
AAGCGAAAGACAGTTTTGTGGCAGACTGTGGGATTGCGTGTCTGGATGCGTTGGAGGCGAGCTGCAGCAGGGAGGAATTTATCCGGCATATGGCAGAACGGGGATGGAATGTGATATGGAAGGACAGCAGAAAGCACATTACTTTTCAAAATGCAGAGGGAAAGAAAGTGCGTGACAGCAACCTTTCCAAGACATTTCATCTGGATATATCAAAGGAGGCGTTGGCAAATGAATTTGAGAGACAGGCGGCAGCCAGAGAACAGACCGCCCAATATGAGCGAGAGCTTGCAGATAGACGGGAGCGAGAGGATGCAGAACTGGAACGATACTACAGAGAAGTACAGGATGCTGCTGGAGGAGCAGTCCGAGACGATTCGTACACAGAAAGATACCATCAGCGAGCAGGAGAAGATTATCCATCGACAGACATTGGATATCGGGAAACAGGGAAAGAAAATATCGGAACTGCAAAGCAGTCTGGAGCAGGGCAGAACCAATCTGACAGAGACAGAAAACAATTTGCGAGAACAGCACGAGAGCGAACTATCCGAGAAGGATTTGCAAATCTTGCAGGTACAGAATCTGGCACAGGAATGGAAGAAGAAAGCCCAAAAAGCAGAGCAGGATATGAGCCGGATGGAACAGAGCTATTCCTTGCAGATATCCGGTCTCAAGTCCGAGATTCAGAATCTCAGCGGCAAAATCGTGAAGCTGAACAGTGCAGACGTAGTGCTGCAGGAGAACGAAAGGTTAAAGAGGCAGAACGGGGAATTGCAAAGGAGCGAGAGAGAATCCAGAGAGAAAGCGGAGAAAGAGGTTGCTCACGTTAAATCGGAGTATTGCCGGAAAGAGCAGGAGCTTGAGCGGTTGATTGCGGATGCGAAACAGGAAAGACAGAAATTATTTCAATTGCAAGTAATGA
>DKUB01000078.1:0-3117 GCA_002490465.1 Lachnoclostridium sp. UBA7215
CACACTATTCCGAACCAAAGAAACCAAAGACCAAAAGACAAGCACCGTGGAAATGTGTATAACTTGCTATTCCGTCATGGAAAAGTCCGTTCACAGAACATGGAAAAGCTAAAGTACAGCTTTCCCACATTCTGCAAACAGACTTTCCCACAACTCCATAAGATAGCAAGTTATGCACATTACGCACAGTGCCGACTACTACGGAATCCCCCATCCTTTATATCCCTCTTTCAGAATGACAAAATATAATTTCGCGCCTAAAATGGAGTAGTTCACACCCTGCGATTAGCAATAAAGCGTAAATGACGATATAATAAAAGGCAATGGATTTGTTTTTTATATTTTTACGCTATGAAAGGAAGTCGGAATCGTATGAGGATTGCAGTTTGTGATGATGACCGGACGATTAGGGAAGAACTTTTCCGGCTGATACAAAAGCAGGTGCCGGAAGCGGATATAATGGAGTATCAGTCTGGGGAAGAATTGATAAATGCCAGAGGAAACTTTGATATTTATTTCCTTGATATTGAAATGGGGGAAGTGTCTGGCATGGATATAGCAAGGCGTATCAGAGAACAGGAGGAAAACGGCAGACAAAGGAGCATTATTATTTTTGTGACGGGGTATCGGGAATACATGGAAGCGGCGTTTGATGTAAATGCGTTCCATTATCTGATAAAGCCCATTGACACGGAAAAATTTTCAGAGGTTTTCAGACGGGCATGGAAAGAGGCGGCTGTTTTCTATGAACAGGAAAAGAAATACATCATAGTGAAAAGTTCTGGCACACAGCAGAAAATACTGTTGAAAAATATTTATTACATAGAGAGCGGCAACAAAAAAGTCATTTTTCACACAACGGACGGTACGTTAGAAGTTTACGGGAAAATGGAGGAATTGGAAAAGGGGTTGGGGAACACTTTTTATCGCTGTCATAGGTGCTATCTTGTAAACATGGAAAAAATCTCTGCTTACAGTGCGGATAACATACAGGTCATAAATGGGGATAACTTACTGCTTGCAAGGAAGAAATATTCTGATTTTATCAAAACGTATATGAGGTATGTAAAAAACGGAGGGATTGTTAATGTATGATATATTGCTTCCAGTAACTATTTACTTGATTGACAGCGTATTAAGCGGTATGTATATGCAGGGGTTTTTGAAAAGAAAATATGAAAAAAGAACAGTTTCAGCAGCATGGGGCACAGTATATTTTTTTATCCAGATTGTTGTGTTTGAAGTATTGGACGGCATACTGCCAGTTGGGGAGCTTGCGGGGATAACCTTAAATATTTTTGCCGTGCTGTTTCTTCAATTCATTTTCTTTGAGAAAGATGTGCAGAAACAATTATTTACTGCTTTTAGCTTTGTGGCGGGGAAAGAGAACGTAAAATATATTGCCAGTGTGTTTCATATTGCAGTAAATGGGATATGCAACAAAGTTTTAGATTATCTGGTTGCGGAGGAAATCATAAATTCATTGGAAAAATCGTTTATGTGGATAAAAGTTTTTTCGTTCATTATTGTGGTTTTATGCGGTCTGCTTTACGCTTTTCTATTGTCCGTATTTTTGCTTATGATAAACAGGAAGTTTGTCAAGAAAAATTATGTGTTGCAGACACATGAAAATGTTTTTTTGATGTTGCCATGCGTTGCTGCCATGTGCATTTCAGTAACGATAAAGATGATGATTCTATCAGTTGAAAACGGAATGACTATGATTATTTATGACACAATCCCGGCGACAAAATTCTGGATACCGCTGATCTGCGTCCTGCTTCTTTCCACTATCGTGGCAAGCGTCATATTATTTCAAAAGCTGGTGGAGTATAACGAGGAAACCGGGAAACGTGCCATACTGGAAAACCAAGTACGGCAAATGCAGAAAGAGATTGTTGAAATTCAGGACATATATACGGATATGAGAGGGCTTCGGCATGATATGAGAAGCCATTTAGCCAACATTTCCTTGCTTGTTAAAAATACAGCCGGTTCTATGAATGAAGAATTGGAAAGTTATATCGGGAAAATGGAGGAAACCGTAAAAAAACTGGATTTTGCCTATCAGACGGGAAATCCCATTACAGATATTATTATCCACCAGAAATGGCAGGAAGCGGAGAAAAAACAGATACAGTTTAAGGTTGATTTTGCCTATCCGCCAAAGCTGCGGATAGATGTTTATGATATTGCGGTTATCTTGAACAATGCACTGGAAAACGCCATAGAAGCGTGCTGTAAGGCAGAGGGGAAAAAACAGATTAAATTACGCTCCTATGTGAAAGGAAGTTTATTCTTTTTGGAGATTGAAAATGATTTCGTGGAAGAAATCGCCATAGAAAAAGAAAGTGGGCTGCCAGCCAGCAGCAAAGGGGGCGGGAAGCTGCACGGGATTGGAATATCCAATATCCAAAGATGTGCAAAGAAATATATGGGTGATATTGATATTGTGATTTCCGATACAGGGGGCAGAAAGAAATTCAGCCTTACGGTAATGATGAATGGGAAGTCAGCGGCGGGAGTTTGATACCCGAAGAAATTTCACGCCCAAAATGGAGCAGTTCACGCCAAATCTATGAAAAATCTACGGGTATTGGCGATATACCAAATGGAAGCTATTTTCAATATCTGAAAGGAAAGGTGGTCTATATGTCAATGGAGATTACGAACAATTACAGCAATTATGCGGCAAATGGCACAAATACTGCCAAAAATAATGGGAACATGAAAGAAAGTAATGTGACCACAAGCACAGTGGAGCTGAAAACTTCGACACCCGGCGTGACGAGAACGGAGCAGATTAAGACCGGGTATAGCAACGTAAATGATTATTCCAAATATTTACAGAGCAAATACAGCTATATGAATACAGGGACAACCTCTATGCAGGGCATTCCGACGACGGTATCCGTATCGGGGGCATTTCTGAAAAAGTGCATGAATGACCCGGAAAAGGCTAAATATTTGGAGGAAAACCTAGCGGCGTTGCCGGATTGTGTATCTTATGCAAAATCTCATGCGCTGGGAACCGTGACAAGCATATCTTACGAAATTGACGCTAATGGGAATATTACAGGCATTATGTCTGGAACAAATGACCCGGACGGAAAGATA
>DKUB01000078.1:3418-3813 GCA_002490465.1 Lachnoclostridium sp. UBA7215
CGGAAAGATAGCCAGAGAAAATGCGGAAAGGAAAGCACAGGAGAAAAAAGCAGCCGAGGAAAAAGCAGCCAAAAGACGGGCTGAAAAAAGAGCAGAGGAAGAAAAGGCGGCTGAAAGACGGGCAGAGAAAAAAACAGCCGGAGAAGCAAGAAAAGAAACGGGCGAATATACGATAAATGCCACAGGTACGGATATAAAAGCCGTTACGCAGAAAGTCATAGCTGCTACTCTGGGTACATCTGCGCCGACAGGAGCAAGTTTTGATATAAAGGCGTAATGAAATTTTCACCAAATAGAATAGAAAAATATATTTACAAGGGTGACAGTTTAAAGCGCTGCCACCCTCTGTAATTAAAAAGGAACCATTAACTATGCACCGCCCCATGTGGGAGAAA
>DKUB01000041.1:0-18351 GCA_002490465.1 Lachnoclostridium sp. UBA7215
TTATAGCGTTTCGCAAATGCCTAAAATTTTGTTAAAATGAAAGGAGAATTGCTATGGATAATAATAACGAATTTAGAATTGATGGAATTTTTGATGAGGGTATAAATCCGGCGGTGGATACTTCTTATATAAATATCCCCCTGACCAGCAGCAATGTGTTGTATACATTAAATTTAGCAGATAATCATGCCATACAGAATTTTGCAATTGATTCATCTATGATTTTTACAACACAAAGAAGTAATGAAAATGTTATTCTTGCCTAGAGTATATAACTAAACTCCCTTTTACAAACTAACTTTTATTTTCATTCAATTCTGAAGGTGGTGATTGGTCAACCGAAATAGGTATACTTGATTTATCAAAATTTAATACAACATCCGTATGTGATTGCAGTGCATTTAAGAGATTTATAGATTTGGATTATGCAAATGATGCCGGCGTTACTAATCACACCCAAATAGTCCGGGCAGATGCTGCTCTATCGACAGACCAATCTACTATTTTAATTTGGACACGAAATGAAATCGGACTTGATATGTTTACAGGATATGATTTTTATACATTCTGTTCAGAACTGCTTAATTCAGCCTCTAATACCGTTTCTTTTAAAAATAACAAATACATGAAAGAAGCATGTAAATTCTGCTTTACTGCACAAACTTCACGTATACTTGGAGTGCCCACATCCTTCCAGGGAATAGAGCTTTCAAATGAGGGCAACGGAGTGTACTCCATATATGTAGTATCAGGCAATGAAAAGGATAACGGTTCAAATAGAATATACAGGCTAAACTCTAATGGCATATTAAAATTTGTTATTTGGATTGGTTCCATCAGGTACGAGTGTCTATAAAAAGAATCCATTTATTATGAAAATATCCAAATCAATTCTTCAATAAATAATAATTTCGGGAGGTGGTTAAATGCAAAACTTACAGATAATATTGAATTTAATAACATAACGTATATTGTTGATAAAGATAAGGGAACAGTAATCGTGGAAGGAGAAGGAACCTTTAGTTCTTTGCAGCATCCTCTTTCTACTTATGATGAGTATTTCCACCTAAAACTTACAAATTGGACAATTGAAGAAGGGATAACAAAAATACAACACATGATGGATTGTTCTTGTTTGTATATAGAATCGATTCAACTTCCAGAATCTCTGCAAATCATTGACGAGTATGCATTTTTCTCTTGTGCACGTTTAAAGAGCATTGTGATTCCTCAAGGCGTGAAAATAATTCACAAAAACGCCTTTAAGTATTGTAACAGACTTAAAACAGTAACAAATCTCTCCGATCAAACTGTTTACCTTCCAAACCACCCCTCATTTGAAACACTGCCGGGAACAATATATGATTACTATGTTGACGGGAAGGCTGCCGTAACAGTCCCACCGGGGAAAACTGCTGTAGGCGTAGCACGAAAATATATTGTGGCATTAGAAAGCGATGGCGGAACATTAAATAACTATAACGAAAACCGTAATATATATTTTCAGGTTGGGGACCCCCCTAAAACTTCCAAAAGCAAAGAAAAAAGGTTATGTATTCTGTGGTTGGACAGCAAGATCACATTCTAATATTGCCTGGTTCACAATTACCGGTGAGGATACAGACGATCCCAATGGAAGCACATTTTTCTGGAACAGGACAACAAAACTGTATGCACAGTACGCAAAAGTCACAACAAAAAAAATAGGAAAAAGAAAATTAAATGTGAATATTTCCAAATGGCAAGATGCATCTCAGCTTGAAATTCAGTATTCCACAAACAAAAAGTTCAAAAATGCAAAAAGCATTATTATAAAAAACAGCATAAAAATATCGAAACACAAAAAGAAAAAAGACTATGTACTAAATTACAACAAGAAAAAAAGAGCTTTATCTATAACACTGAGCAGACTAAAATCAAAGAAAAAATATTACTTCCGTTTCCAATATCGTAGAGAATGCATCGGTGCGACATGTGATATATATATCACTTCAATCGGCGACTGGTTTCAAAAGAGTGTGAAGATGTAGTGGCATTTTCCACCCCTAGCTGCCATCGCCTACCATGATTTTTCGAAAGAGGGGATATCAATGAAAAACATAATATATAAAATCAACATATGTTTTTTCCTTTTATTTTCTATCCTGGCTTTTCCAGCAGGACGACTTCATGCAAAAACCATAACCGGTGCCGCAGGATGGGACTTAACCTTCTCGCTGGATACCAAAAACCACACCTTGACATTTGAAGGGGAAGGTCCAATGGGTGATTATATGTCCTCAGAATACATTTCAAAATGTGAAAAACATGGAAAACTGCACTGGATTTTAGGAGAGGGTATCACAAGGATTATACAGGTAAATTCAAATGCTGCCAGTTATATGAAATCAATTGAACTGCCAAACTCCCTGGAAACTATTGATGATACAGCATTCCGATACTGCTCTTCTCTGGAAAACATTGTAATTCCGGAAAATGTAAAATCCATTGGACAAACCGCATTCCGTGACTGCATTTCTCTTAAGACAGTGGAAAACTATTCCAATCAGACCATTTATCTGCCATCTTATCCCTTAAAGGACTCTCCACGTTATATTCACTATAACTATTACGTGGATGGGGTGCTGACCCAAACAGTTCCACCAGGAAAAACAGCAGTTGGAAAAGTGATTCCTTATCAGGCGCACTTGTTTGCAAAGGGCGGAAATTTAAAGAAAAAATATAATAACATCCTGTATCGGTATGCAGAACCATTAATTCTGCCTACTGTAAAGAAAAAGGGGTATATATTCTGCGGATGGACAACATACAGGAAATATTCAAACTATTCCTGGTTCAATATTACAAATGAAGACAACGGAGATGTCTTTGGAAGCACAATGAACTGGGAGGGACCACAGAATTTATATGCACAATATGCAAAAGTTACAACAAAAAAAATGGGGAAGAAAAAGTTGATGGTAAATCTATCCAAATGGTACAATGCAGATCAACTTGAAATCCAATATTCCACAAATAAAAATTTCAAAAACCATCAAAGTATAATTGTGAAAAGTGAACAATTAATGAAAATTTGGGAATTTGGAAAGATAAATAAGAAAAAACATTACAAATTAAACTACAAAAAAAATAAGAAACAACTAACGCTGACATTAAACAAGCTTAAAACAAGCAAAAGGTATTATTTCCGATTCCAGTTTTCCGGATATGTCAGGCTCAATGCAGATGAATATGTATATGAAACCGGCGACTGGTTTCAAAAGAGCGTAAAGATGTGACAACTCTCACTCCCCGCACTGCAAAAACCGGTCCGCCAGCGCAGCAAACTCCGCAAGACCCAGCTTCTCGCCACGCACGGACGGAGAAAGCCCTGCCTCCTGTATTACCTGCCCGGTCTCCTCTTTGGAATAGGGAAGCTCGCTGCTGTTGGCAATCGCATTTTGCAGCGTTTTTCTCCGCTGGTTAAACGATGCGCGGATAAGCCGGAACATCAGTCTCTCATCCTGCACGGGAACCGGCGGCTCCGTTCTGGCCGTCAGCCGAATCACCGCACTCCCTACCCGGGGGCGTGGAATAAAACAATTGGGCGGAACATTTGCCGCCAGATAAGGCTCGGCATAATACTGGACAGCAAGCGAAAGTGCCCCATAATCCTTTGTGCCGGGCTTTGCCTTCATGCGGTCAGCCACTTCCTTTTGCACCATAACCGTCACATTCTCAAGGGGAACACGGCTCTCAAAAAGACTCATAATAATAGGGGTTGTAATATAATAGGGAAGATTTGCCACTACTTTGATTGGTTTTCCGCCATTGTACTTTTTCGCAATTTCTGCGATATCCTGACGGAGAATATCCCCCTGAATAATTTCGACATTAGAATAAGGCGACAGGGTTTCCTTTAGAACGGGAATCAGATTTTTGTCAATTTCTACTGCAAGAACCTTTTTTGCCCTCTCGCAGAGATACTGGGTCATCGTCCCGATTCCGGGGCCGATTTCCAATATAAAATCGTTTTCTCCCACCTCTGCTGCCTCTACGATTTTTCCCAGCACATGGGTATCAACGAGAAAGTTCTGTCCGAACTTTTTCTGAAAATGAAAATCATGCTTTTGCAGGATTTGTATTGTCTCCTGCGGATTTCCCAATGTTGCCAATCGTTTTCCTCCATTTACACACCATGCGAGCGCCTTTCCGTTCATTACAGGCGGTACAGCTTATGTGCATTTTCTGTTGTCGCACGGATTACTTCCTCCGGTGCCACTCCCTTTAATTCAGCAATCGCTTCTGCCACATAAATAAGATTTGTAGAATCATTTCTCTCCCCGCGGTGCGGTTCCGGTGACAAATACGGGCAATCCGTTTCCAGCACGATTTTCTCAAGCGGGATTTCCTCCACGGTGCGTTTACACTTCTTTGCATTTTTAAATGTAACCACACCGCCAATCCCGATATAAAATCCCATATCGACATACTCTTTTGCCATTTCGGACGAATAAGAATAGCAGTGAATAACACCGCCACAGTCATATGCTTTTTCTGTAGTCAGAATCTCCATCGTATCAGCAGCCGCATCCCGGCTGTGAATCAAAATCGGCAGTCCTGTCTCCTTTGCCAGCACAATCTGTCTTACAAACCACTTTTTCTGTATATCCGCCGACGGTTCCGGCCAGTGGTAATCCAGTCCAAACTCCCCGATTGCCACGACCTTTTTATTAGCGGCATTTTCCTGCATCCAGTCGATATCGGCTTCTGTCAGCTCGGCAGCCTCACTCGGATGTATGCCGAGCGCCGCATAGACAAAATCGTATTCTTCCGCAAGCCGGAGAGCATCCCTGCATCCCTGCATCTCTGCTCCCACATTGACAATCCAGCCCACGCCGTTTTCTTTCATGCCGGAAAGCAGCGCATTGCGGTCCTCATCAAAAACTTTATCATCATAGTGGCTATGGGTATCAAATATCATAGCATCTGCATATTTATACATAACCTGCACCCTTTAACAAATCTCTGCACCGGACGGCATTGGTTTCTCCGGCGTCACAAGCGCCAGATTGCCGTCTGCATCTTCTGCACAGAGAAGCATTCCCTCGGACAGTACCCCCGCGAGCTTTGCCGGTTTCAGATTTACAAGAACCATCACCTTTTTCCCCACCATTTCCTCCGGAGTATAGTATTTGCGGATTCCCGATACAATCTGTTTTACCTGGCTTCCGATTTTAACCTGGCTGCAAAGAAGTTTTTTAGATTTTTCCACCGCTTTGCAGGAAATAATCTCTCCGACCTGGAACTGCATTTTCATAAAGTCATCAAAGGTTATCTCCGGCTTTGACTCGATGTCAATTGCCTCGGAATCATCCCCGGCTGCCGCCGCAGACGGATTCTCAGCCGAAGACGGAGCTTCCGTCTTTGATTCTTCTATCTGTTTTTTCTTAATCTCTTCCGCTATGGCAAGAACTTCCTTGATATCCTTTCTCATAAAGAGAATCTCCGGTTTGTCTGTCACCTTTGTTCCCGAAACGTAGCGCCCGAACGTATCCATTTCCTCTGACGCCCTTTTCGGTGCGTTAAACTGCGCAAGGATTTTCTCCGATGTCTCCGGCATAAAAGCCTCTAACAGGCTGGCTCCGATTACAATGCTCTCGGCCAGATTATAGAGTACCGTCGAGAGCCTGTCTTTTTTTGCCTCATCTTTTCCAAGTACCCATGGCTCTGTCTCATCAATATATTTATTGCAGCGTTTAAACAGTGACATAATTTCTGTAAGGGCATCTGCCACATGCAGGCTGTCCATTTTTTCTTCTACCGCTTTTGGCACGGACAAAACCATTTCTTTTAATTCATCATCCACGGCCTCTTTTACGCCCTTATCCTCAAGCACGCCGCCGAGGTACTTATTTGTCATGGAAACCGTACGGTTTACCAGATTTCCAAGTACATTGGCAAGGTCAGCGTTTGTGCGCTCCGTAAAAAGCTCCCAGCCGACAGAACTGTCATTTTCATAAGGCATTTCATGCAGAACGAAATAGCGCACAGCATCTACGCCAAAAACGTCCGCCAAATCATCCGCATAAATAACATTTCCAAAACTCTTGCTCATTTTTCTGCCATCTGCGTGCAGCATCCACGGATGTCCAAATACCTGCTTTGGCAGCGGCAAATCAAGCGCCATCAGCATAATCGGCCAATAAATGGTATGGAAACGGAGAATATCTTTTCCTATCAGATGCAAATCAGCCGGCCAGTATTTCTCATATAAATCCTCACCGTTTATTTTCACATTTTCTCCATCCACATCAAAACCGAGTCCGGTAATATAATTGCTGAGTGCATCAATCCAGACATAAACAACATGACCCGGATCAAAGTCTACCGGAATTCCCCATTTAAAACTGGTGCGGGATACACACAAATCCTGCAGGCCCGGCTTAATGAAATTGTTGACCATTTCATTCTTTCTGGACTCCGGCCAGATAAACTCCGGGTGATCCTCAATATGCTTCGCAAGGCGGTCCTGATATTTGCTTAATTTCAGAAAATACGCTTCCTCCTTTGCCGGCTGGCACTCGCGCCCGCACTCCGGGCATTTGCCATCCTCAAGCTGGGAAGCCGTATAAAAAGACTCGCAGGGCGTGCAGTACATTCCCTCGTAAAAGCCTTTATAAATATCGCCGTTATCATATAATTTTTTAAATATTTTCTGTACCTGTCTCTCATGGTCCTCATCTGTCGTGCGGATAAATTTATCGTATGACGCATTCATCAAATCGAAAATACGTTTAATTTCACCTGCCACATTATCTACATACTGCTTTGGTGAAACGCCTGTACCTTTTGTTTTCTCCTCGATTTTCTGACCGTGTTCATCCGTCCCCGTCTGGAAACGGACATCATATCCCTGAAAACGTTTATAGCGGACAATCGCATCTGCCAGTACAATTTCATAAGTATTTCCAATATGCGGCTTGCCGGATGCATAAGCTATTGCCGTTGTCAAATAATAAGGTTTTTTTGCCATGATTACCTCCATCTGCATTGTCATTATCTGTTTATTTTAGAAAAATTATGTAAAAATGTCAAGTACCCGTAAAACCGTTTGCTCATATACTAATCAAAAAAAGGAACGTTATCATATATGAGAAGAGACAGAGACGGAATTGACGTGAGCCACTGGGAAGGTAAAATTGACTTCCGCAAAGTGAAGGAAGCAGGAATTCGCATCGTCTATATCAAGGCGACTCAGGGAAGCGATATTGTTGACCCGGAGTTTGAGCGCAATTACAGAGATGCCGACAGAGAGGGCCTCCATATCGGCTTCTATCATTTTGTTACAGCAAGAGACCTCGCAGAGGCAAAAGAAGAAGCTGCCTTTTTTTATGAGAAAATCCGGGGCAAAAATCAGCACGCAAGACCGGCAATGGATTTTGAACAGTTTGGCAATCTGACACGACAGGAAATCCGGGACATTTCTGTACATTTCCTGAGGGAATTGAGAAGAGACTTCGGACACCGGCCGGCCATTTACACGGATTCTTCCAATGCATCCACCACATTTGATGATGACCGTCTGCGCGAATATCCGCTGTGGATTGCAGAGTACGGCGTAACAAAACCGGATATGGAAAACCCGTGGAGACGCTGGAGCGGTTGGCAGTATACGGACAGAGGACGCGTCAAAGGGATTTCCGGCAGAGTGGACAGAGACCATTTCCGCGATGAAATTTTATACCGGGAATAGTTCTTGCATTTCCGAAAGATTCTGAGTATACTAGGGGAAAAAAGACGAGGTACAAGACTATGACATTACTTGGTTCCCATGTCGGGATGAGCGGCAAAGATATGCTCCTTGGCTCTGTGAAAGAAGCTCTCTCTTACGGAGCAAATACTTTTATGGTTTATACAGGCGCACCGCAGAATACACGACGCAAGGAAATAGAGGATTTGAATATTGAAGCAGCAAGAAAATGCATGGAAGAACACAACATGGCTAATTTTGTCGTGCATGCCCCCTATATTATTAATCTTGCGAACACAATAAAACCGGAAACATTTGAACTTGCCACCGAATTTTTAAAAAAGGAAATTGTCCGGACAGCAGCCATGGGCAGTGATACTCTTGTTCTGCATCCCGGCTCTCATGTCGGTGCCGGACCGGAGGCCGGAACCCGCCAGATTATAAAGGGGCTGAATATGGTTCTCACACCGGATACTCCCGTCCATATTGCCCTTGAGACAATGGCCGGAAAGGGAAGTGAGCTGGGACGCAGCTTTGAAGAACTAAAAGCAATTTATGATGGCTGCGATTATCCCGAAAAGCTCCGTGTCTGTTTTGACACCTGCCACGTCAATGACGCGGGATATGATTTTGTGAATGACTATGATGGGGTAATGGAAGAATTTGACCGCATACTCGGTCTTGACCAAATCGCAGTATTTCACATTAATGACAGTAAAAATGAGCGCGGCGCCAGTAAAGACCGCCATGAGAATTTTGGCAAAGGCCATATTGGCGCTGACGCCCTCATGCGGCCCATCTGCGACCCGCGCTTTGCAGATATTCCCAAAATACTGGAAACACCTTATATTAAGGATCCTGAGAATCCCAAAAACTCTACTCCACCCTATAAGGAAGAAATTGCCAGGATCCGTGCGTTTATTGCTCGGAACGAGGCAGACTGACACGGAAAAAGCGCCGTACAAACTGTTTTGCATTAAATGGAATCAGCGGATACAGGTAGCTTTTTCCGCTGATGGTACGGTTTGCCACAATACAAATGGCAACAAAGATAAGTCCGCCGATAAAGCCCCATACATTGAACGCTGCTGTGAGACAAATCAGTATGATTCGCATAAATTTCAAGGCATAGCCAAGCTCTAAGCTGACCTGTGTGTAATTTGCCACGGCCACAAAAGCCATGTACAGCATAATCTCCGAATTAAACCAGCCGGAACTTACCGTATAATCCCCGAGGATAATACCTGCGATTACACTGAGCGGCGTGCTCAGCATGTTGGGGGTATTCACGGACGCCAGTTTAAGCCCGTCAATTGCAAATTCCAGTATAAGCATCTGTATGAAAATAGGAACATTGACCGTATCATTAATTCGTATAAACTCCAACCATTCCGGCAGCCAGTCCGGATGGGTAATTAACAACAAGAAGAGCGGCGTCATTACGACAGCCAGCACATTAATAATCATGCGTGACAAGCGGAGATATGTCCCCGTAACCGGAGGAAAATAATAATCGTCTGCATCCTCTACAATGTCAAATACCGAAGTGGGAAGAATCATTGCCGAGGGCGAATTATCCACTAATATCGCAATGCTTCCTTCCAGTATACTGGCTGCCGTCGTATCGGGCCGTTCCGAAAACTTGAACTTTGGAAAAGGATTATACCATTTATGGGTGTACAGACACTCTGCCAGACTCTGCTGATTCATGGACAGGGAATCTATTTGAATTTCATCAATCCGCTTTTTTATGTTTGCTAACATCTCCGGCTCTGCCCGCCCGTCCATATAAGCAATTACTACATCCGTGCGGGAGCTTTTCCCCACCGTGTGCATTTCCATTGTCAATTGGGGGGAACGTATCCTCCTGCGGATTAATGCCGTATTGAATACAAGCGTTTCCACAAATCCATCACGCGAGCCGCGCATTACTTTATCCTTTTCCGGTTCATCCACACTCCTTGCCGGATAATCACGGAAGTCCATAGCCAGTATTTCAGAATAACCGTCCACTAAAAGCACAGGCACACCGGAAAGCATGCGCTGAATTAAATTATTTTCTGTCCGGACTAAATCAATTTCCCCATAGGGGAGCTTTTGTTTTAAAAAATCATGTGCGCTCTCCGGCATCTCCTTCGGCTCTATCCCATAGAGAAATTCTAATATCTTCTCCATAACCGCGTCTTTACAGAAACCATCAATAATGTAAAAACAAGCCTTTTTGCCACCAATCATCACCACCCTGTATATGAGGTCAAAGCTTTCATTCACCCGCAGGAGTTTGTCAATACGGGCTTTGTTTGTATCAAAGTCCGTGGAAAACTCGGATTTTTCCACACTCCCGGCCATCTTTTTGTCCTCTGCCATATATATCCTCTTTTCTGAGCGACTTGTCGCGAAGAGGCGAGGAGAAAAAACTGTAATACAGTTCACGTATGCAGTTTCTCCTCTGCCATCATAGCTATTTGTTTTCGCTCGGAAACAAATAGCCATAGCGAACTATGTTCGCATTGTGAGAAATAAGCTATCAAGCTTATTTTTCACACTAACACCTCCAGAACTGTTCTTCCGGCAGCATTCCAAACTATGCCGCCGTACATGTATTTATTGTTGACAGAAAAGTTTCTTTTTATGTATAATTTTTAAAACTCAGTTACGGGAGGGATAACTTTTGGAAGACCGCGAACAATTATTGAATCAGTTTTACACAAATTCCTGCGACGAGGAGCAGCGCCTGCAGAGCCGCCACGGCAGTATTGAATTTTTAACCACAATAAAGTATGTAGAAAAGTATCTGACAACAGGCTGCCGGATTCTGGAAATCGGAGCGGGAACCGGAAGATACTCCCTTTATTATGCCAGACAGGGATATGATGTGACAGCCATTGAATATGTACCGCACAATCTGGATATACTGCTTTCACAAATTAAGGACAATATGAAACTGCGGGCAGAACAGGGAGACGCACTTGATTTATCCCGCTTTGCCGATGACACATTTGATGTCACCCTGGTTCTTGGCCCTCTGTATCATCTATATGAAAGAGATGACCAGAAACAGGCAATACAAGAGGCCATACGCGTCACAAAACCCGGGGGAGTGCTTGCTTTTGCCTATCTGACCAGCGATTCCATTATGGTTGACTGGGCACTCAAGGACCATCATTTACTGGATGGATATAAGAAAGATTTTGACGAAAACTTTAAAATAATCAATTATCCCGAAGGAATTTTTGCCGCTTTTTACATCTCTGAATTTAT
This sequence comes from Lachnoclostridium sp. UBA7215, assembly GCA_002490465.1. Classification (GTDB taxonomy): domain Bacteria; phylum Bacillota; class Clostridia; order Lachnospirales; family Lachnospiraceae; genus Eubacterium_F. The sequence goes on from DKUB01000041.1 coordinate 10,994, forward strand.
GGAACTAATGGAACAGTTCCCGATTCGGATGGAACATAATATCGCAACAGACGGAATGGCAAGACATGTAAAAGAAGAGATTGACAATTTATCGGATGAGGAATTTGACAGGTGGCTGCAATATCATTTCTCCACCTGCGAGCGGATGGAAATGCAGGGATACAGCAGCCATCTGCTGTATATTGCGAGGAAGTCGGAAGAATAGGAGTCATTAATTTTTGTATCATCGCCGGATTTTATTATAGGGTGCATCCAGTAGATTTATCTGCTTCTAAGTTCTTTTAGCAAAGCTACCGTGATATCTTTTGCTATTACAGAAGCCTTTTTACAGTTTTCTTCAAAATGCCCAATTCCACTATGTGCTGCAGTGTCTGTAATACTTCGGATAGAAATAAATGGTATGCGGTTTACATAACATACATGTGCAATACTCGCTGTTTCCATATCTACCGTCAGAGGAGCGAATTGTTCATTTATTTTTTTTCGTCCTCCATCTGCTATGAATGCCTCACCTGTTACCATTCGTCCCCAATAAACTTTACCTTCCGTCTCAATCTTGTCAATTGCTTTATGGGTCAAATTCAATAATTCCTGGTCGGATTTAAAATACACGGATTCTAACCAGGGATGAAATTCTGTTAATATATCGGGTGCGACATCATGATATGCAGCCTCTGTAGAAATGACAATATCAAAAATTTCAAGTTCCGGGTTCATTCCACCTGCTGTACCTGCATTGATAATAACATCTACACCATATGTGTCTATTAATATTTGTGTGGCAATTGCAGCATTTACTTTGCATACTCCAGAAAACAACGTAACAACCGCTACGCCGTTTATCTTTCCTTCGTAGAATTTAAGCATTGCCTTTTCAGTTATCTTACACTCATCTATTGTTGGTAAAAAGGGAGCCACCTCGCTGTCGCTAGCGCATATGATACCTACCCGCATACTCTGCCCTCCTAATTTTAATTTTATTTCACTGATTTTTAAGGGAAACATAAGCTATTATAATTTGTCATTAAAATTCCCCGCCATTCAAAACCCCTTTTCCTTTCTCTGCTTACGCATCTCCCTTCTCTTAATCCCGGCCTCCCACTCCGCTTTTTCCGACTCGCTCTCTATTATCAGGCCGGGGACCTTTGACGGCTTGTCATTTTTATCAACTGCCACTAATGTTAAATACGCCCGGTTGATGGGCCGTCTTATTCCATCCAGGCTCTCCACATACGTGTCCACCCGCACTTCCATGGAGGTGTTTCCAACATATGTCATCCTTCCAACCAAAACAACCAAATCTCCCTGATAAGCTCCCCGCATAAACACGAGATTGTCTACAGAAGCTGTAATTACGTTAGTCTGCGCATGCCGAATACCCACCAGTCCTCCCACTTCATCAATCCATTCCATCAGACGGCCTCCAAACAGCCTCTCTGCACCATTCAGATGTTCCGGCCTGATTTGATATACCTGCTCCACCATGGATTCTGTTACCCTTTTCTTTATTTCTTCACTCATATTTTTCACTCTTCCCTTTCAATTATCTTAGTAAAATCAACTTCATAGGCATCGTATTCATAGTCCAGATGATACCCTAACTTTTCTGCAAGTCTCACCGACGCGGTATTTGCCGCATCCCAACTCGGATACACCCCCCTGTCCAAACACTCCAGAACAAGCCTTGCCCCACATACAAGTCCTAACCCTCTTCTTCTGTATTCTTTCTTTGTATCTATCTCAATCTCTATTCCGCCCATATAAGATGAATACCGAAACAACAACCCCGTCTTTCAAAATAACAGCCCCAAGCCCCAGTTTCTGGTACTGCTTCCAATCAGCATACTGTGCAACAAAGTCCCCGCACCAACATGTTTTCTTGCAATAAGAAAATATTTCTTCATCTATGAGCTTTAGGGCATAGTCCTCCGAAAGCCCGCGGACAATTTCTTTCAGCCTGCCCTTATCAAAAACACCCTGCTCCTTTTTTATTGCGTACCGGGTAACCTTCTCCGCCCTGTTCCCATAAACGCTTTCTATGATTTTGGACCATCCGGCATTTCCCGGAACTGCAATAAAACCATCCCGGCTGTACCACGTTGGCCGGAATGAGGCCAGTTCCATATTTGGCTCACCGGCAAAAAAACAAAAGTCCCCCAATATGGCCATCGCAGAGGCTGGCGCATCCTTATTCTCTGCATATATATGGCCCATCACTCCCTGAAGGCATGACCAAATTATTGATTCATCCCATCCGGCAAAAAGCTCCTCTGCCCTTTTATTATTAGCAACTTCATATATCATTGCGTCATACTCCATATCAAAAAACACTCCCCCTCACATTCTTTCCTTATTTTAATACAATATCCCATTTATCCTCTTTTGCCACATATTGAAATTCATTTAAATTCTCATCCAGCATTACTTGAAGCAGCTCATTAAAATCATCTACGAGATTTACCTCTGACAAATCTTTCCTGTGTATCCAGTGCATCGTTCCCTCTTCGGAAGACTTCAGATTCCCCTCAAACTCATCTGCACAGAAAAGAAAGACAATATATCTGCCGCCATTGATGGGAAACTGCTTCACCCCGCAAAGTTTCGGATTAAAAACAGTCAGCCCGGTTTCCTCCTTCATTTCGCGGACTACGGCATCCACAATTGACTCCCCGTTTTCGATATGTCCGCCCGGCAGCGTATATCCTTTCCAATCCTTTTTTATCCTGTCCTGCAGTAAATAGCTGTCCCCACTTTCTATCAGGCATAATACGGTCAATTCTACGTTTTCGGTTCGCATCACACTAATCCTCCGTCCTCTGAATAATCATTAAATAACTGTTAATCCCAATTATACATCCAGTTCTTTTTGAAATCTACTTCTTTTGCTAATTTTCGGCACTGAGATAATAAAGTCAAATTATACTTGCAAATTACCCATCAGAGTTCTATGATAATTTTAATTATTACTTAAAAGACAGAAAGGATATATTTATGAACCCACGAATAGGAAAATGGCTGAGAATCCTCTGTATTATGGCAGTTGTGTCACTCTTGCCTGGTACGGCCGCAAAAGTGCAGGCAAAAATGTATAAGAAGGGGTTTACTTATCAAGAACTGCCCGCCCGCATCAAAGAAAAAATAACAGGAATTTCTTACCACAAAAACCGCAGCATAAAGTATCGCAATCTGCGTTATGTCCGGGTACGCCACTATGATTTTAATGGGGAGATCCAAAGCGGGGAGTTAATTGTAAATAAAAAAATTGCCCGTAAAACCGTGCTGATTTTTTACGAATTATATAAAATGAAATATCCGATTGAACGCATGAAACTGGTAGATGAATATGGAGCAGATGACGGAAAATCTATGCGCGCCAATAACACTTCTGCCTTTAATTACCGTACGGTTGCAGGGACAAGTAAATTATCGAAGCATGCCCTGGGACTGGCGATTGATATTAACCCCAGAATCAACCCCTATATCAATAGCAGAGGAATCCTTACTCCCGTCAACGGAAAAAAATACCGCTGCCGTAATGTGAAAAAATGCAAAGGAAAATATGCCAGCTATATGATTCGGCCAAACAGCAAAATCACCAGATTATTTAAGAAATATGGTTTTACCTGGGGCGGGGACTGGAAATATAGTAAAGATTACCAGCATTTTCAGATGTAAAGCTATCTGATTTTTCTCTGTCATAATTCCCCCTTGTCTTTTCCTCCTCCAGTGTTTATAATAAACGATAAGATAAAAGGAGGTGCAAGTCTTGGACATACCGCGTGACCCAATTATTTTAGTCAGTTATGTGAATACTAAATTACGTGATCATTTTGCCACACTGGAAGAGTTTTGTCAAACCTGCGAAGTTGACGAAGAGGAACTGCGCGCCACTCTTTCTGCCATTGATTACCAGTATGACGAGATTACAAATCAATTTGTATAATTGGTTTATCAATTCGTCTAATTGATTCACCAATTCGTATAAACAGCAAGTAGAAATGAGAACCGTTTTATGAATACATCAGAAATCATATTTACTCATACGATATCAATTGATAATTACAACAGTCTGCGCGCCAGTGTTGATTTTATTACCATTACACCAAAGCGCGCCAAAATAGCCCTTGCTAACTCTCTTTATATTCTGATCGCTATGGACGGGGATACTCCGGTCGGCATGGCAAGAGTAGTCGGGGACGGAGGTTATGTGTACTTTATCTGTGATGTTATTGTGCGGCCTTCCTATCAGTCAAATGGGCTGGGCCGCAAAATAATTGAGAACGTACTCTCCTGGCTGGAAAGTCAGGTTGAAGGCAATGAGACTATTATGGTCAATCTCATGTCTGCGATGAATAAGGAGCCTTTTTACGAAAAACTCGGGTTTCATAAACGGCCCTTTGGCAACCATGGCTCCGGTATGAGCCTTTGGCTTTCATGCTGATTTATTCATCCGGCTGTATATCTTCCTGTTCTTTTAAATAATCATTTACCGCCTTTAGAATAGTTAACGCTATCGGCCCTAACAGTATACCACCTGCTTGAAATAACTGAATCCCGGCATAAACGGAAAGTAGCACAAACAGAGGTTTTAACCCGATATCCCTGGCAAAAAGCTTCGGCTCCAGAATCTCCCGCAAAAATGTGGCAATGACAAAGACCGTAATAAGAATTGCCGCATGAAACCAGTTTCCGCTAAGTATCTTAACAATTGCCCATGGAACCAGTATTATTCCACTTCCCACTACCGGAAAAGCATCAAAAACAGCAATTCCGATTCCAAATAAAACAGCATATTCATTTCCCATAATCCAGAGACCAACTGTTGTGACTACTGCGATAATAAAAATAATAATTGCCTGGGAACGGATATACGCTAATCCAGTTTTTTTAAGCCGCTTCACAAACCGATAACATTTGCGGTGTATGTGGGGAAAGGAGTCATCCAAAAGGATAAGCAGCGTAGCCAGAAGAAAAATAAACAGCCCCGCAGCCGCCTCAGCTCCCCATTTCAGAAAATCCAGGGCAGCTCCAGATAATTTAGGAAGTAAGTCCGTCTCTATCCCATGATAGAGTTTCATCGTCTGCGCCTCCACATACTGATAGCTTGTTCCCACTGCCAGTTCAAATACCCGGTCACAACGGCAGCAAATGTCCTCTATACTCTGACTGAACAACTGCTCATAGACCGGAAACTTTTGTAATAGTAATATTGCCTGGGAAATAACAGCGCTGACCGTATACACGAGAAATCCCCCTACTGCCAGAACACAAATCAGCACAACAAGAACTGCGCATATTTTTTTGTTTAAATGAAGCTTACGGGTTGTCCAATGGATAACAGGAGAAATCAATTTTGCAAATATATATGCCAGTGCAAATGGAAGCACAAGGGGAAGCAGGTAACGGAAAGATAAAAAAATAGCTATTGTTGTAAATCCCAGAATCCAATACCTTGCTTTCATCTGCTTCCTCCATCCTTTCACACATACTAAAATAGCCGGCAGACTGCCAGCCATTTTAGTATGTGTGAAGGACAAAAAAATATTCCTGCCATTAACGGCGTATTAGAACTTTAATACGTTAAAACGGTAACCGCTTCCCCATAATGTCTCAATATAACGAGGTTTAGCACTATCTTCTTCAATTTTGTCACGAACTTTTTTAATGTGTACAGTAACTGTTGCAATCTCATTCTTGTCCGGAACACTATCCAATGAATATCCCCATACATTCTCATATAAATCGGCCTTAGAAAATACAGTATTAGGATTTTTGGCAAAATAACACAAAAGATCAAATTCTTTCATGGTAAATGTCTTTTCTTCTCCCCGGACAAATACTCTTCGTGCTCTCGTATCTATCTCTATTTCGCCCGTTACAATCACATCATTATCCACAGGACGCCCTGCTGATACACTGATCAGTGACTCATAACGAGTCATATGGGTTTTTACACGTGCAACAAGCTCACTGGGATTAAACGGTTTTGTTACATAATCATCTGCACCGAGTCCCAGCCCATGAACCTTGTCATTATCATCACCCTTGGCCGATACCATAATAACAGGCGTCAGAAATTTTTCCCTGTACATCTTGCATATTTTATAACCGTCAATTCCCGGCAGCATGATATCCAGAATCAACATATCATATTGGCCGCTCATCGCTTTTTCCTTTCCCTTTGTTCCATCCGTTTCAATTGTTACTTCAAAATCACTCAGTTCTAAATAATCCTTTTCTAATTCTGCAATATCCATTTCATCTTCTACAATCAGTACTTTTCTTTTCATCACTCTTCTCCTATCATTGTATTTTAGGTAAAGAAAATGATACCTGCGTACCTCTTCCCAGCTCACTTTCCGCCCAAATTTGTCCTGCATGTTCCTCTATTATCTTTTTGGCTATTGCCAGTCCCAGCCCGCTCCCTCCGGTAGATGAATTTCGCGAGCTATCTGTCCGGTAGAACCGTTCAAATATCATTGGCAGCTCATTCTTCTGAATGCCAATCCCATTGTCCCTGATATGGACTATTACACACTCCTGCGTCTCCTCAATACGGACCAGCAATATTCCGCGTTCCATTCCAATATACTTCAAGGAATTTTCTACAATATTATGAATTACACGTTTTATTTTATCTTTATCCAGATATGTCCTCACCTCCCCCGCTGCAAAGCATTGGTATACCAAATCAGTTTTTTTAGTTTCTAAATCTAAAGAGAGGGCACTAATACAACTACACATATACTCGTTAAATTCGACCGGCTGAAAATCATATTGTACATCACTTTTATAAATTTGTGTAAAAAAAGATAATTCGTCTACGAGATTTGCCATATCCTCTGCCTTTGTGCGTATAGTGGAAACGTATTTATATATACGTTCCGGAGTGTTGGCCACCTTGTCTAAAATCCCTTGTGAATATCCTTTTATTGCTGTAATCGGTGTTTTCAAATCATGCGTTATATTTGCTACAACCTCCCGCATCAATGTATCGGCTTCTGTCTGAGTATCCGACAACTGTTTTACTTCTTCCATCACTTTGCACCCTGAACGATAGAGTATAAACATTGTAGTTATTCCTGTACCCATTGCCATAAACAGCAAAATCACCATAAGTAAATTATTATTCCATCTGCCCATTCCACACAAAATAGCAAAGCCTGACAAAACAATAATCTCTACCATTATTACTACATACATAGCCCGCCGTAAATGTGCCTTTATTCGCTTATCCATTGCACCCTCTGCCTTTAAACTGATTTTGCAAATCCTTTTTCCCTCTTAGTATAACATTAATTTAAAATAAATGGAATTTTTTTTAACAAAAATTATATTTTTTTTACAAAAGAGCATTT
>DKUB01000041.1:18576-19102 GCA_002490465.1 Lachnoclostridium sp. UBA7215
TTATACTTATTTTATTAAATGCGTTTCAACCATTTGTTTTCCGTCTTGACGTTTTTTGTTGCGAGTAGTAAAATGGTATGGGTGATTTTATTTACTATTTTCATGTTTTACAAGGAGGAAATTGATGGGAAAAATACTTTTTACTTCCGAGTCTGTAACGGAAGGTCATCCGGATAAAATTTGTGACCAGATTTCCGACTCAATCCTTGATGCAATGTTAGAACAGGATACTATGAGCCGTGTAGCCTGCGAGACAGCAATCACTACTGGTCTGGTCTTAATTATGGGAGAAATTACATCTAATGCCCAAGTTGATTTTCAGCAAATTGTCCGTGATACGATTTGTGAAATTGGATACGATTCTTTTGAAAAAGGTTTTGACGGCAAACACTGCGGTGTTATGATAGCCCTTGATAAACAATCTTCCGACATTGCTATGGGCGTTGACAAAGCTCTGGAGGCAAAACTCTCTAATGAGGAAATTGATGCAATTGGCGCTGGTGATCAGGGTATGATGTTTGGCTAT
>DKUB01000041.1:19289-48979 GCA_002490465.1 Lachnoclostridium sp. UBA7215
TGCTATTGACGAGCAGTCCGCCGATATTGCAATGGGCGTTGATAAAGCGCTGGAAGCAAAACGTCAGGAAATGTCTGAAGAAGAAATCGAGGCGACAGGCGCCGGCGATCAGGGTATGATGTTTGGCTATGCGACAAATGAGACCGAAGAATATATGCCTTACCCGATTCATCTGGCACATAAACTGACCCGTCAGCTGGCGCAGGTCCGCAAGGACGGCACACTGCCTTATCTTTATCCCGATGGAAAAGCCCAGGTGACTGTTGAATATGGCTCTGACGGCAAACCGCTTCGCCTGGATGCAGTCGTTGTATCCAGCCAGCACAGCGAAGATGTGAACTGGGAGCAGCTGCAGAAGGATATCCGCGAACATGTCATTGATGTAGTCCTTCCCGCTAATCTGATTGATTCTGAAACAAAAATATATATCAATCCAACCGGACGCTTTGTTATCGGCGGCCCTGTCGGTGACAGCGGTGTTACCGGCCGTAAAATTATCGTCGATACATACGGCGGATGGGCACGTCATGGCGGCGGCGCTTTTTCCGGCAAAGACCCGACAAAAGTGGACCGCTCTGCCGCATACGCTGCACGCTATGTTGCAAAAAATATTGTAGCAGCAGGTCTATGTGACCGTGCCGAAATACAGCTGTCTTATGCAATTGGAGTTGCACAGCCCACCTCTGTCCGTGTTGAGACTTTCGGTACCGGTAAGCTTCCGGAAGCAAAGCTCGTGGATATCATTGAAGAATGTTTTGATCTCCGCCCAGCCGGCATTATTCAAATGCTCAATCTGCGCCGCCCGATTTATAAACAGACGGCTGCTTATGGACATTTCGGGAGAAATGACCTCAACCTTCCATGGGAACAGCTTGACAAAGTTGACATGCTGAAAAAATATTTGTAAAGCTTGCAATCCACGGCATTATTAAATATAGATTGACAATTCTTTCTTTTATTAGTAAAATTGAATAGATTTTTATATTCTGTCGCTATAGCTCAGCTGGATAGAGCGACCGCCTCCTAAGCGGTAGGTCGGAGGTTCGAATCCTCTTAGCGACGCGGAAACTCCGCCGGAAACTTTGTGGAATCAGAGTTTTCGGCGTTTTCTTATTTTTTCGCCAAATATTCCTCATTTGCCAAAAAAACTATCATTAACCCATTACACATGATATGATGTATTTAGTGCTTATCTTATAAATTTCTCCCCTGATACTGTATCGTTACCACATAAACCGTTTTGTGCGGTTCGTCAATATGGAAGATGGCAATATAGTTATCAATCACCAACTGTCTATAACTCTTTCCGGCATATCTGCCCTCATTTCGCTCCTGATGAAACTGGGGGAAGGTGTCTAAACTTAAAACAGCTTTCTTAATTCTGTCAACCTGTTCTTTTGCATTTTCAGGAGCTAATTTCTCATTTGCAATATATTCATAAATACTGTCTAATTCGCGTATTACTCTGGGATTGACCTTTACCTTGTATTTATCCAAAATGCTTTTTCTCCAATTCTGCAAAAACTATCTCTGCATCGACAGATTCTGCTCCGTTTGCGATTTCTTGCTCGGATTCATAGATCGCTTGGTCAATGCGGTTAATTCTTGCGAATTTATCATATAATTCACTACTCATAACAACCAAGTCGCTATATCCGTTTTTGGTAATAAAAATAGGCTCCTGCTCCTTATGTGCAATATTGGAAATCTCGGTTGTATTACGCAAATCCTTAATAGGCATAATCAGAGGCATAATGCTTCACTCCTTTCTTTGGCATAATTATAGCATAATTATAGCATAATTATGCATTGAATACAATGGCCGAATTATTTTTTGAACCATGGGAATATTTGCTTTAAAATGTTGTCTATATATAAGATGGAAGAAAAGGAATTAACCCGGCTTCTAAATACATGGCTTGCGTCACTTTCTGCTGAGGATCGTATCCTTTTCGTACGCCGTTATTGGAGGGATATTGGTTATGAAGAAAAAAGAAGCCCAAAAGCTGTATCATAGTATTACAAATATTGAGGATAAATATATTGAGGAGGCTCAAGCAGCAAAAAAGGGAAAGAAACCCGTATGGTTTCAATGGGGGACTGCTGCCGCCTGCTTATGCCTGGTCTTTGTTTCTGCTATTACAATTTCAAATATTTTTAAGAGTGAACCGCCATCAGGCAATGAGCAAACCACAATGCCGGATACCACGCAGCCCCCGGCAGAAAGCTGCAAAAAAAGTGTTGATGAAGAGAAAAAAATTGTTCCAGTCACTTCCCTTTTAGCGAGCGAAAACAATGGTACAACGGAAACTCTCGTTACTCAAAAAGTTCCCATCCGGCACTATCAAGGAATATATGAAAAGGTTCCATCGGTTCAGAGTGATATATTGTCACAAAGCACTGGAGAAAGCGTATCCGGTACTAAGAAATGGTATTTTATCTCCGGACATACAGATATGCAGTATCTGATAAAAAACAACAATAAAAAATATTCTTTATGGAAATTCATATGTTTTGACGCTTCGGAATATCCATATCAGGATGTTTTAAAATTTGTATATCAGATTGAATCTCCAGATACCATCCCAAAAATTGAAATAAATCCTGTCACAATGGATAATACGGATGGCGGCAAAGCCATGCAGAAAAAAACGGGAACTCACATAATAACGGACAGAAAAGCAATTGATACCATATATCAAACTCTTTCTTCTATGACCTGTTACGGAAGTAATCAGTGGGATAGGATAGACTATGGCAATGTTGAAACGCCTGCTGATGCAAAATCGTCCTCACATCAAGCGGTGCAGTTGGGACGGTATCTGACAATTTTTACAAGTTATGGTAATAAAATTGATGGATTGAAATATACAGCTGTATCGGATATGTTTTATGAATTTTCAGGTATTGCCTATAATCGTTTGAGTATAGAACAGGCAGAACGCATACGTGAAATATTGGATATTACCGTTGAAAGTGATTGACAGGAATGATAGGGAACTTTATTACCAATAGGTACTGCCCCAATAGAGGTAGGGGCAGTACTATATAAGCATCCCCACAACTCAATATTCATCCCTTAACAAAAAATCTGCTAAATATATAATCTTTACTCCATTAATATTGCCTGCGGCAAGCTCATCAAGCGTTACGACATATTTGGGATAATGGTCTTTAAGCTCAAGCAGATTGGCAACTTCACGGTCGGATTCCTCCGGAAGATTGCGACATGCCTGTACATAGATACGCTCGTCGCGCCGTACCGCAACAAAGTCAATTTCCTTCGTTTCATTCTTGCCGATGTATACCTCATAGCCTTTTCTGCGAAGTTCAAAGTATATAATATTTTCAAGCATGGCGGCAACAGACTTTTGATTAAAACCCATCATGCAGTATTTCATAGATGCATCCGCGAGATAGAATTTTTCCTGCGTTTTCAGCACAGATTTCCCTTGCAGGTCGTAACGCTGGCAGCGATAGATAACAAAGGCTTTTTCCAGCCATTCCAAATAGTTGTACACGGATTCCACAGAAAGGGAACGTCCCTCGCTTTTCAGAAATTTCACAATAGCGTTCGCAGAAAATGTCTTTCCGACATTTTCAACAACATATTTCACAATGCGATTGAACAGGGCAAAGTTTGTAATGTTATGCCGTCTCGTTATATCGCTGGTAATAACCGAATTATAGATGCCTTCGACAATCTGATAAGCTGCGCCTTCGTCAAAGTTACCCAGTGCGACGATAGGAAAACCGCCCATGCGAATATATTCATTCAAAAGCTCCCTTGATGTGCGGCCGTCTGATTTTTTGAATTCCATATACTCACTAAATGACAACGTAAACACGGGGATAGATATATACCGTCCCGTCAGGTATGTGGATATTTCGCCCGCCATCAACCTGGAATTGGAGCCGGTCACGTAAATGTCCGTGTTGGCGTTTTCAAGCAGACTGTTGACGGCTTTTTCCCAACCGGTGATTTCCTGCACCTCATCGAGCAAAAGATAGTAACGCCCGCTGTCGGTCATTTTCTCTTTAATGCCATTATACATGTCCTTATCGGTCATACCATCGTCAAAGTCCTCCGAGGTATAACACATACTGACAATATGGTCAGCGGCAACTCCGCTCTTTATCAAATCAGCCTGTAACATTTCTAAAATTGTAGATTTTCCGCAGCGGCGAATACCCGCAAGAATTTTAACCAGCGACACATCACGGTAAGTTTTCAGCAATTCTATATAATGAGATCTAACTATCATAACTCCGCCCCCTTTTCTATCAGTATATCCAAAAAGTTTCGGATATTCAACAGTTTTTACTAAAATTTAGCAAAAACTGTTTGCTAGAATTTCGTAAAAACTTTTTTAAGTTTCTTCCCCCCTTACTTTTCTTACAAAATCTATAGTAGTTGGTTCGAGGCGCAACCTGTTCTTTTTAGCCCTCAGCGCTCTGAAGCTTGCAGGATTTTAATTTTAAATTTGCCTTTGAAGATGTAACGGTTATTTTAACTTTGACATTACCCTTAGCTCCATAATTACTGACGTAAACGGAATGGATTCCCTTCTCCAAAGTTGTGTCAGCAGGGAATGATAATTTCTTTTTTTTGCCTGTGATGTTGCCACCAGCGCTTATTTCCGGTATTACTGCCTGTAAATTCAGCCCCTTTGCTTTGCCAACAACATTTATCTTTACTTTGATACTGTCGTCATCATCCTTAAAGTCCATCATAAATACAGCCTGCTTACCGCGTTTAATAGTAACTGTCTTTGTAATTGTCTTTTTGTATGCTGCCGCCTGAACTTCCATTGTACTTCCAAGCAGAACGACCATAGCCAGGCACAGTGCCATTGCTATGCTTACAACTGATTTCATTTTAATCTTCATATTTTCCCCCATTTCTGCCTCCTGAACCAACTGCTATTGATTTTGTTCGTTTATTGTAACACTTTTCCCTTATTTCTCCCGGTTTTTGCGTGAACGGCAAGTATATAGTGTGAATGGTAATCAGCCGGAAATTTATGGCAGCACTTGACATTGCTTCTCTTTCTTATTAAGATAAATGAAATAACAATTCTATGATGTGAGATGGAGTATTAACATATGAAACTACATAAACAATCTGCCGTAATATTGGCTGCTATTTTCGTGATAGTAAACAGCTTTCCGATATATGCCAAAGATACACCGGCATTGCCGGAAAATGCTGTACTATCCAACGAACCCGGGACACAGGAACAGACAATAGTAGAGAGGGAAGAGAAACTAAACATTCCAGCTTCTGGTGGAGCGTTGACATTTAATCCCGAAATAAAATATACTTTTCAGAACTATGTGATAGAAGCAATCCTTGCCGATTCTAATCTTGATACCAGCCTTGTAAAACCTCTATATTCGCTGGATGGAGAAAATTACCAGGACTGCGGCGAAGCCTGGGATGTGTGTTCCTTTGGCAGGCAGTATAAATTCTGTCTTTATTCTAACTGCGAACCGATGAAAAGCTACCTTGCCGGGAAGTTAAACTGTTTCTACCTGAAATTGCATATTACCAAAGAGAATGGAGCTACATATGAAACCCAACCCGCGGTCATTGACCGCAACAAACCTCAGCCGATTCCGGAAGGACTTGAGCCCCACGCGATGTTCTCTCCTGCCATAGCTGTCATTCAAGTAAGGCCATTTGACTACTTTGGCGGATATCAGCTCACCATAAACGAAAATACTTCGGCAGAAGAAATTTTGGCATGTTTACCAGATACCCTTCCCGTAAGAGTAAGCCTTATGACAAAACAAAATTCTATTTCGGATGGTATTGTAAACTGCCCTGTCCAATGGAAACCTTTATCTCTTCCACAGCTCACCGCCGGAGAAAGTGTGACCATTGCAGATGCCGCCGAAGCAATTGTAGTTCCTGAAGGCACTCTGGTAACTACCGCAACGGGCATCTTCCAGCTGGACGAACCATTACCGTTAGACGAACCATCCGATACGAACCCATATTCATTAACAGATGAAGTCAGACTGACTTTAAACGTCATCTCTGAGGGCGAAAATCCAACCGGAGTATTATCAGAAGAACGTGCTGGCCTGGAAATGTCTTTTCATCTTAAGCCTACTGGCGCCACCGCAATCCGGGTATATACCTGTTCAGAAGGAAATTCCGAATGGACAGAAGTTTCCAATCTTTCTCTGGCAGAAGCAGTCAATGCCCACCCTTCCGCCAAAAACAGCGGCTATACCCTGGCTCTTGACAATACTGCAGAACCTTATCGAACCTATCTGGAGACACAGGCCTCCGGAGACACCCCAACGCCATTCTTTATTGGATTTATAATAGAGGGCGGTGTTTACAACAAAAAACAGCTTATCCTCACATGGCCGGATACTTATGAGCTGCCCTCTAGGCTGCCAGAACTCGGCGGCGCCGGAGGTAACCATAACAATGCTGGTGCCGGAAACAATGATGACAGCACAGAGAGCGGACAACGGCCCAATCTGCCACACTTACCGGAAAACAAGCCGCAGACTACCACAGCACCAGACGATACAGAAAATAATATCAGCCCCGGAAATAAAAACGACAACTCAGCAGATGAACAGTCTCCAAATATAACAAAAGAACCTGAAGACAAACCGCAGGTTTCTGCTGTACCGAGTTTACCGAAAAGGCCAACCGCTCAATTAAAATTGACAATGAAACTGAATATACCTGGCAATAACCCCGGTTATCGAATGCCGATAAACCAATGGAATGAAACTTTTGCACAGAGCGTAACTTCTCTTGTGCATCCCCTTACGTCATTCCAGACCCGCACAGACAACAGCGCCGAAAACAGATATCAAAAAACAATAATAAATGCGAAAACCGGTTCACCCGACAAACATACAAAATCAATTTCCCTCCAATCAAAAGCCAACGTATCGAATGACCTTGTTTCATCCCGTACAGAAAAAAAAACGGACAGATGGGAGGCATCATCCGATGATACTGCAAAAAACGGACAACACAAACCACCGATCTCTATCGTAATTTTGACAATTGCCGGTCTATGTATCGCAGGTGCTTTTTTTGCCTTTGCCGCAGTTTCCGGAAAAATCCATATGTTTTGCAAACTATTACCACACAAATAAAAAATTAGATGGACCGGGGGAATTCCATGGTAAATTTTGTTCCCCTGTCCACAACAGACTGAACACTTATTGTACCACCCAGTTCCGTCACAATACTGTGTACAATATACAGCCCGAGTCCTGTACCATTTTCCCGATTATTTGTGCCCACATAAAACCGCCGAAAAATATGGGGCAGCTCGTCTTCCGGAATACCGCAGCCGCTGTCTTCCAGCGTTACACGGATTTTGCCATGCAGCGTCTCCGCAGCAAGGATAATATTTCCATTGTCAGGCGTTGCCCTGAGCGCATTGTAGATAAGGTTTTCAAAAAGAATATCCAGTTTTTCCGGCTGTGCCATAAAAAATGCATCTTGCTGTGGTGGTTCTACATAAAAATACACCGACTGAACTTCCGCTTCCCCATGATAGGTGGCATAAATTTCTGCAAGTAAATCCTTTAAAGATACCCGAATCCGTTCCCCTTCAATTCTATCCAGCGCATTAATGGCAGAAAGTCCCTGAAGACGTCTTGCCATTTCCCGCTGCTTTGCCTCTGCCAAATCCAAATATCCCTGCAGCTCCATATCCACTCCCACGCCGCTTCTGCGGATGGCCTGTATAAAGGACTGAGTAGCAAATACGGGTGCCTTTAAATCGTGTGCCATATCTGAAAAGAATGCCTTGCGCTCGTCGAGAAGCTGGCTGACTTCCCTCGTTCGCTCCTTTACCTGTTCCTCCAGATGATTGGTGAGCGCATCATTTTCCCGCAGAATCCGCCGATTGTACGACACCATCATGGCAGCAAACAACAATACAAGTAACAGCCCGCACCATTCAAACTGCCAGAAAAAACGAATCGGCTCAAAGCGGTTGGAAAAAAACAGATTGGCAAACAATCCTGCTCCAAACACTACACATCCCATCAGCGTGTAACGGCTCTCCCAGCTTTGTGCGGTTATCCCCTGAACAGCAAAAAAAACAGCTGTACCAAAAGTAATAATATAATAAATATCCGTCAGGCTGCCATGGACAAAAACCGCCCAGGGCAATACCGGAATGAGTAAGCTCAGTAAAAAAAGGAGCACTGGCAGCACAATCAAAACTATTTTTATGCCCTGCCATCTGCTCCACGCATCGGAAGCTAACACCGTAAGTTTTACCACACAAAAACACAGGCCGTACAGCGCCAGATTCTGTATCAAAAACCAGTACTGTGCCGCAGGCATAGAGAAAAGAAACACAAAGTACCGAAACATGTACAGCGCATAACAGCAGCACAACAGACCAAACCATCGGCTGAGTTTTCCCCCCGCCCGCCATAGAAACAGTGTA
Source organism: Lachnoclostridium sp. UBA7215 (assembly GCA_002490465.1). GTDB lineage: Bacteria > Bacillota > Clostridia > Lachnospirales > Lachnospiraceae > Eubacterium_F. The sequence goes on from DKUB01000041.1 coordinate 27,737, forward strand.
AACGCCGCCAGTGCTAATGGCATCAAAAAAGCCAGCGCATAGGCAAAACTCTGAATGTTTTCCACGCGCTGGATGGTCTCATCCGTACCTAATGCCGGTGGGAAATACATCCCACTGTAATATCCCATTTGTGACAAAGTCTCTACCACCAGAACATGATCGCCCGGTGTCAATAAAAAGGTTATCCGCCCGTTTCCGATTCCCCGGGCACTCTCATTTCCATCCAAAAAGACGGCATACTGTGTAGAAAGCTGCGGAAAATCCACAGATACCGTTTTGGGTACACCATCATAGCGCAGCGTTAATTGGTATCGTGCTTTTCCATGGGGCAAAACCACCAGTTGGCCCCTCTGAAGGTTGGAAAATTCTCCAATATAAGTAGGCTTATTTTCCGTACGTACGTCCGAAAGCAGCCAGCCATCAATAAGAAAAACAGGATTATTCCGCTCCAGGTTTTGCTCGCTCAAAGCCAGTACGCCAGAATCTCCGTATGGAGGCGGCGTCTGATATTTGTTATCCCCATAATAGAGCAGGAGCAAAGAAGCTGCCAATACAGCCAGAACAGCCAACGGCTGCCACCAGACTTTCTGCTGTTTCATACGCTCCTCCTCTTTGTATGGTATCAATGGCTTCCCGGGACAAAGCGGTATCCCTGTCCCCAGACTGCCTCAATAAAATGATGCTCTCCCCACGCCTTTTCTAATTTCCGCCGAAGTCTGGACATATGCATCTGAACCATCTGTCCGTCATCCCATGACTGGGAACCCCAAACCATACGATAAATCTCTTCCGGCGTAAAAACACGTCCTGCCTGCTCCGAGATCCGCCATAGAATATCAAACTCAATGGGTGTAAGCGTCAGCTCCTCTCCATTCATCAACGCCTTGTGTTCCGTCAAATCCAGAAGGAGCGGCCCAAAATATAATTGGGTCCGATCAGATACTGCTAATTTGATACGTGTCTCTATTTTCGCCCAAAAGAGCTCAGCCGGAGTATCCTTGGTAATATACTCTATGCCGCCGGCGGCAAATCCCTGCACCTGCCTGTCCGGTTCTGTAAGGCAGCTTAGAAAAATAACCGGTGCATTTACAATCTTACGGAGTCTTTCGCAAATAACAAATCCATCCTCACCGGGAATCAGCACATCTAACAGTATACAGTCATAAGAATTGTCTGCTGCCATTTTAATTGCATTCTCCCCACTCTCCGCAAACTGCACAATACAACCATGGCAACTCAAAATATCTGCCCAGAATGTACGGTCAGCAGGGTCATCGTCCACCAGCAGAATCCGCCACGGGCCACCAGGATGTTCCTGCACGTCTGATGTGTCTGATGCCCGGACAACCGTTCCTTCCTGATGCAAAAAACGCACATAAACATCTTGAATCTGATTACGCCTCCTCCGGGATACCGGTATGATATGTTCATTCTTTGTCACAATACTGCTCACGCCAATAGATTGTACATATTTTAAATTGACAAGATAGGAACGGTGCGTTTTTATAAATTCCGGTCTGTGTGAAAGTTTCTCCTCAACATCTGCCAATGCTGCTGTCATCTCACGAATTACACCATCTGCCATATGGAAAGACACCGTTTTATTTATGACCTCTACATACTCAAGCCCCGCAAAAGATATCATGACAATACCCTTCCGGTCTTTCAGCACAAATCCCTGCTCTTTCTGCATGAACAGTTCACTCTCCACTTTATCAAGCAACGGAAAAAGTGAATCGGCATCTGCAGGTTTAAGCAGATAATAATATGCTCCCACCCTATAGCTTTCCACAGCAAATTCCGGTGATGAGGATATAAAAATGAGCTTAACGTTTTTGTCCAGCTCCCTCAGCTCCCGGGCAACCTGTACCCCGCTTACCCCAGGCATAAGAACATCCAGCAAAATCAGGTCATATTCTCCCCCCTTCATATCACACAGAAAATCAGTACTATTATTAAAAAAACGACAGTCATTGCTTATCCCGCGGCTTAACTGATATTCCGTAATCAGTTCCCTGAGATGGGCAAGTTCCTGTTCATCATCATCACAAACTGCTATCCGCATGACACAACCTCCCTCAATCAATTTCTACACTTATTACTATCATAAGCTAAAATTAATTGTGTTACAATAGGGGGCAGAAAATATTTGTTCACAAAATGACACCGGGTTTCCTTTGCTTAATCAACCCCCTTCATCTCTACCTCTACGCCGAGCTCTCCAGCCAATTTTTTTATGGCTTCCATGTACTGAGTATTCTCTCCATTTGCTTTATCCAAAGTCTCGTTTACCTGAGTCATTTGTTCTGCATCTCCGTTTTCCAGTGCCTGAATAAACTGATCAACCCCACTCTGGAAATCCTTAATGCAGGCCACATACAACTCATGCGCTTTTTTCAGCTCTTCTCCCTCAATTGTTCCACCAAGGGCCGTCGCTTTGTCAAGCGTCTGCTTTGCCAAATCTTTTGTGTTTGTGCTTAACTCCTGAAGTGCTGTCTGGTCATCTGTATAGTTATCGCCAGTCACACTCCCATAACTATCCTTCATTTTTTTCTCCAGGTCAGTTACCTCTTTTCTGGCATCACCATTCAGATAGTCCAAAAGCTCATCCTGCTCCTTCCCGCAGCCAGTCAGGCACAGCACCGTCATGAATGTAACAACCATTACCCGCAACATTTTTTTCATCTTAATTTCCTCTCTTTCTTTAATTAGTATATGCCTTATTATTATATCATTATCATCAGCACATTGATTATAATTGGTGTGAATGGTTGATATACGGTGTGAATGGTTAATTATCACGAAAAGCCTCTCCCCAATAAAAATCTGAAAGCTCTTTCAGGCTTTTAAAAATTATTTTGTTATCTGCATTTGTGACGGCAACTTTTACCTGATTACCCCAATACCGCAGTCTCTCCTGACAAATCCCGCATGCCGTCAGAATTTTCGGTGTTTCTTTCTCATTTTCCCTGGAAATACATAAAGAATGGGTTACTTTTAGATTGTATTTCTGCGCCTCACACATAGCGCCCGTCTCCATACAAAGACCGGCTGCCGCATTAAAACTCTCCAGAGCAACAGAAGTGAGCAGTTTCCCACCTTCTGTCCGCAAAACGGCACAGCCTCCCCACCCTTTGGGGAATCTTCTGTTCAGAAAACGCAGCGCTTCCCTGTACATGATTTCTCCGATTTCACAGTCATTTTCCAATCCCGTTTTTTCCGGCACAATGTCTGTATCGATGATTTTTATAAAACGCATCTGCTCTTTTTCATTATCAAAACCAAGATTTCTATAAAATTTGTGTGCGGACGCACGCGTTCCACTGGAATTTAAACGTATGAAATGTATACCGTGCTGCGCCGCCCACTGTTCCGCCTCTTTTATGAGCAGCGAGCCAATTCCCTGTCTTTTGGCATCTTCTGCCACTGCCAGGCCCAGTACATTACACATCATTTCGGAATACAGCACGTCATATCTCTCTAAATGGATAAATCCCATGACTTCTTTGGACTCTTTATGTTCGGCAACAAAAACCACTTCACGCAAAATGTCAAGACAATTTAATTTTTCTGCCACAAGCTCCTGTTCACAGGGATAACCAAGTGATGTATGACTTATATTTACAATTGCTCCGATGTCATTTTTATTAGCTATCCGCAAAATAAATTTCCCCAAAAAATCTGCCTCCTTTCCGGTCTCCCGACACACTTCGACATTTTTCTCATATGTTAATGTTAAAAACAAATGGAGAATTTATGTAATGTATTTTATCATACCTGTTATTTTAATTCTATCTGTTATTGGTATTTTATGCTGCCATTACCGCAAAAAAAGAATTATTAAAAAAATATGCTGCATGTGCCAGTGTGAAAAGCTCTGCCTTCTGGAAGAGCTGATTCATCCCCTTGGCTACTGCTATGACCCGCTTCAGGATATCTTTACAAGCACGACGGATGCCTGGCAGAAAAAATACGGTTATACGGCCCTGTATGACAAAGCCGCACCCTTTTTTAACATGGTATTTGACTGCAAGCCCGTTTATTTTGACTATGACGGAAAAACATGGCTCTTTGAAGTCTGGAAAGGCCAGTACGGTATTAATACAGGCGCAGAAATCGGATTTTACTGCGCTGACAGGATTGTCCCGCCGTGTGAGAGGGACACCACTGTATTCCATGCAGTAGATAAAAACGATTATCTGGATATGGGCATGGAACTATTTTATAAAGGAAGACTTCTCGCCTGCAGGCAGGAAAGGCACTGGTGGCTTACCGCCTTTTGCATGGGACATTTTGCTGACCCAAAAGATTTATCAATGAATATCTCCATCCATTTCTGCTATTACGAAATGTGCCGTGCCTTTACAGAAGCACTTACGGAGGCTGGATTTTGCCTGATGTCTTTGAACCTCTGCCTTTACTGCGCCGATATCCCTTTCTCCTTCGGCCCTGTAAAGCGCCCGGGAATGTGGATGCGGATACTGCGCCACATTGTGCTGTGGAAAAATAAGATGTTCTGCCGTCTGTACCAGTGGGTGACAAAACCCTTTACAGAGACGTGCGACAAACTGCTCTACCTGTACTTTTTCCTGCCATATGCATTCCGGCGTATGCTTCGCCTTAAACGCCTTTGTTTTCATAATTGCAAGAAAAGAAAGAAAAGAGGGGAATATAATGGGATGTAACAGACGATTGGATAAAGCTTTTAAACACGCCCCTGTTCTGCCGCTTGATAACTCAACACGCTATGTTATATTCAGCGACTGCCACCGCGGAAATGGAACAAACAATGACAATTTCCTGAAAAATCAACATCTGTATCTTGCGGCATTGAAACAATATTATCGTGAGGGATTCACCTATATTGAGCTGGGAGATGGGGATGAATTATGGGAAAACAGAAACATTGAACAGATCAAGGAAATCCACAGTGATGTCTTTCATCTGCTGTCCCGGTTTTACTCACAAAAACGACTGTATATGCTATACGGCAATCATGATATGGTAAAAAAATATGCCCGCTTTTCCAAAAAGAAATGGAATGATTATTTCTGCACGGCCAAACAATGCAGGACTGCCCTTTTTCCGGAAATAAAGTTTTATCCGGCCCTGATTTTAAGAAATCCAAAAACAGGAAAAGAACTTTACCTTACACACGGCCATCAGGCTGCCCTGCTTAACTCCACCCTGTGGCGCGTCAATTGTTTTCTTGTCCGCTACATCTGGAAACCATTGGAACAGACAGGTATCCTCGACCCGACCAGTGCTGCCAAAAATTATACTACAAAACAGCGTACAGAGCGGCGCCTTACAGCCTGGGCCGAGCAGCATGGACGTATTTTGATTACTGGACACACCCACCGTCCAATGGCTGGCATAGATACCCCAAATTATATAAACAGCGGCAGCTGCGTTCATCCCTGCAGTATTACCTGCATTGAGCTGTGCGGAACAACTGCCACCCTCGTCAAGTGGTATATGGGAACACGGGAAAACGGCGACTTTTATCTGGATAAATCTGTTCTGGCAAATATAACACAATTGTGATATACTTGTAACAATTATTTGCCAGACGGTTTTAAGGAGGACTTATGACACCAATTTTCCCCGGGGACACGATACGCGCCATGATTCTGGCCGCTGTAGTATGTTCCCTTTTCCCCTTAGTATTTCTTGGATACTACCGGGCCAAAACAAAAGTAAAACTTACAACATTTTTTATTGGAATGGGATGCTATTTTGTTTTTTCCTATTTTGGAGGAAGCATTGTGAATTTAATATTCCTGTCTGTATTCCGGCTTGGGATTCTTTTGGCTGACCATCCGGTCTATTTATCCATATATTATTCCCTCTCTGCGGGAATCTGCGGAGTTTTGGGGCTTTTTTTCGGACTGAAATATGCCATGAAAAACCGCCCCGGAAAGCAGAACGCCTTTTTGTTCGGGCTGGGTGCGGGCGGTCTGGAATGTATTCTCTACGGTGGCATTGTAAACATTACTGCCCTTGTACTGGCCTTGTTCGTCAACAGTTTCGGCATGGAGGGCTACCTTACAAAAATGCAAATACCTGCACAGGAATTTGAAACCCAAAAACAGTTGATACAGGCACGGGCAGCAATAACACCTTCCGCCATTTACAGCGATGCCCTGCTGCAATTTCTGTCCATGTGCCTTCAGGCAGCTCTTTCCATTTTTATTTATCATGCAATCAGCCGGAAAGAGTATCGAAAACTCCTTCCGGCTGCGGCCATCATTGATATTGTTGGATATCTCCCCATTTATTTGAGTCAGGCAGATATCCTGACCAATGATACTATCACAATTGTCATCATGACAATTTATATATTTACTGTTCTCTTTTTCGCTTACCGTTTATATAACCATACTGATTAATGATTAACTGGTTAATGATTAACCAGCATTGCGGAATTAACCGACATAGTCGTACTTAAGAACAACGGCAGACAATGGCGGCAGATATAACTCAATCTCATAACTATCTGTTAATTTGCCCGACTTGTCCTTTACTTTTGTCTTTTTCGCCGTTATCGGCTTTTCATTCAAATGGCCCTGACCGCCAAATTTTTCATCATCAGAGTTAAGAATCTCTGTAAATTTACCCTTACAGGGTGCTTTCACTGTATATTTTTTATGGGCAACCGGTGTGAAATTCAGGATAAACATTAACTGGTCCTTAGACTTGCTTCCACGGCGCACAAAGGCAATCGTGCTTGTCTGAGGCCGGCTGCAGTCCATCCACTCAAACCCCATAACATCAAAATCATTATAATATAGGGCATCATATTTGGCATAAATCCGATTCAGCTCCTTAATATAATCCTGCATTTTCTTATGTCTCTCATCATCTAATAAGAACCAGTCGAGACTGCGGAACTCTGCCCACTCCCGCTTCTGCGCAAATTCCTGCCCCATAAACAAAAGTTTCTTGCCGGGATGACCGTACATAAATCCATAGGCAGCCCGCAGGGCAGCATACTTGTCTCCCTCAAGCCCCGGCATCTTATTGAGAAGAGAACACTTTCCATGTACAACTTCATCATGGGACAGCACAAGAATATATTTTTCACTTAAATAATAATCAATGCTGAAACAGAGCTGTCCGTGATGGAACTGCTTAAAATAGGGGTCTAACTTCATATATTCTAAGAAGTCATTCATCCATCCCATATTCCATTTATAGGAAAATCCGAGGCCGCCATCCTTTACGGTTCCCGTCACTTTCGGCCATGCCGTTGATTCTTCTGCTATGATATACGCACCGGGATATTCTTCCTCAACAACTGTATTCAGCCTTTTCAAAAACTCAACAGCCTCATAATGTTCATTGCCACCGTCTTTATTTGGCAGCCACTGCCCATTCTGTTTTCCATAATCCAGATAGAGCATAGAGGCAACCGCATCCACGCGAAGACCATCAATATGATATTTTTCCATCCAGTACAGCGCATTGGAGATAAGGAAACTCATGACTTCACCGCGCCCGTAATCAAAAATGTACGTTCCCCAATCGGGATGCTCGCCGCGGCGTCTGTCCGGATGCTCATATTCTGCCTGTCCGTCAAAGTTGCCAAGGCAATGGGCATCTCTCGGGAAATGGGCAGGTACCCAGTCAAGAATTACCTGAATCCCCCGCCTGTGCATTTCATCTACGAAATACATAAAATCCTTTGGCTCTCCATAACGGCTGGTTGGAGCATAATAACAGCCGACCTGATATCCCCAGGAACCGTCAAAAGGATACTCCGCAATTCCCATCAGCTCTATGTGGGTATATCCCATCTCTTCCACATAGTCACCGAGCATTCCCGCCAGTTCACGGTAACTGTAGTTGCCGTTGTCATCATCCTCGACACGTTTTTTCCATGAAGCAAGATGCACTTCGTAAATGCTCATGGGTTTCCGGTCTCTCTTCTCTTTCTTGGTCTCACGGCGGGTCTTCATATATTGTGTATCCTGCCAGTCATAACCGTCCAGGGAGATAATCCGGGAAGCATTTCCCGGACGCAGCTCCGCATAATTACCATAGGGATCTGTTTTATAGTGTCTCTCGCCATCCCTTGCCGTAATCTCGTACTTATAGGCAGCACGTTCCCATGCGCCCGGAATAAACAGCTCATAAATCCCGGTAACTCCATGAAGAATCATCTTATGGAGCCGTCCGTCCCACATATTGAACTCGCCAACAACACTGACGCTGCGGGCATTCGGCGCCCATACCGCAAAACGGGTACCCTCAACACCATCAATTGTCTCTAAATGGGCTCCCAGCTTTTCATAAATTTTATAGTGCTTGCCCTCCCCAAAAATATAACTGTCAAAATCTGAAATTGTTCCTCCATAAGCATAAGGATCCTCTATATCTACTACGTCATCATCACTGTACTTCACACGGAACTTATATTTTTTTAGCCGTTCCTTTTTCTCTTCGATGACATAGCCATATAACCCCTCCAGAGGCATCTCTTCCATTTCGGCTACCGTTTCACCCTCTCCGTCCACAAGCCAGACCTGTTCTGCACAGGGGCGGTATGCCGTAAATATCTGCACATCTGCTTCTTTATAAATATGGCAGCCCAGTAAGTCCTGCGGGGCATTAATAACCCCCTGCTCAAGCTCCTGCATCAGCTCCTTACCAGTCCACTCCTCCAGATAACGATTCATATGTTCTCTCCTTATCCGATTTTATTTAACAAGTCCTCTGCACTCTTTGCCAGTTCCTCTGACTTCTTGTCTGCATCTTCAAGATTATTTCCAACAACACCAAAGTAAAGTTTGATTTTCGGCTCTGTACCGGATGGGCGGACGCAAAGCCACGCATCATCTGTCAGCTCAAAATACAAAACATTGGATTTGGGAATCCCGGTCGGTCTTGTCTCTTTTGTCTTTACATCAGTGATTACATCCTTTGAATAATCGCGAATTGCCGTTACTTTGTATTTGCCAAATTCCATTGGCGGGTTCTCGCGGAGTCCATCCATAATCGCCTTGATTTTTGCAAGTCCCTCAATCCCTTTATGAGTAATGGAAATTACACTGTCCTTGTAATAACCATACTTCTCATACATCTCAAGCATAGCATCCCATATTGTCTTTCCACGAAGCTTATAGTACGCAGCAGCCTCACACAGCGCCATGGAAGCAACAATGGCGTCCTTATCCCTGGCGTGTGTTCCTATCAGGCAGCCATAGCTCTCCTCAAACCCAAACAGATAATGACCCTTTCCCGTAGTCTCCATACGAAGAATTTCCTTGCCAATCCACTTAAATCCTGTCAGGCACTCTGTTACTTTAATGCCATAGTGTTTCGCCATGGCGTCTACCATGTTCGTCGTTACGACTGTCTTAATCAGCTCTCCGTCTTCCGGAAGTTTTCCCTCAAGGGCAAGTTTCTGGCCAATCTCAAAGTCTGCCAGGAAGCTTCCGGACATATTTCCGGTAAGGCAGATATACTCCCCGCTTGCAGAATCTTTTACATATACGCCAAGACGGTCAGCATCCGGGTCGGTTGCCAGTACCAGATCGGCATCTTTTTCTTTTGCCAGTTTAAGGGCAAGCTCAAAAGCCTCTGCTGCCTCCGGGTTTGGATAGCTGACAGTAGGGAATTCACCATCCGGAAGCTCCTGTTCCGGCACGACATATACATTAGTAAACCCAAGCTCCGAAAGAATCCGGCGCACCGGCAGGTTTCCGGTTCCATGCAGCGGTGTATAAACAATTTTCAAATCGGCGGACGCTTTTTTGATGCACTCAGGATGCATGACATTTTTCTTCAGCTCCTCCATATAGCGGTCATCTACCGCTTTTCCAATCGTCTCATAGAGCCCGGCCTTTTTTGCCTCTTCCTTATCCATTGTTTTTACAGTGGCATAATCCGTTACTGCCTTAACCTCATCCATAATTCCGCTGTCATGCGGCGGCGTAATCTGTGCACCGTCTTCCCAGTATACTTTGTAGCCATTGTACTCTGGCGGATTGTGGCTTGCCGTAATATTGATTCCGGCAATACAGCCAAGCTCACGCACGGCAAAGGACAGCTCCGGTGTCGGGCGCAGGGAATCAAATACATATGCCTTAATGCCATTTGCTGCCAGGCAGCAAGCCGCTTCGTCTGCAAACTCCGGCGACATGCGGCGTGAATCAAAGGCAATTGCTACACCCTTTTTCTGGCCATTCTGTTTTACGATATAATTTGCCAGCCCCTGTGTTGCCTTCCGCACCGTATAGATATTCATGCGGTTCGTACCCGCACCAATAATTCCTCGAAGCCCGGCTGTACCAAACTCCAGATCTGCGTAAAAACGCTCCTTCATCTCGTTGTCGTCATTCGCAATGCTTCGCAGCTCTTCTTTGGTAGCCTCATCAAAGTAAGGGTTGGCAAGCCATGCTTCGTAAGTCTCTTTGTAATCCATAAAATCATATCCTCCTGTCCGCCGGTTCTCCGGCTTAATATATTTTTGATATCAACCGACTCCCTTTTTGGGCAATTCCGGAAAACTCCACGTTATGTCCTGGCTGTCATCCGAAATCTCTAATTGATAACTTTTCGTTGTATAACCCTCCATTGAAAGTGTCAGGGTTATTTTCCCAATCATTTTTGTGAAACTGCAGGGAACTTCCCCTTTATACGTGCCATCCACATAAACGGCTGCCCCTTTCGGTGCACTGACCGTTACTTTATGGTCAACATCATACTCCGCTGCTGCTGTGGATGCGCCGGAACCGGAACTGCTCCCCGAACTATTTCCGGAACTATTGCCGGAGGAACTGCCTTTATTGGATGAAACAGAAGAGTCTGATTTACTGCTGTCATCCGATTCTACCTGCGCCGTCTCCTGAGGCAGACTTATCTTTATGGTCGGATTTGGGTCCTTAACATTTAAAATACCGCTGTAATCCTGATATCCTTCTAACACAACCTGAATCGAGTGCGTTCCGTAACGCAGTTTTATCGCTTTACTGTAATCTACAAGAGAACCATTGATATATAATTCCGCACCCTCCGGTTCAATTTTAAATTTTACTTTAGCAATATCCGGAGACTGCACGGCAAATTTTGACATATCCAATGTTGTGACTTGTCCGCGTTTTACCTGTACATCCGCTGTACCTGTCATACTGTCACTTGCCATCGTTATTTTCTGCGTCCCCTCCGGAACAGACAATAACATGTTTTTACTCACGGGCAGCACAGCCTCTCCATGGACAATCAGTGTCCCGCCCACAAAATCATTGTATTTCACCGGCTTGATATATCCATGTCCCCTTGTTACAACAAGAGAGTACGCTTGTCCTCTCACTCCGCGGAACGTCACTTTGTCCCCACTTGCAATTTCCATAGGGTCAATATACTGTCCGTTGGAATACGTTACCATATTATCGGAGTACGCATACGTTACATCCTGTACGGTAAGTCTTTTTTGCTCCGAGTCAATCGACACTACGGTATCTTCTGCCACAATCAGGTCTGATGCCTGTTTCATTTTGAGTATCCGGCTGCTGTCATCACTCGTATATACCTCAAAGGCTTCCCCAATCTCGACTTCGTCTACTGCCATATCCCGGTCATTTTTAGAAAAAATTTCTGTTGCGCCGGAATAGGCATACTCCTGTGTACCTTCAAAAGAAGTATTGTACATTGTTATTCTAAGGGCTTCCTTGTCAACCGCTTTCACAACTCCTACAAAGTCAGCCCCTTTGACATATGTTACCTGGCTGTTTGGCTGTTCTGTCACCGCAGGCTTTTTAACGGATGTGCTGCATCCGCTTATGCATACCATTATGCTGATTGCTAAAATAGCCATAACCAGCCAGGAAATTCTTTCTTCTGAAATCATATACTTTATCTCCCAGGGTCAATTTGGGGACCCAAGGAATCCTCCCAGCTTCGCTGGGTCCCTCCTTAGGTCAATTGGGGACCCAAGGAATCCTCCCAACTTCGTTGGGTCCCTCCTTAGGTCAAAGTATACCATATTTTTACTATTTTTACTAGCACTCTTTTGCCTTAAAAAATACATTTTGCAGGAAATTTTCTTTTGCCTGTTCCTGTTCTTTTACACCTTTCAGTTTTTCCATATTTTTATCGGATATCCACGTCTTTTTACCATTTATGTAATGGTTCATTAATTTCCAGTATTTTTCCGGAAAAGACAACACAATATATAAAAACTCCCTCTCCTCCCCGGACAGGTGCGCCACCTCATGGTAGCTGTCCAGAACAGCTTTGCCCTTTTCCCCGTCCCAGTTGTTTTTTTCCATTACTTTCCGGAAAAAATAAGCGAGGTCCATAAGCTGCATCCCAAAGGCCATCCTCTCGAAGTTAGTCGTTGCTACCCCATCTGCCGTCATAATCAGATTGTGGTAATTATATTCCCCATGACATAAATCTCTTGTACCTGTCCCATTTTCCCGAAAATAAACCGACTGTTCCAGTCTTTTTTCTGCTTCGTCCGCCTTTCTGGCAAATTCAGGATAACAGGCTAACGCATACAGCTCAAAACAACTTTTTCTTTTTTTTCCTTTCATGAAACGGTACACTCTCTTCATTTCCCGGCCGCGGCGCTTATAGCGCTCCAACAAATTTTCTTCCGGGGAAACCGGCTCCTCTGACATTTTGCGCAGCGCAAGATGCAGCTTTCCCAGATTCTCTGCCGCCAGACACAGTTCATGCCTGTTCCGGTAATCACATTCATTTCCGGCATACCACTGGTACACCACATATTTTTCCCCGCTCTCCCACTCAGTAACAAATTCGCCGTCTGTGTTTTTTATCACACGGTCCGTCATAGTAAAACCCTTATCTGCAAGATAATCTTTTACTCTGTTTTCAAAAACAAAGTGCTCTCCCGGACGGTCACATTGCCGCAACATACGAAGGCCCTCCTCCGTCTCCAACAGCACAGCCCCTCTTACCCGGTATCGGTTCTTTACCTGAAAGTTATATCTTTCCAATGTCTGTTCCTGCCTGTCGTCCACAAAATCCCTCCTCATTTCCTTACTCGCTATTCGTTACGGCACGGATACAAATGTCTGCCTTTAATTCTATGACGAAAGGGCTAACGCTATTCCAGCAAAATGCTTTTGTACTTTTCCCCGGCTCTGCCGCATATATATGGTAAGAATTAACCCGCCAATCGGAGGTTTCCATGCGCATACGCTTCCTGTTTCTTTTATTTTTTGTTATTTCCTTCCTTACTTCATGTAAGACAGAGGGGAATGTCACTATTCCCGATGCATCCATTCAGCCTGACAGGGAATTTGAGGCTTTTACGGACAATCTGTTTAGAAATGAAGTCTGTTCTGATTCCCTGACGTTGAATTACACATTATCACACCCCGAAAAATATAATATTCCTTCCGACACCGGCGGCTCACTTCCCAATGGCTTTTCCTCCTTTTCTTACGAAGATTTGGAGAAAAATTCACTGGAACTTGAAAACATGCTTGTCGCTCTGAAAAAATTTGATCAGAGGAAGCTCTCCCGGGAACAACTCATTTTATATGATATTCTTTCGGATACCCTCGAGACACAATTAGATAAGCAGAACTATCTCACTTTTACAGAGAGCCTCGGCCCGACTACAGGTATTCAGGCGCAGCTCCCCGTTCTTCTGGCGGAGTTTCGGATAGAAGATGAGACCGACCTCTCACAGTATTTCTCCCTCCTACGCACGACGCCGGATTATTTTTCTTCCCTACTGGCTCTGGAGGTACGAAAAAAGGAGCTTGGAACTCTTCCCTGCCGCTCTACGCTCTCCCATATAATCAACCAATGTGAGCGCTATCTGGAAGAAAACGGGACTTCTGTCCTTGAAAAAACTTTTGAGAACAAAATGAAGAACTGTCCTTTTCTGGATGCCGTGGCCTGTGAAAAAGCAATCCGGCGGAACCGGCGTCTTGTCCGAAAAAAAGTCATCCCGGCCTATAAAGAACTTATGGCAGGGCTTGCCTCCCTCCTCCCCTTCGCTGGAACTGATGGCGCACTGTGCCGTTATAACCGCGGAGATGGTTACTATGCCTGCCTTGTCCGCTCTGTCACCGGAAGTTCCCGCACGCCGGATGAACTGAGAAGCCTTTTAACATCCCGGCTGGAAACTGCAGAACAAACTCTGATCTCATATGCGGCAAAAGACCCTGCTCTGTTCGGGAGCTGCCAGGATTATACGGCAAAATTCACCTCCCCTGAGCAAATCCTCTCCACACTGAAAACAGCGGCCGCTGTCGATTTTCCATCCTGTGAAAATACTAATTATTCGGTAAAATACGTGGATGAAGCATTAGAAGATTACCTGAGTCCGGCCTTCTACCTGACACCTCCGCTCGATGACAGTGAGAATAATGTTATTTATATTAACGGGGCAGACCGCTACGACCCATCCTCCCTCTTTAACACCCTGGCCCATGAGGGATATCCGGGACATCTCTTACAGACGTGTTATATGCAAAACCGTGACCTCCCACTGCTCCGCTACACACTGGATTATGGCGGCTTTACGGAGGGCTGGGCATCCTATGCCGAAATTTATTCTTATAAATATACCGGCGGTTCTGAAGGAGAGGTGGCGATTTTGCAAAATAATATGATTGCCGCCTTGTGCCTGTATGGCCTTGCAGATATCGGTGTCCACATGGACGGCTGGAATACGGATGATTTATACCAGTTCATGAAAACATATGGGACATGGGAAAAGGATGCCGTGACACAGCTATATGAAGCCATTATTGATGAACCTGCTTCCTACCTCAAGTATGCCGTCGGATACCTTGAATTTACGCTGCTAAAAGACAAATTCCGCGAAATTGACGGTGAAGACTATACGGACAAACGTTTCCACGCCTATATACTGGACATGGGCAACGCCCCTTTTCACGTACTGGAAAAATATATGGGGAATTAAAGTTGACAATTCTTTCCTGGCTGTCTATAATTATACTTGGGCAATGATTTGTTTTATGTCGCAAGTCAAGGCGTATAGACGCCTTACTATAAATTTATTATTTAGGAGGTAATCTTTCATGGCAACAAAAGCGAACTACAAACTTAGTGAAATTGGCGCCGGAAAAGTTGGGTTCCCAAAAACAGGGGAAGCAGTATCTAACACACGCGCCATTGTGGAAGCTGCATTTTATGGCAACAATGTGGTAAAGGTAAACACCCTTAAAGAGGCTTATAACCTTGCCAAAAATTCACCGGGAACTATTGTTACGGATATGCCGGTCTACAGAGGAGAAGAATTTGGTCTTGATGCAGACGCCAAAGTACTGCTCTTTAATGACGGTGCCGTAACAGGACGTTATGCTGCTGCCCGCCGCATCAAAGGAGAACCGGGCGTAGATGCTGCAAAACTGGACAAGGTAGTTATGGACGCCGTATATAAAACCCGTTTCAAAAAATTGTACCACGCTACCTGTTTTGTCGGACTTGACCCGGAATTTATGGCAAAGGCACATCTTCTGATTCCGGAAGGGGAAGAAAACCTCCTTTACAACTGGATGCTGAACTTCCAGTATATGTCAGATGAATATGTAAAAATGTACAAGAACTCAAAATTGATTGGTGACGGCAAAGAGCCTGACATCTACATCTTCTCTGACCCACAGTGGGCACCGCAGACAAGCCCGGATGTCGATTACGACTGCCTGAGCGATCCGCTGACACTGTGCTATTTTGACACAAACCAGAACTGTGCTGCCATCCTCGGTATGAAATACTTTGGAGAGCACAAAAAAGGTACTCTGACCATGGCGTGGGCACTTGCCAACCGCAACGGCTATGCTTCCTGCCACGGCGGACAGAAAGAGTACTCCCTTGAGGGCGGCAAGAAGTTCGTAGCTTCTGTTTACGGCCTTTCGGGATCTGGTAAATCTACACTGACACACGCAAAACACAACGGAAAATATGA
This sequence comes from Lachnoclostridium sp. UBA7215, assembly GCA_002490465.1. Lineage (GTDB taxonomy): Bacteria > Bacillota > Clostridia > Lachnospirales > Lachnospiraceae > Eubacterium_F. The sequence continues at coordinate 43,656 of DKUB01000041.1, forward strand.
CTCCTTTGGTGGAATCAAAGTGCTTCATGATGACGCTTTCATTATTAACACTGACACTTGTGCATCCATCGCCCTGGAGCCTACTTATTTTGATAAAACAGCAGATTATCCGACCGGATGCCCGGACAACCAGTATCTTCTCACCGTTCAGAACTGTTCTGCTACCATGGACGAGGATGGAAAAATCCAGCTTGTTACAGAGGATGTCCGCAATGGTAACGGGCGTGCTATCAAATCCAAACTGTGGTCTCCAAACCGCGTAGACAAGATTGACGCTCCTGTAAATGCTATTTTCTGGATTATGAAAGACCCTACCATTCCACCGGTAGTAAAACTGAAAGGGGCAGCACTGGCTTCCGTAATGGGCGCAACCCTGGCTACAAAGACATCTACTGCTGAGCGTGTTGCGAAAGGCACGGATATGAATGCACTCCGCATCGTGCCATACGCAAACCCATTCCGTACCTATCCGCTGGCAAACGACTACGATAAGTTCAAAAAACTTGTAGCTGAGAAAAATGTAGACTGCTACATTGTAAACACTGGCGATTTCATGGGAACAAAATGCCAGCCGGCAGATACCCTTGGTATCCTTGAATCTATCGTGGAAGGAAAAGCAAACTTTGAGAAATGGGGCAACTTTGACGATATCGAAATCATGTATGACTGGGCTGGAAAGACAGCTGATTTCAAACCGGATCTGAATGACCCTGAATACAAGACAGCTCTGAAAAATGCTATGCAGAACCGCGTAGACGCTGTTAAGAAATTCTCTACTGATAAAGAGGGTTATGATAAACTTCCGGATGAAGCTCTTGAAGCTATCCAGAGGCTGGTAGACGCATTGAACTAAAACGAATGTATATGTTGCAATGCCAAACGCATCGGCAGACACATCATCCAAAAGGCCCGCACGGAATTTGTGCGGGCCTTATCTGTTTTTGAACATAACTGCCGTTCACATAGCGTATCATTGGTTGTTCCCGCCGCCGGATTACCGAATCCCATCAATAACGGCTTTTATTCTTCGAACTCCGGCAGAAGAAGATTGTTCCTTTACAATCCTGAAGCTTCCTAAACATTCCGTATTTTCTACATGCGGGCCTCCACAGACTTCCCTGCTCCAGACTTTTCCATCGGCATCCTGAATGGTGTACACCTTTACAATATCCGGATATTTATCCCAGAAATTCCCACTGATACCGCTCTCTTTTGCCTCTGTCTTCGGCAGCTCAGAAAAAGAAACAACCGCCTTGGAGGCAATGGCATCATTGACAAATGCTTCCACCTTGGCTAACTGTTCCGGCGTAAGTTTTTCATTATGGTTAAAGTCAAACCGCAACCGCTCTGCCGTAATATTGCTTCCCTTTTGCAAAACATGCTCGCCGAGAACCTGACGCAAGCCTGCAAGCAGCAAATGCGCTGCCGTGTGGAGCGCCGTGGTTTCCGCTGATTGGTCGGCCAGACCGCCCTTAAATTTTCCGGCAGATGCTGTCCGGCTCATTTCGGCATGTTTTTCTGCTGCCTCTGCATAGGACTCCTTTTCCTCGATACGGTATCCGCTTTCCGCCAGAAACTCCTCTGTCAGCTCAAGTGGAAAACCATAAGTTTCATAAAAGTAAAAGGCATCCCTTCCCGTAACCTTTCCTTTATGTTTCAGGTGCTTACGGATTTCAATTTCACCTTGCTGCAACGTTTTCCCGAATAACTTTTCTTCTTTGTTTATAATTTCAATGACCTTCTTTTTGTTCGCAATTAAATCCTCATATGCTGTTGCCTCGTCAATATAGACCTCGGCCAGTTCCCCCACAAAGCTCCCCTGTATTCCGATTTTTCTGCCTGCACGGATTGCCCTTCTTAACAGCCTTCTGGTTACATATCCGGCATCATTATTGGCAGGCTCTGCCCCATCGTTAATCAAAAATGCCGCCGCACGCACATGGTCCAAAATAATACGAAAGGACTTTAAATCGTCCGTATATTCTTTGCCGCTTAATTCCACTAATTTCTGTTTGGCATTTAAGAAAAATGCAGTGTTATAGATATCCCTGTCACCGTTTAAAGCCGTTGCAATACGTTCCAGTCCGCCGCCGTAATCAATATTGGGATTTTTCATCTTCACAAAGCCTGTATCCTCTTTTTTGTAACACATAAACACATTGTTGCCAATCTCCAAAAACCGCCCGCCGTCCGAAGCGGGATGCGCAAAAGAATCCCCCTCCGGTTCTAAATCATAAAACATTTCATTATCCGGTCCTCCCGGTTCTCCAACCGGCATATGGGAGGGACTTCCTGCCCGGCTCCACCAGTTTTCTTTTTCACCGTATAAGAATATCCTGCCCCCTCTGGATGTTCCATATTTGTATGGCTCTTCCTCTACGACAGGCTCAATCCCAACGGATTTGAATTTTTCTGACCAAAGCCTGATTGTCTCCGTATCCCTCTCAATATTTAGCTCCTCACTTCCCTTAAAGGCACTGATATACAGCCTGCCAGGGTCAATTCCCAATTCATTAATCTGCCAATCCCAGACGGCGTCAATCTGCTTTTTCTTGTAGTCATTTTCATTGGCGCCAAATTCCCAGCGGCCTGTCATTTCAAAAAAAGTCAGGTGGGACATGTCTCCCACTTCATCAATGTCCACTGTTCTTAAACACTTCTGGATGTCTGTTATCTCATTCCCAATGGGGTGCTTCTCGCCTAACAGATAGGGGACCATCGGCTGCATGCCACTTCCTGTAAACAGGGTTGAGGGGTCATTTTCCGGCAATAAACTTGCGGAGGGTACCCGGCTTGCTCCTATTTTTTCCATATAGCTGATATAGGATTTTCGTAATTGATCCGGTGTCATGTTTTTCACTCCTTTTTTTGTTATTTTTGTGGGCAAAAATTTTGTCCACACAATTATTTTGTCCAAAACAAAAAGCCCTAAGTTGACTGAACTACTTGTCAACTTAGGGCGAACTTTTCTGTCCGTGTTACCACCTAATTTCAGATTTCTCTGCACTCTGCCAATACGGGATTTCTCCGATATTGCTTCCTACGTTAACGGGGGAACTCCGTTGAAGCCTACTAAGATTCTCTGTTCGGTCCACAGCTCGGAGGCTGCTTCGATACCAGTTCTATAAAGATTCACACCAGCCATCTTCTCTCTGAAATATCCCTGATACTTACTACTCCTCGTCAAAGCCTTTTTGTTTTGAATTAGTGAGAGTATAGCACTGCGAATACTAAAAGTCAAGGATTACTTTTAAACGGCTGTATGCTCCTTTCCAACACACCCTTCAAATGCGCAATAAGTGTCCCGTAATTTACAATTGGAATCTGCTGTTCCTTTGCCTGTTCAATCCGGTAGGCCATTTCCCGCGGGGGCAGCATACAGCCGCCGCAGTGAACAACCATTGCGTAATCAGAAAGCTTTTCCGGGAACCCGCCCCCGCTGCTCGTCTCAAATGTCAGTTTTTTCCCAGTATGCTCCTGAAGCCAGCCTGGAATCTTTACTGTGCCGATATCCCCGCACTGGCGATGGTGGGTGCAGCCCTCCGCCATCAGAATGCGGTCTCCGTCCTGCAGTGTTTCTACTGCACGAATTCCACGGATCTGCTCTTCCAAATCCCCTTTATAACGGGAAAATATAATAGAAAAAGACGTGAGCGGAATATCCTCCGGCGTTACCTTTGCCACAGCGGCAAACGCCTGTGAGTCGGTAATGACAATCCGGGGTTTTTTTACAAGTGAAGACAGTGTGGCAGAAAGCTCCGTGTCCCGACACACAAACGCAGATGCCCCCGCCTCCAACACATCCCGTATTACCTGCTGCTGCGGCAAAATAAGCCGCCCCTTCGGTGCGGCAGCATCAAGCGGTACAACAAGCACTACAGTATCACCGGCAGAAAGCAGATCTGCCACAAGCGGCTTATCTGCCCCGCAGCCCCCTGCGGTGCAGCCCCCTGCTCGGATTCTGTCCGAAATTTTCTCCTTTAACTCATGAATGTGATAACCGCTTTTGGCGCTGACGCAAATATCGCCAAGCAACTTTATCTGACTTTCCCTGTCCTCCCACTCATCCTGCTTATTTAAGATAATAAGATACGGAATCTGCTTCTTTTTCACCAGCCCAAGAATCGATTCCTCAAATAAAAAATCCTGCTCAGCCAATGCGCCGTCAGCAATAATGAGCGCAAGATCTGTCTTGTTCAGAACAGCTTTCGCCTTTTTCGCCCGCTCCTCACCAAGAAGGCCTTCATCATCCAACCCCGGCGTATCCACAAACATAACCGGACCAAGCGGCAAAAGTTCCATTGCCTTATAGACCGGATCCGTTGTTGTCCCCTTTATTTCCGAGACAATAGACAATTCCTGCCCGGTAATGGCATTTAACAGACTTGACTTACCTGCATTTCTCCTGCCAAACAGCGCTATATGAATACGCTCTCCACTCGGTGTCTGATTTAATGACATGGCGTACACTTCCCTTTCTTACTTTACTAATGTAAAACCGCCAATAATCGGCAGCCTCCTTGCCTCCCCTGAGCATGCATTAACGATTCCAATAATGATAAACACAAGGGTAATCACACCGGTTGCCGTTGAGGCAATAATATTTATCGCATCATTCATTAGCCCAAACGTGGCCACCTTTAAAGCAAATGTAAGGATGCGGCGTGCTGCTGTCAAAAGGATATTAAAAATCAATAAAATAAGTCCCTGGTTCGCATGAAATCTGGCATACAGCGAATCTTTAGCTCCAAGAAGGGGTACCAGGACAAGTATTCCTAAATAAGCCAAAACCCCAAACACTTTATTTTTGTTTACATCTTCGGTTGTAAAAATAATATCTTCGTTCATTTTTGTGCTCATGCTACGAGCCTCCTTTCGCGAGTAGCTAATGCACCAATGTTTGCGATGCTCGCAGCGCAAACTTGGCGAGTGAAAAATTTATTTTTCACTTTTTCCTCCTTTTACTTTCCTTAAAATACTACATTAGATTTCATCATTTTGCAAGTAAAACTCCTTGTATGGATAAAAAAATTATGCTACAATAAAGTTAATTAAATTTTGCATTAGTGCGAAACAATCCGTAATTATTTTTATAAACGCAAAAGGAGGGGCTGGGCATGGAGCAGTTTTTTACAGATGATGATTTGTTTGGTCTGCTAAATGAGCTGGACCAGGAGGAGGCCGAAATTGAATTTATAGAAGGTGCCACTGAGATGGAAGCATCCAACCGCAGATTTGAAGAAATAATTAAAAAGCACAAAACAGAATAACAGGCATTCGTAATCATACGAATGCCTGTTATTCTTTGCTCCGCACTACAGAGC
>DKUB01000053.1:0-36465 GCA_002490465.1 Lachnoclostridium sp. UBA7215
TGGATTTCACCCCGGATTATTCAGCAGAATGTTGTTATTTGGGCGGGCGAAATAGATGAGTGGTACAATGCCGCCTACGCATTGGCTGAGTGCTGTTGCTGCGGCAGCTCACTGGATTCCCAGATGAAGTACGGCAACAAGCAGGGCGTCTAATACGATATTGGTGATTCCTGCTGCGATTGTTACATAAAGTCCGAGAGTCGGTTTTTCAGCGGTAGAAAACAGGCACTGGAATTCATATTGCAGGATAAAAGCAGGGATAGCCAGTAATATAATACGCCCATAAGTGATGCTGTCCTTAAGAAGCTGTCCCTCCGCACCGAGTATAGAGGCCAGAGGGCGGATAAAAAGGATGCCGAGGACTGCCAGTATAATGCCGCATGCGGCAGAGGTATAGACAATGAGGGAAAAGATGCGTTCTGCTTTTTCTGTTTTTCCTTCTCCCATCGTTTTGGCAATCAGCGCGCCTCCTCCCGTTCCAAACATAAATCCGAAAGAGCCGAGAATCATCAAAAAAGGCATAATAAAATTGACGGCAGTAAAGGGAGTTTTGCCGACATAATTTGATACAAAAAAACCGTCCACGACACCATATACAGAGGTGAAAACTAACATGATGATAGATGGCAGGGTGAAGCGGAGGAGCTTTTTAAAATTAAAATGGTCAGATAATTGTATTTTCATTATTACCTCCTAAAGTGAGTCTGTTTTTTCTTTTAATGCAAGTAGAAATTTTTCTGTCAGTGCAAGATATTTTTTTACATCTTTGTCCGGCCAGGATGCTAAAATATCATTTTCAGATTCCAGTATGCGCATAGCTGTTTTTTGTGCCAGCAGTTTTCCTTTTTCAGTTAACAAGACCGTTTTATTTTTTGTTCCTGCCGGTTCCAGATATACAACATTTTCGGATTCCAACTTGCGGATAGCGGAATTTACTGTCTGTTTACTTAATCCATTGCGGCGGCATATTTCAAGCAGTGGACAGGATTCTCCGTTATCGCAGATAGTATAGAGTATTTTCATTGCACTGTCAGACAGACCAAGCTTTAATGACATATTGTGGTACTCTGCTTCTATCTCTCCAAGCAGATAATTGTAACGTTTCATTTCATTTGATATAACAGGTTTCATGAATTATCTCCCTTTTATGGTATGATTTCGTACTATTAAATGATAGTACGAAATCGGACGTTTGTCAAGTTATAAAAAAAACAGGACTCTTGACAGTCCTGTTTTTTTATATGAGTTATTTTTTGCTTATGAATTTGACGTTGCCTGTTTTGCTGCCTCTATAAACTGATAAAATGACGGTTTAGGGTCGGAGAGGTTTTTACCAAACAGGAGAGGATTACATCTGGAGCGCCAGGAAACCCTGTCATATAGGCCCCAGAGGGTAATTCCTGTAATGCCCTTAGGACTGACAGCTTTATCACGGTTAAGCTGTTTTTCGATAATCATATCCATAAATTGTCTTACATAAGCAGCCTGGTCATCATCAGTCTCTCCCTCATTTTTATAAGCGTATGTGGGATTATCACCGTCTGTATTAAAGTTAATTGTGATGTCGAGCTCTGTTATTTGTACTTCAAGGCCTGTATTTAAAAACTGATCGACAGCCTCACCGTATTCCTCAAGTGTAGGAGCGGCGATATCAATATGGCTCTGCATGCCAATGCCGCCACAGATTTTTTCCGGCTCATTTTCATTAATAAAGTTTACAAGGTTAATGGTTTCTTCAACACCGAAGTAGGTGTTGTAATCATTGTAGAAGAGTACAACCTTATCTGTTGCCCCATAAGATTTTAATACATCATAGGCAATCTCAAAGGCTTTTTTTACATAGGATGGGCTGGCTCCCATATCGCCATATACACTGGTCCAGTTGGCAGCCCAGTTAAAGGCCGGACGGTGAAGATATTCATTGACAACGTCCCAGGCGTAAATGATGCTTCCGGATTCTTTGGTAATGGAGAGCTCTTTATCCATAACGTATTTCATAACGGTACGGATATAAAACTCAAGACGTGCGTCCATTGTGGCCGGGTCTACAGGGGTGTCACTGTCATAGTCTTCGGTAAAGAACCAGGATGGTGTCTGACTGTGCCAGAGAAGTGTATGTCCGCGCATCCGCAGTCCGTTTTCGTGTGCCGCCTTTAATATATTATCGAGGCTTTCCAGATTGAGTTTTGGAACATATTTTTCTTTGTAATTATCCGGTAAAGTATAACCCAGTTTTTTTGCATCGGAAACTGAAATTAATTGTGCTGTGGAACGGAGCATCGCATCCGGTTTCATTTCATTTTCCAGGGTAAAGCTGTTATAGTGTTTCTTTACATGTTCCATTGTTTCTTTGTTTTGCATTTGGTTCATGGAGCTGTTGGAATGATGCTGATAAGTAAGGCATGTTCCGACATTGCCGAATATTCCCCTGTAGTTTTCCAAAATACTCTCATCTGCCAGAGGGTGCTTAGTTGGGACTGCCGTTGGGATCGGAGTTGGTGTTGGTACTTCCGTTGGAACTGCAGTTGGAACTGCCGTTGGTTCTGCCGGGGTTGTTGGCTCTGCCGGAGTGCCTGTGGCCGTTGGCAATGGGGTTGCCACATCAGGGGAAGTTTTTGTGTATACCGTAACTCTGCAGTTCAGAGTTATTTTTTGTTTTCCTTTTTTTGCCTTGCATGTAATTACTGCAGTACCCTTTTTTAAGGCCTTTAAGGTACAATTTTTCTTTGTTTTCTTTGTGATTGCTACAACATTTTTTTTACTGGTTTTCCAGCTCGCTTTGTACTTTCCCGCATTTTTTAATTTAAGTGTGGTTGTTTTACCGCGTAGAATGCGTTTTTTACTTGATGAAAGTACCGGTTTTTTTGACTTGGCATTGATTGTCTGCTCATGTGAGAATACAGAGGCTGCTAACAGTACAACTGTCAGTATGCGTGCTATGCCAGCGTTCCATTGTTTCATTTTGTTTCATCCTTTCTGCATAAGTTTTTCAATTTTTACAAAAAATTTTTTACAATAACTTTTTTCTTATTTTTATTCTATAGAATTGATTTCTTTTATTCAATATATTATAATTGCAATAAGTTGACTTATAATTTTTTGATGGAGGTTTCTATGCATATTCACAATGTCATCTATCATTCTACTCACAGGGGAAGCTTTGAATATGAGAGAAAAAACGGTGCGCCGGATTATCTGCTTTTGTTCTTTTACACACCGACTTTGCTAACAATAGAAGGGGAAAGCTACATGCTGGACAAACCGAGTATTGTCCTTTTTTCTGATTATAAACCGCATAAATATATCTCTTTGTCACAGGAGTATTATGATGATTTTATTCATTTTGAAGCGGATGAAGAAGAAATTTTTCTGAGAGAATTGCACTTTCCTTTAAACAAACCTATTATAATATCAAAGGAAAAGTGTATTTCTGACAATATAAAAGATATAAATGATGCGTGGAAGTGCGGATCGGAATTTTCCATGCCGATTCAACATCATTTAATGATGCTGTTATTTTGGCGGCTGGCAGAAGAATGGAGTGCACAGAAAAAAATCAATCAGGATATTCCGTATTTTGATAAGTTATATAAAGTCCGCCAGATGATTCAGAAAAATCCGGAAGAAAACTGGAAAATCCAGCAGATGGCAGATGAGGTGTCTCTTTCACCTGCCTATTTTCAGGTACTCTATAAAAAGGCTTTTGGCGTTACCTGCATGACGGATGTGATACAGACGAAAGTTGCTGCAGCAAAGGAATATCTTTTGTCCACGGATATGAGTGTTGCATCTATCGCAGAGGAACTGGGATACGCACAGGTGTATCATTTTATCCGTCAGTTTAAGAAATATGCCGGACTGACACCGGGGGCTTTTCGTAAAGCTATGCGCCAATAAGGTCCGAATGAAAACCATGTGCCTTACTGATGAAACATCTGCCGCTGCGAATAAGTATTCCGATAACTGGATGGGCTCTGTCCTGTCACTTTTTTAAAGGCAGAAGAGAAGTTATGGTTATCCGAGAACCCGATATCGTATCCGATTTGTGCAATCGGAAGATTCGTGTCTGTCAGCATGGCCTTTGCCAGTTCCATTTTCCGGTTGAGAATATAGGCTTTAAGTGATGTGCCGCCGGTGCGTTTGAAAAAGGTTGTAATGTATTTTTCGTTGTAACCAAAATAGGCGGCAATTTCGCTGACGCGGATATTATCGCGTATCCGCCAGGAAATATAATCTACAATATCCGTATACAACTGCATGTGTTCCTGTTTCACAAAAGCGCCCCCCGGCAGATAGAGCTGGCTGTACAGTTCACATAAAGCGGCTGTCAAAAGGAAACTATTCTGATTTCGGTTCTGGTATTTTCGGTCGCAGTCCTGCAGCTGTTTCATTTGTACGATCATTCGGTCCAGTCCGGGGACTTTTGCAATATCCGGCAAAAGGATTCTTTTTTCCTCCCGCGGAAGTGCTCCCTGAATCTCGTGGTCTGCATAGGTGTGGTGGTCATTGCGGTTGTCGTTATAGGAAAAATGAACCCAGTAAAAGGAACATTTCGACGGCTTCAGGCCAAATTGGTGGCAGGGAGGGACAAGAAGGGCGTATTCCCCTTTTTTTACCGTGTATTCTTTCTCGCTTGCCGCAATATATAAAACACCTTCGGTCATAAGAATGAGCTCATAGTCTACCAGCTCTCTTGTCATGTGAATCCAGTTTTCATCCGGTGCCTCAAATTTGCCGGCCCAGTTATAAGAAAAGGGCCTGTCAACGCGAAAATCATATATGCTCATGGCAATCCTCGTTTCTGAGCAACTTGTTGCGAATGGGCGATGAGAAAAAACTGTAATACAGTTCGCGAATGCAGTTTCTCATCTGCCATCACGGCTATTTGTCTTTGCTCAGAAACAAATAGCCATAGCGAACTATGTTCGCTTTGTGAAAAATAAATGCATCAGCATTATTTTTCACACTACCTCCATTCCTTTGTATCTATTATAAAATATAAAAGATTTCTTCTCAATACGCAATAACTTTTTCACACCTGAACAAACTTTTTGACAAAACAAATTCACACCAAAGATAACGTATGAGTATGGTTTTAGGTTTATGCAAGTGATAAAATTAATGATAGCAAATGATATAGCAATCATGAATGGAGGGAATGAAATGAAAAGGAAACAAGTGCCGGTTTTTGGGAAAAAGGCAGGTAAGCGCTGCCTGGCAGCAGCTCTGTCGCTCTGTCTTATGGCATCTGGCCTGACGGTGCCTGTGGATGCATCTGCTAAAGCTGCCAAAGCGGCAGTATCACAGGAGAGCAGCAAAAGTGCAGGTGACAACAGTGTCAATGATAACAGCGTCGTTGACAACAGTGTCAATGATAATAGCGTCATTGACAACAGGGAGTATTTTCCACTCGATGCGGTAGAGGTAACAGATGCGTATTATGACAATGCGCTGGAGATGGATGTGGATAATCTTCTTGCACTGGATGAAGACAGGCTTCTTGCCGGATTCCGGGAGACTGCGGCATACGCAGCTGGTATGAGTGATGATGAAAGAAAAGCATTTATGAAAAATAAGACCCGTTATGGGGGCGGCTGGGAGAATGCTTTAATTGGCGGACATACTCTTGGTCATTATCTGTCAGCAGTTGCGCAGGGAACAGTAAGCCCTGGGCTTTCGAAAGAGGATAGGGACGCATTAAAAAATCGTCTGGATTCTATTCTGGATGCGCTCGAAGAATGCCAGGAGAAGACAAAGGGAACGGAGTATGAAGGGTATATCTTTGGTGCAACGCTCCCCAACAAAAACGATTTGGATGTACAGTTTGATAATGTAGAAAAGGGTGCGGTAAATATTTCAACTCAGGCATGGGTTCCGTGGTATACGATGCACAAGATTGTTGCCGGACTGGTTGACAGTTATACCGTTGCCGGAAGCAGAAAAGCACTTGATATTGCCAACAATCTGGCTGCATGGATTGCTAAGCGTGTAAACAGCTGGTCAGCGGCGACACAGAGGACGACATTGAATACAGAGTATGGCGGTATGAATGATGTCCTCTATGAGTTGTACAAAGTGACGGATGCATCCAATAAAGAGGATATTAAAGCGGCTGCCCATCAGTTTGATGAGACAGCACTTTTTGAGACGGTTCGCAAGGGTACGGCCAATGCGCTGAATGGAAAGCATGCCAATACGACAATTCCTAAATTCCTCGGTGCACTGGGACGCTATGAGGTAGATTCGTCTGAGACGGTTTATCTTGAATATGCAGAGAGTTTCTGGGATATGGTGCAGAAAAACCATACCTATGTTACTGGAGGAAATAGTGAAGATGAGCACTTTGGAGCAGATAATGTCCTGAATGCTGAGAGGACGAACTGCAATAATGAGACCTGTAATACTTACAACATGTTGAAACTGAGCCGTCGTCTGTTTTTAATAACAGGGGACAAAAAGTATGCAGATTATTATGAAAACACCCTTATTAATGCGATTATGTCTTCGCAGGATCATAATACCGGACGTACCATGTATTTCCAGCCGATGGCAAGCGGTTATCAAAAAGTGTTTGGAACAATTGATACTAATTTCTGGTGCTGTACAGGTTCCGGTATGGAGAACTTCACAAAATTACAGGACAGCATTTATTTTAAAGAGTCCGGAGCCGTTGGTGTAAATCTGTATCTGGCATCCCGTCTGACAGGGGGTGGCTATGTGATTGAGCAGACAGGGGATTTGAGTAAGTCAGATACTATGCAGTTCAATGTATCCGGGGATAACCTGAACTTCAACCTGAAGCTTCGAGTGCCGGATTGGGTAAAGGACGGTAAGGTTAACGTTAAGTTAAACGGAGAGGCATTTGATTATACGGCAGAGAACGGATACGTTGTTATCCCGAAAGAGAAGCTTGCCGCAGATGTTTCCATTACGGTTCAGCTTCCGATGGAGGTTACGGCACACAATCTGCAGGATAATGAAAATGTATACGCTTTTAAATATGGTCCGTTTGTGCTCAGTGCAAAACTCGGGAAAGAGTGCCAGACAACCGGCTCCCATGGGGTAGCGGTTACTGTTCCGACGACAAAGGCAGTCCGCAGCGACACAATCGGAATCTCCAATGCGGCGAGCGTGGGGGATTATATGAAAAACATTAACGAGAACCTCGTAAAAGCAGAGGGTTCTATGGACTTTAAGCTTGAGGGGACGGATTTTGATTATCCTTTCACCCTTCACTACAGCCAGGACGAAGAGAGCTACGGCATTTACTGGAGTTATTATGTGGACGAAGAAGGACGCGGCTCGGAGGAGGTCCTTGCAGAGAAGGATGCAAACCGTCTGGCAGAAGCTACCGTAGATAAAATGGAACAGGCGGGCAGAGGCCAGTATGAGGACCGTTTCCTGCTTCCAGATGGTGAGACAAAGGACGGCCTTGTGGATAACGGCTCTGTCGGGATGGACGCACCGGAGCTTTCCAGAAAGGCAACAGCAGGCGGTTCTTTTGGATATAAAATGCAGGTATTAGAGAACGAAGATAATTATCTGCTTGTTACTTATGCCAAAGAAGACGATGGCAAGCCGATTAAAATCAGTGTTTCTGACGGTGTTGCCAGCATGCCGATTGTCGAAGAGGTATTAGACAGTGAGAAAGCACTGATAGATAACCGGACACTGGCAAAGGCTGACCAGGCAGATTATTACCAGGTAGTATATCAAATTCCGGCTGCTGTTATTGCGGCGAATACGGAATCCCTGGAAGTGCTCGAGGAAGGGCAGAAGGTTACAAAGCGTGTAGTCACGGTTATGTTTGAGGGAACAGCGGATAAGGAGTCGGCGAGAATCTGTAAATCTCTGTCGATGATGAAGGCATACCGCACAGAAAATGAACTGACCTCACTCACCTATAAGGGAAAAGAGATTGCAAAGGAAAACGGGAAATATGCGATTACGATACCGTACACGGAGACACCTGAGGTTTCCTTTGCCATAAAAGACTCCGGCGGTTATGTTGCAGTAAACGGAAAAGCAATTGATGAAAAAGAGGCAAAGAAGTTAAATCTTAGCGGCGGGGTTTCCACAATTCCAGTGCAGGTTTATGCACAGGATTTTTCACTGGCAGCTTCATATGAAATAGTTGTGACAATGGATTATGATGGGCTGGACCTGAAGAAAAACCTTGTTAAGGGATTTTCTTTTAATGAAAATACGAATGGTGCAGTCGCAGTAACAAAATCCTTCAGCCCGGCGGAAAAAGCAGATGCCGCGTACAGCTATGAGGACGGCGTGGACGGAAAGGCAATTACAATGTCCGGTTCATATGGACTAAAGCTTTTGAATGATGCCAGCGCCCTTGGAAAAAATTATACCGTAAGTTTCTGGATGAATCCGAAAAGTGTTGGCACAGTATATGATCCGACTTTAACTGCGGGGACATTCTCACCGGAATACTGGCTGAACCTTACGCTGGATGGTAAAATCTGGTCCAGTAACGGAGCGTGGGTTACGGCAGCTACCAGTGGGGTAGACGGCGCTTATACAGCCAATAAATGGCAGCATGTAACCGTTGTAATAAACGGAGATAAGGAAGGGAATGCACCGCAGACCGTGTATGGTGAGCTCTATGTGGATGGCGTGCTTATTAATTCCTGTGATGTTGCTAAAGATATCATGTTGAGAAACAACGCGAAGCTTTACTTTGGAGTAAATGCATGGGATGCTATTTTTAGAGGGGCAGTTGATGAACTCCTGATTTTCAATAAAGCATTGACAAGTGCGGAGGTTCAGGCCATTGCCGGGAAAGTTGTGACAACGGCAAGCCTTGGAGTAACAGAAACTCCGGATGAAAATAAACCTTCCCAGACGGGAAAACCGGATGACAGCAACCCAACGCCAACTGCCACACCGGATCCGTCCGAGAACGACTCAAAGGTTAAAAAGGTTAATGTGAAAGCGGCAGGATATCCGCTGCTAAACAATACAATAACCGTCGTTAAAGGTAAGAAAGTAAAACTCGTTTCCAATGCCTCCTCATATAAATCAGGCAACACAAAGGCAGTATCTGTCAGTGCGGGTGGTGTTGTTAAGGCAAAAGCCGTCGGAACAGCAAAGATTACACTGAAAAATGGCAAAGCATCTAAGACCGTTACCGTTAAGGTTGTAAAGAGGGCAAAGAAAAATAAGAAACTCGTTCTGAAGAACAAGAAGCTCACGTTAAAGGTAAAGAAGACTATTGTTATCGGAATCCGCAAACTGACTGCCGGAACAACGGATTTGGTGAAATATAAGTCATCCAATAAGAAAACCGCATCCGTGGATGCGTATGGAACGGTAAAGGCAAAGAAAAAAGGAAAAGCAGCAATCACTGTTACTTGTGGTAAGGCTAAGAAAAAGATACAGATAGTTGTAAATTGACTTTACGAATAAATTTAATTTACGAGTAAATGTAATTTACTTTTTCACCCCTCCCGGCCGATATATTAAGAAGACGGTTGAGAGGGGTGTTTTTTATGCAAAATATTTTAGTGGTTGTGGATATGCAAAATGATTTTATAGACGGTGCACTCGGCACACCGGAGGCTGTGGCCATTGTGCCAAAGGTGGCAGAGAAAATCCGGAATTTTACCGGTAAAGTTTATTTTACAAGGGATACACACGGACCGGATTATCTGGATACTTTGGAGGGAAAAAATCTCCCTGTCGAGCATTGCATCCGGGGGACAAAAGGCTGGGAAATCTGTACCGGGCTGTCGGATTTGTGTACGGATTCTATTATTGATAAAGGGAGCTTTGGCTCTGTAGAGCTGGGAGCAAGATTACAGCAGGAAAATGATACCGAACAGATAGCGGGGATAACACTGGTTGGTCTGTGCACCGATATTTGTGTGATATCCAATGCGATGCTGCTGAAGGCATATCTGCCGGAGACCGATATTTGTATAGATGCTTCATGTTGTGCCGGGGTGACACCGGAACAGCATGAAAATGCACTGGCTGCCATGAAGGTATGCCAGATACGGATTGAGAATGGTGATATCTAAATGGGAGAGTGATTATGGGAAAACAGAGACAGCTGACGAAGCGTGAAAGTGTGCGCATGGAGGAACTAAAGAAAAAAGAGGAGCAGCTGCGGGAGCAGGGTTTCACACGGGTGGATCTGACGGTTGGAATTGTAGCCGCCAATATACTTGCTGTTTTAATCATGCTGCCGTTTATATTAATAGACATTTTAGCATTTGTTATGGTGAATGAAAAAGGGGAGTTCAGCTTTTTTCACGAAAATCCCCTGTATACATTCTTGATTTTGATTGTTTTCCTTATCTGTATTGTATTACATGAATTAATTCATGGGGCGGTCTGGGGAGCTTGTGCGCCCGGACATTTTAAGGATATAGAGTTTGGAATTATCTGGTCTGCCCTTACCCCATACAGCACGTGTAAGTCGGAATTAAAGAGATATCAATATATCATTGGGGCTGTTATGCCAACGGTTATTCTTGGTTTTTTAACTGGGGTAATTGCGGCGCTGACAGGAAGTGGAGGTATCTTGTTTATTTCTGTGTTTATGATTCTGGGCGGCGGGGGAGATTTCCTGATTATAGGAAAGCTTCTTGCCTATCGGGGAAAGGGAAAAGAGTATGTGATTTTAGATCATCCCAGCGAGCTCGGGCTTATCGTGTTTGAGAGACCACTTTCTTAATTACTTTACCTCATCAATATTGCTGAAGGACCATGCGTGGATATTGATTTCGATAATTGGTGTACCGCAGTATTCACATACTTTCGCACCGAGGGAAGTAAGGGGAGCGCCGCAGTTGGGACAGTTTACACCTAAGGCATTATCCAGCTCATTTTCCACAAGATTTCGGTCCTGGATATAAATTAAATCGGTATTGTATCTGGTCTGATATTTGTATTCCTTGGAACCCTCCTGCACCACGGTGGAATCAGCGGCATTGGTAACGTAGTGATAGCATTCTAACGCCGACTGAAACGTAATAATACATCTTCCTTCTGTTTTCTTATATTGAGAGATTTCTGTGCGGTGTAGTTTGATTTTCTCAAAGTGTTCATGAAGCTCCCTGGCAGAGAGCATCTGAATATAGTTTTCCAGATGGTTTTTCAGCTCTGTATTGCCATCTCGCAGCAGGGCGGGATTGCGCTCCGTGATTGCCCGCAGGTAATCCGTCAGCACGTTTTCTGCTTTTTCTTTCATCTCATCATAGACAAAGTCCGGAAAATCAGAAATAATTTGCGGGAGAAGCAGTCTTGTCATAGACGAGACAGATTTTGGGGTTGTGGAATATTCCTGTCTCATTTGCTGGGCCGCTTTGGAGATGTCAGGTGTGCCGAATAATGCCCGGGAGACCTCTCGTGTTTTTCTTCGAATATATGTTACTCCGCAGTAAATAGCGGCGATAACTGCCAGAACCAGAACTAAAACAATGATAATTGGTATGTAACCCATAATAATCCTCCATTCCGAGAACGCATTTTTCTACAGTATATCCATTTTTTTTTATCAAGTCAATGATACAATGTGTTGACAATCCGGCAGTCTCATGCTATAGTTTAACTGTTGTAACTAAATGTCAAATTCCGTTATGGACAGAGTCTGTAATAAAAATAGAAAGAGGTGATTACTATGACAACAGCATATATTTTCCTATCCGATGTCACGGTAATCTCCTGTGTAAAAGAAAGCGCAACAGAAAGAAACATCTAATTTCTCTCAATCATAGTTTACCGTCAGGCACATCCGTAGGGTGTGTTTTTTTGTGTTATAGGAAAGATTGATTTATGCAATGCGATTGCCGGAAGCTGTTTGTGGCGGGAACGTATGAAATGGAGAGAGATTATGAACAAATTAAAAAAAATATTATTGCCGTTACACGGTGAAAACAAGGAGCGTTTAGGCAGAATTTATCAGGATAAGCAGGTGTATATCAGCAGCGTACGCAGTTCAGAACAGCCGATTGAAGAGGCGAGGATTTTTCATTATGATATGTTTTCTTTTTGGTTTTCCGGTACGGGGATACACAATAAAGAGAGAATGGAATTGTTTGTATCGGTCCCGGCATCCTGTATACCATTTATGGACAACGCAAAGGATGTGGACTGCTATCTGCCATTCGAGGATTTTTTGCTGCGGGCAGTCGGACCGGAAATTACAGCTTATACATCCGAAATGGAAAATAGAAATAAAGATGCCAGGGAAAAGGCACGGTTTATTGTGCAGAAAACAAATGAGTGTATAAGACGGCGGAGCGGACTTGTTTTTGATAAGGCGAGGGAGTCCTTTGTACTGAAAATACTATTTTATATGCCGCTCATAAACAATTCCGGGATAAATGCCAAAAGCGGCTTTAAAGCCGTGCGGGGTGTTCTTGAGAGAATTCGGGAGACAGTAACCCATCTGGATGAAAAAGCGCTTTTAAACCAGCTTGCCGTTTACCGTCATCAGTCGGAGATCTGGGAGTGGATGACCGTTAATCATAAAATTGCCTTTGTGGCAAATGGCAGTATTCTTCCAAGGCAGGGGGATACGTCTGGTCCACTGCGGGATGCCGTTCCCTTTTTGTCCCCCAAAAATCTGGAAGAGACCATACCCCTTTCAGACGGTACCAGCATAACGGGGATGGCTGTTCCGGAAGGGGTAACGGTCATTACAGGCGGCGGGTACTCCGGAAAGAGTACGCTGTTAGATGCACTGGAGGCAGGAGTGTGGCGGCACATTCCCGGGGACGGCAGGGAGTATGTGCTGGCACAGCCGGACAGTGTAAAAATCTACGCAGAGGATGGCAGAGTAGTACACGAAATGGATGTGTCCTTATTTTTTGAGGAAATATCTTGCATAAATTCTTTGAAGACATTTTCGACCGTGCATGCCAGCGGCAGCGTATCACAGGCAGCAAACATTATAGAGGCTGTTTATGCGGGAAGCCGGGTGTTGCTGATTGATGAGGATACGAGTGCAACCAATTTTATGATACGGGATGAGCAGATGCGCAGGCTGATTCATAAAGAGCCTATTATACCATATACGGATAGGGTGCGTTTTTTGTATGAAAGAGAAGGAGTATCCTCTGTGCTTGTAATCGGAGGTTCAAGTGAATATCTGTGTCATGCCGATTTCATTTTGATGATGGAAAATTATCAGCTTTTGGATGTGACGGCCGCCGCAAAGGAAATGGTTGCAGGACAAAAGGTAAATCGGAATATGGAAGGGACATCCTGGGATAAATACCGATATTGGGAAAGGAAGGAACAGGATCAGATACTTCCCTTTTGCCGGTTTGTCAGTGCTGAAAATACCAAGCTGATCCAGATTGATGGCTGCACGGCAGATGTGACAAAGCTTACGGCACTTACCTCAGAAAACCAGCTGCATACTCTGGCCTATTTTCTTAAAAAAATATTGACAGAAGGGGATGGTGACCGATGGGAATGCCTTGATATGGCAGAACGTATTTGCGCGCAGATTTTTAACCCGGAGATTATTAATCAGATTTGGGGAAATGCGTGGCAGTTTCCTCCGCTTTTTGAAGAAATACGTCCGGTGGATTTGCTCGGCGCCTTATTCCGCATGAGAGGGATTACACTCCGGCAGGGAGAAAAGTGACATTTTCAAACCGAACAGAACCTCTTAACATGGATTGCGTTTTCTTTTTATGGTATCATGGTTTTAGCGGAAAAACGTATGTGAAAAAGTATGCATGACAGGAGGCATTTATGAAAACAACATTTTTTGACTGCCGGGCAGTTGAGGTGACGGATGAATATTATGCGAATGCGCTTGGGTTAGATACTGATAATCTCCTTGCGCTTGATGAGGATAGGCTGTTGGCCGGATTTCGTGAGACGGCTGCTTATATTGCGGGGTTGGGAGAGCAGGAGAGGCTTGCGTTTATGAAACAGAAAAAGAGGTATGGCGGGGGATGGGAGAATGCCCTGATTGGCGGCCATACGTTGGGACATTATATAACGGCTGTTTCACAGGGGGCGGTCAATCCGGGGTTATCCGATACGGACAGGACAGCTCTCAGGGAACGTCTGGATTCTATTGTGGAGGCGCTGGCAGAGTGTCAGAAAATGACAGAGGGAACAGAATATGAGGGATATTTATTTGGTGCTGTGATTCCGGAGACAGATAATCTGGATTCGCAGTTTGACCATGTAGAAAAGAGAGAGACAAATATTATGAATCAGGCCTGGGTTCCATGGTATACCATGCACAAAATACTCGCCGGGCTGACGGACGCATATGCGATAGCGGGAAACAGACAGGCGCTGACACTGGCAAACCGTCTGGCGGGATGGATTGCCAGGCGGGCCAACGCCTGGACAGAAGAGTTAAAGCAGATTGTCCTGGCAACAGAGTACGGTGGTATGAATGACGCCCTGTATGAACTCTATAAGGTGACAGATGATACGGAACATAAACAGGATATCTGGAATGCGGCACATCAGTTTGATGAGATTACTCTTTTTGAGCAGGTTCTTTCCGGAGAGGATAATGTTCTGAGCGGAAGACATGCCAATACAACAATTCCTAAGTTCCTCGGTGCACTTTGCCGCTATGAGGCGGATGAGACAGAGACTGTTTATCTGGAGTATGCCAAAGCTTTCTGGGAGATGGTGACGGAGAGGCATACCTATATTACCGGGGGAAACAGTGAGGATGAGCATTTCGGGGCGGATTCTGTGATGAATATGACCCGGACGAACTGCAACAATGAGACCTGCAACACTTATAATATGCTAAAGCTCAGCCGGCGTCTGTTTTTGATAACCGGGGAAAAGAAATATGCTGATTTTTATGAGAGAACGCTGATTAATGCCATTATGTCTTCCCAGGACCACAAGACGGGTCGGACGATGTATTTTCAGCCAATGGCGACCGGCTATCACAAAATATTCGGCACGGTAGACAGCAATTTCTGGTGCTGTACCGGAACAGGGATGGAGAATTTCACGAAACTGCAGGACAGTATTTATTTTGTTCGTCAGGGTGTGATTGGTGTCAACCTGTATCTGGCATCCAGGGCGTCCGGGGACGGTTATGTCATTGAGCAGACCGGAGATTTGAGCAAAAAAGACATGATGACGTTTTCGGTTTCCGGTGCGTCTGTTGCCTTTTCCATGCTGCTTCGTATACCGGATTGGATAAAAGGTGAGGCAGTTGTCCGTTTTGACGGAAAAGAATATGAATATTTAACAGAAAACGGTTATATCTGTATTCCGGCGGAAAAGCTGAATGGCGGAGCGGTCTTTACGGTCCAGCTTCCCATGGAGATAAGGGCAGAGAACCTTCCGGACGGCGGGGATACTTATGCATTCCGGTATGGGCCGTTTGTATTGAGTGCGGGCCTGGGCACAGAGAAGCAGACAGCAGCATCGCATGGGGTATCGGTAATGATTCCGATGATAAAGGCCGTAAGCCATGACACGATTGGAATACGCAATGCGTCATCGGTAAAGGAGTTTATAGAAAATATTAATGAGAACCTTGTAAAAAAAGACGGGGTTATGGAATTTACACTGACAGGAGTATCCGAATCGTATACGTTTACACCGCATTACAATCAGGATGAACAGAGTTATGGAATTTACTGGACCTATTATGTGGATGAGGACGGAAGAGGAGCTCAGGTGATCCTGGCGGAAAAGGAGGAAGAACGCCTTTCAGAAGCTGCTGTTGACAGGGTGGAACAGGTCGGGAGAGGCCAGTATGAATCCCGTTTTCTCCTGCCGGACGGAGAGACAAAGGCCGGACTTGTGGATGGCGGTTCTGTGGGACAGGATGCGCCTGCTCTTACAAGAGCAGCACTGGCAGGGGGATTTTTTTCTTATAAAATGCAAGTGGAAAGAGAAGAGGATTTGCTGCTTGTCTTAACTTTCTTAAAAGAAGATATCGGCAGACCAATACAGATTTCTGTCGGTGATGCTGTGATTGCAGAGGAATTGTGCGGAGACAGAAAAATGGAGGCAGAAACAGAGTTGTATTTCCAGGAATCCTTTGTTATATCGAAAGAGGCAGTTGCAGCAGCAATGTCCGGGCTTGATATTCTGGAACAGGGAAATACGGTGTCCATTCAGACCATTGAGGTGCGTTTTGCCGGAACGGAACAAAATGAATCGGCAAGAATATGTAAATCTGTCCTTTTGAGGCGGCCATACCGGACGGAGAACGGTCTTGAAAAGATAATTTATGATGGAAAAGAAGTTGAAAAGGAATTGGGAGTATACCATATTACGACACCGTGTGATAAAAATCCGGAGGTTTCCTTTGTCATTCGTGACGGGGGCGGCTATATGGAGATAAATGGCAATGCAGTGGATGAAAAGGAAAAGAAAAAGCTTGTCACAACAGGGCCGGAAACAACGATTGATGTTGTTGTCCATGCGCAGAATTTTGCAGAGTCAGAGCGGGCGCAGATTGTTGTGACAAGGGATTATTCAGGACTAAATATAAGAGATGCCTTTGTCCGTGGATTTGCCCTGGACGGGGATTTGAATGGCGCTGTTCCCGTTCGCCAGGCTGAGAAGCCTCAGCCGATAACCGGTGCCGTGTGTGAATATGTAGAGGGTGTGCATGGCAAGGCGCTGTTTTTGAGCGGGGAGTTCGGGCTTGAGCTTCTTTCTGACCCGTCACTGCTTGGAAAAAGTTATACGATTAGTTTTTGGATGAAACCGGAGAAAGCGGGGGCGTCTTATGACCCTTCCCTTGCCGGAGGGAACTTTGCAGATGCCTACTGGCTCAATCTTACAATGGATGGAAAAATGTGGTCCAGCAATGGGGGCTGGATTAGCTCGCATGCAACCGGAGCTTACCGGGCCGGAGAGTGGCAGCATGTTGTTCTTGTTGTTAATGGCGACAAAAAGGGAACAGCGGATAAGACGGTTTACGGGGAATTATATCTGGATGGTAAAAAAATGAATTCCGGAAATATCGCTGCGGATTTAATGCTGCAGCCGAACGGGGGCCTGTATTTTGGCATCAATCCATGGGATGCGGTGTTTACCGGGGCGGTGTGTGAAATCGGTATGTTTAACCGCGCACTATCAGAGCTTGAGGTGCAGTGGCTTGCTTTTTGGTTGAAGGGAAAATAAAGTAAAGCACGATTGACTTTTTATGACACATGTGATACGCTGTGACAAAAGGGGAGGTGAGTGCTATGATTGATAATGAATTACTACTGGCTATTTCCAATATGCTGGACAAAAAGTTACATTCAGAATTGAAGCCGATTAGAAATGATTTACAGTCAACAAAAAATGAGGTTCATCAAATAAAATTATATCAGGAAAATGTAATATTGCCACGTCTGGAAACAATGGAATCTGCTTATATTGATACATACACCCCGCTCTTTGGGGCGAAAAAGTTTCATTGCATGTAACTTGCTAAAAAGAAGCCAGGTCATACCCCGTAGCTTGCTGCGGGGTATTTGATTTCTGCACAGAAGTAACTTTTGTTTGACACCTTCTTTTTCCTGTGTTATGGTAAAATGAATTATATGGGAGAAAAAACATGAAAACAGATGAAAGAATTGCACTCCGGGTATCGCGAAACAGCATTATTGTAAATCTGGTATTATCGTTACTGAAACTGTTGACAGGTTTGATTGGTCATTCCGGCGCTATGATTTCAGATGCGGTTCATTCCGCCTCTGATGTGTTCAGTACCGTTGTTGTTATTATCGGTGTGAGGATGGCGAGCCGGGAGTCAGATAAAAAACATCAATACGGCCATGAGAGGATGGAGAGTGTTGCCTCTATTCTTCTGGCAGCAGTTCTTGCTGTGACCGGGCTTGGAATTGGATATCAGGGAATCCGGACGATTATATCCGGTACGGAGGGAGCAGGAATTACGGTTCCAACGATGCTTCCTTTGATTGCTGCCGTTGTATCGATCCTGGTAAAAGAGGGGATGTACTGGTATACAATCCGGGCGGCAAAGCAGATTCGCTCAGAGGCGTTAAAGGCGGATGCCTGGCATCACCGTTCAGATGCCCTTTCGTCGGTGGGAAGTTTTATTGGTATACTGGGGGCAAAAATGGGCTTTCCGATTCTCGACCCGGTAGCCAGTGTGATTATCTGTGTTTTTATATTAAAGGCTGTATATGATATCTTTATGGATGCTGTCGGCAAAATGACGGATGAAGCCTGTGATGACAAGACTGTTGAGGCAATTTGCGGTGTTGCCAGTCGGCAGCCGGGCGTGTTGCGCCTTGATGATGTAAAGACAAGAACTTTTGGAAATAAGGCATATGTTGATATAGAAATCAGTGTGGACGGCAGTATGACATTGTGGGAGGCACATGAGATTGCAGAGCTTGTGCATGATCAGGTAGAGATACATTTTACTGATGTAAAACATTGTATGGTACACGTAAACCCATATGAAGAAAAGGAGGAGGGGCATTCCGATTCATAACGGAATGGTATGCCCTGGATTTCATTGGAAATTCACAAATATAAGATAAGATAGTGTAGAAATAATGCGAACATAGTTCGCAATGGCAATTTGTTTCTGAGCGAAAACAAATTGTTTTGTTCCGACACAGGGAATTCTTTGAGTTTTCTCGTGCGGTTTTTCGCGATAAATCGCTCAGAAATGAGGGATAGTATGAACTGGTTACGTCGATTTATGTATGGGCGCTATGGCACAGACCAATTGTCCACTTTTCTTTTTGTACTCTATGTGGTTTTAGTTGTAATTCAGATGTTTTTCAGAGGGTCGGTTGTCGGCCTTGTTATTATGGCTGTCAGTTATGTGGTTGTATTTTATTATTTCTTCCGGACGTTTTCCAGGAATATTTACAGACGTCAGATGGAAAACCAGAAGTTTTTGCAGTTTTTAAATCCGGTGAAGGGATATTTCCGGTATTTGAAAATGCGTTTTCAGGAGAGAAAGGGAGTGAAGAAGCTCTTTCGCTGCCCGAAATGCCACCAGGTGATCCGTGTGCCAAAGGGAAAGGGAAAAATAGCTATTACATGTCCGAAATGCCGATTTGAGTTTCTGAAAAGAACATGATGGGAGGATATTATGTTTGGCTATGTGACGGCAAATAAGCCGGAGCTTAAAATGAGGGAATTTGCCCGTTATAAAGGTTTTTACTGCGGTCTATGCCAGAGCCTCAGACAAAACCATGGCAGACGGGGACAGCTTACGCTTACCTATGACATGGCCTTTTTAATTATTCTTCTCAGTTCGCTGTATGAGCCACCGGAAAAAGAGCAGAAAAAGAGGTGCATGATTCATCCCGGAAAGAAGCAGTATATGATTACGAATGAAATATCTGAATATGCGGCAGATATGAATGTGCTGCTGGCCTATGGACATATGGAGGATGATTGGCTGGATGACAGGAAGCTTTCCGGTTATGCCGGGATGAAACTACTGGCAGGGAAGAAGAAAAAAATCGAGAAAAGTTATCCGCGTCAGGCACAGGTAATAAAATGTTCTCTTTTGCGGCTTGCCGAGCTGGAAAAGGAAAGGTGTCTGGATATTGATGCCGTTGCCCGGCCGTTCGGGGAATTGATGGCAGAACTGTTTGTGTGGCGGGAGGATGCATTTCAGAATATTTTGAGACAGTTTGGATTTTATCTTGGAAAGTTTATATATATAATGGATGCCGTTATGGATGTGAAACAGGATGAAGAAAAGGGGCGGTACAACCCGTTTTCCGGGCAATCAGGCACAGAGGAATTTGAAGAACGCGTGCATTATATGTTAGATGGTACTCTGCGCATGGCGATTGCAGAGTTTGAAAAACTTCCCTGTGAACAGGATATTGAAATTCTCCGCAATATTTTGTATGAGGGAGTTTGGTTGAAAAGCGAAAGGAAGCAAAAGAATGATGAGTGACCCGTATAGTGTCCTTGGTGTGGGAAGGGGCGCTACAGACAAGGAAATAAAAAAAGCATACCGGGAAAAGAGCCGGAAATTCCATCCGGATTCTTATTCTGATGAGGCCCAGAAGAAATGGGCGGAGGATAAATTTCGGGAGGTGCAGGAGGCCTATAACCAGATTGTGGAGGAGCGCTCTGGGGGCGGACGCCAGTCATACGGTGGATATAATACTTCCCAGAGTTATTCGGAGGAGGATCAGCATCTGATGGCGGCAATGAACTATATTCGTGCCCGAAGGTATAACGAGGCAATAAATGTATTGAATTCCATGCCGGAAAAAAATGCCCGCTGGTATTATTTCAGCTCTTATGCCAATCTTGGCCTGGGAAATAACGTAGTGGCAATGGATTATGCGCAAAGAGCCTGTGAAATGGAGCCGGACAATGCCGAATACAGACAGTATTATGAACGTCTGCAGCAGGGGGGAGGCATTGGATATGGAAGTCCCTTCGGCGGAGGTTATGGCGGAGGTTATGGGGGGTATGGCGGCTACGGGAGTTATGGTGGTGGTTCCGGTTGCGGAACCGGCAGTCTCTGTTGTGACCTGTGGTGTGCAGATACTTTGTGTGAATGTATGGGAGGGGATTTATGCGCATGCATGTAAGTCAGGCAAAGCGGATGGCATTGCTTGGTGTAATGGCAGCTGTTGCTATCGTTTTTTTGCTGCTTGGTACAATAATTCCTGTTAATACCCTCTTTTTTACAGCGGCAGCAGCTTTTTTGGCAGGAATGGCAGCTGTGCTGTTCGGGGGACGTTTAGGATTTGCCTTTTATGCGGCTTGCGGGACATTGGATTTTTTTTTAAATCCCAATAAGCTTCATGTTCTTTTATACCTTATGCTGGCAGGATATACGCTGTTGTCTGAGATAATATGGAAGGGAATGGAAAAGAATCCTGATGGAGCGCCGGATAGTGCATTTGCCGGGCGGAAGAAGGAATGGATTCACCGTGGAATTCGTTTTATCCTGTTTCTTATTTTATATGTACCTCTTTTGCTGTTCGTACCAGAGCTTTTAGTTTCAGCAGACATAGGGGAACACCGGTGGTTTTATGTTATTATGCTGGCTGTTGGCCTGATTGCATGGATAATTTTTGATTTGGCGTATGTCATATGCAAAAGATTCTTATTGAAAATTTGGAAGGAGAAAGTGAGAGAATGAAAAAACAAGTGATAAGTCTGGTAGGAGGAGTTCTGCTGCTTTTTTCTGCAGCTTTTTATCTAGGGGGATGTGAGACAAGCGCTGACACAACAGAGACAAACAAGAGTACATATCTGACTCAGAAGGAGACACAGACTATTGAGACAGTAAAGAGTGATAAGGGAGATACCCTTGTTGCATCTACAACAATTAAGCAGGAAAAGTTTTTTCCACTTCAGTGCCAGGAGTTGGATGATGTGGTGCAGAAAGAGCTTAACTCCGGAAAATTCACGTGGAAGAAACCAAAAGTAATGTTGAATCCTTACGGGGATGCTCCACTTTCGGCTTATATCTTATTTAATACAGACAAGGCGTACCAGATCCGGGTGACAGTAAAGGGAAAAACGGCAGCTACCAATGTAAGCGGTGTGCTTTCTAAGACAAAAAAACACCGGATTCCGGTAATCGGTCTCTATGCCGGTACGAATAATAAAGTGGTATTAGAGACATTAAATGCCAAGGGAAAGACATTAAAAAAGAAGACGGTTCGGATTAAGACGGCAAAATTAGACAGTCGGCTTAAAGATGCAATCCGCAAGGAGACAATAAAGGTTAAGACGGTTAAAAAAGTCAAGCAAAAAAATGGAAAGATAAAAAAGAAAGTAGTATATAAAAAGCAAAAGAGTGTTCATTCCGCGTACGGTCTTACAATTATATCCGGCAATTCGACGAAATGTCCCTTTGCTTATGATGAGGATGGGAATATCCGGTGGTATATTACACACGCTGCCGGTTCGTATGGTTTTTTCCCGTTGAGTAATAAGCGTTTTATGTACCAGAGCTATGATTCCCTGACACCGACGGAAGAGAAGGCGCAGACAACAGAGATGATGGAAATGGATTTTATGGGACGCGCCTATCAGACTTATTTTGTGCGCAATGGTATTCACCATGAAGTAATTGAAAAGACACCGGGAGGGAATCTCCTTGTCCTTTCAAGTTCTATTAACCAGCACATTGAGGATGTAGTGGTAGAGATTGACCGCAAGACAGGCAGGGAAATAAAGGCATTAGATATGCAGGATGTTTTTGATGGCACATATGTCAACAAGACGGACTGGGCACACCTCAATACGGTATCTTATGATAAGGAGGAGAATGCAGTACTTTTATCCCCCAGAAATCTGCATGCAGCAGTTAAGGTAGATTGGAAAACAAATAAAATAAAGTGGATTATCGCCCACCCGGATATGTTCAAGGGGACAAAGCAGGAGGGAAATGTTCTGACACCGAAAGGGGATATTACCTGGCAGTTCCAGCCCCACAGTATTTATGAAATTCCATATGATTTAGATAACAACCCCAATACCGTACATGTAATGCTTTTTGACAACCATTGGCAGACAAAGCGCAAGGTGAAATTTTTTGATGGGCTCACGAAATCAAACGTGCTTGTCTATGTTGTAAATGAAAAGAAAAAGACAGTGCGCCAGGTCAAGGTATTTCCGGGAGTCCGTTCTATTATTACATCAAATTGTGCTTATAATAAAAAGAAAAACAGAATGTTTTCCTTTGGTGGATATCTCTATCCTCTTGTTAAGGGCAGGAAAGGGATGGTTTATGAGTTTGACTATAAGACAGGGAAAAAATTGAATCAGTATTCGACAAAGGAATATTTTTACCGTGGCTATGAAATGAAAATTGGCTGGAAAGATATGGCGAAGCCGATGACGAAGAGGACGAATTATATAAAGGGAGCATTGCAGGGACCAATTGCAATTGAGAACAGCGATATACCGGAGACAGTTATCGCAGATGATAAGGTTTCCTTTGTCAGGAAGGAGACGCTGCTCTATGTAAACGCCAATGACCATATGATAGACCGGATTCGTTTTGTCGGGAAAAATAATACATACCGTATGGATTACCGCAGTGCCGGCAAGGGAATGGAATCCAAAAAGAATCAGAGATATTCTGTAGCCGTTCCGCTTTCCGGAATGAAACCGGATACTTATGAGATTGTGGTGCGCTATGACGGTACCTGGTATTCAACCGGGAAGAATGTAGTACGGAATAATTGATAACATGGTTTTGATTGCTACGATTGACATTTAATGATTAAAAGCATTATAATTCTCATTATGAATGAATTACACAACTGAAGCACATGGAAGTGTTTATGGTGTGTATGGATGGAGGAAATCATGGCAGTCAGGATTATTGGGACGGGCAGCTACCTTCCGAAAAAGGTGGCAGATAACCACTTTTTATCGACAATTGTGGATACCGATGATGAGTGGATACGCCAGCGTACAGGGATTAAGGAGCGCCATCTTTCGAGTGGGAAAGAGGGCACAACATATATGGCAGTTCATGCGGCAGAGGCTGCGTTGGAGAATGCCGGAATCGAAGCAGAAGAACTGGATATGATTATTTTGGCTACGCTGTCAGCAGATACCTATGTACCAAGTACCTCGTGTTCTGTGCAGGGGGCTATTGGAGCTATCCGGGCAACGTGTTTTGACCTTAACGCTGCCTGTTCCGGTTTTCTGTTTGGTATAAATACAGCCTATGCCTATATTGAGATGGGGATGGCTAAAACTGTGCTTGTGATTGGTGCGGAGACGCTTTCGAGAGAAGTGGATTGGTCTGACAGAAGTTCCTGCATTTTGTTTGGTGATGGTGCCGGGGCAGCCATAATCCGCGGCGAAGAGGGGGATGGCGGTCTGATTGCCAGCGTGACCGGTTCCGATGGAAGCCAGGGAGATGTATTGACATGTAAGGGGAGGGGAATACAGAACCCGTTCCATTCTTCAAAGAGAAAAAAAGATTACATACGGATGGAAGGGCAGGCGGTATTTCGGTTTGCTGTTACTACCGTGCCCCGATGCATCCGGCAGATTTTGAAAAAAACGGAGTTGAATGCCTCCGATATTAAATATTTTATTTTGCATCAGGCGAATGAGAGGATATTGGAAGTGATTGCCAAGAGACTGAAGGTTGATTTGGATAAATTTCCAATGAATCTTGACCGGTATGGGAATACTTCCTCTGCCAGTATCCCAATTCTTCTGGATGAATTAAACCGAAACGGCTTATTGGTGAGAGGAGATAAAATTATTCTCTCTGGTTTTGGCGGCGGTTTGACATGGGGAGCAATTCTTTTTGAATGGTAAATGCGATTGGAGGGAGCGGTATATGAAGAAAATATTGTTACAGGGAGCAATGGAATCAGAAACTGCTTTTTTTATTCAACAGGTAAAAAAACTGCCTGATTACCAATGTTTGAATCTGGATGGACAGATATACCATCAGGGGACGTCAGGAGATATAACAGTAATTGTTAATACAACGGGAATGGGAACAGTGAAAGCCAGTATGGCGACAACTTATGCCCTGCATGCCCTGCATCCGACCATGGTGATTAATCAGGGGACAGCCGGGGGGCAGGTAAGGGAATTGAGTACCGGTGATGTAGTTCTCGTCTATGAGGCAGTGAATATTAATATTTTAAATATGCCGAAAAAGAAGATAGGAGAGGGAAGCGATCCTTTTAGCTGGCACTGTGAAGATAAGGTTTATTATAAGTCTGACGACCGATTGTTTCATTTTTTTGTAGACCATGAGGCTGACTATTCTGCTGGAAAAATAATGCGTGGAAGAGTAGCGACTGGAGATATATACAGTCGGGAGGATGACCGTATTATCTGGCTGGAGGAACAGTACCATACGCTTTGTGAGGATATGGAAAGTGCTGCGGTATTTGAGGTGTGCAGTAATTTTCAGACCCCCTGCATGGGACTTCGGGTAATTTCCAATAATGAACTTCTGGATGAGGTGTTTAACAGAGAAACCGGTACGCTATTACAGGAATATATATGGAAGCTTTTGCCATTGATGTAGGACTTGGGCATAAAACAGACCCCTTTTGCATAAGATATAGTGCAAAGGGGGTTTTTTTTTGAAAAGGACAGGCAGGGTTTTGTTTCTTTTGTTTCTTCTGGCAGTCTGTATGCTTGGTCTGTGGATGTTCCAGTCGTGGAGAGAAGAACGGCAAAAGGGGCAGCAGGAAGTGTTACATAATGTATATATAACAGATGCCAGCGGGACATCGGTAACAGTTGTTGAAAAAGAAAGTACAAGCCTTGAAAGTGCTGCGGCAGTGTCAGCGGGTGCAGTACAGGGTGTTGTGGCAGATTTGTATTTACATAATAATAAAATAACCAGAATTGTGAAAAAACCGGAATATGTCACAGGGACGATTCAAAAAATCAGCGATGGCAAAATAACGCTGGACGAGTATGGGGAGGTTGAACTTGCTGGTGATTTTGCGTTGTATCATATTTCGCAGGAGGGAAATGTGACGAGGGGAGAAAAAGACGATTTGGCAGTGGGTCAGTTGGAAGTGAGGTTTGTCGCTGCGGGAAGTCAGATTTGTGCAGCAGTTGTGCCGGAGAAAAAAATTGACAATATCCGCGTGCTTTTATACAACAGTGATTACTCCTCCTATAATCACAGCAAAGTTGTTCTTTCGGCAACAGAAGGGTGTCGGGTTCGCCACAATAAAGAGGTGAAGGAATATAAAAAGGGAGAAAAAATAACTTTTGAACCGAAGCAGATTACAGGTGATTTTATTGTGGAAACAGGGGGAAAAGGGAAAATACAGATTGAGAGTCTGAAAAGACAGAGCGGGACTCCTGCGTACCGTGGAGCAATTCGTATAACAAAGGAAGACAATGCCATTCATTTAGTTAATGAACTTCCCTTAGAGGAATATCTATATAGTGTAGTTCCGAGTGAAATGCCTACGGAGTATGGTATGGAAGCTTTAAAGGCTCAGGCAGTCTGTGCCAGAAGTTATGCCGTCAGGCAGATGAAAGGAAAAAGGCTGGCGGGGTATGGCGCCCACGTGGATGATGGGGTGTCTTTTCAGGTATATAATAATCAAAAGGAAGATTCCCGTTCCATGGAAGCTGTGAATGCTACGGCGGGGCAGGTGGCAGTATATAAAGAGAAAATAGCGGCCACATATTTTTATTCCGCATCCTGCGGAAGCCGTGCCGGTACAAAGGATGTATGGTTTACAAAAAAGGATGCCGCCTATCTTCCATCTGGAGAGGAGAAGGAAAACAGGGATTTATCGGGAGAAGATGCGTTTTCTTCCTTTATCCGTTCTGTGTCATCTTCTCTGGATGCGGATTCGTCATGGTTTCGTTGGAGTGCGTCCATTGGTGCAGAGCAGCTGCAGGCTTCCATTGAGAAAAATCTGCCGGGACGGTGTGCGGCAAATCGTACACAGATTCAGGTTCGTCAGGCAGATGGAAGTTTTAAAAGCGAAGCAATTTCAGAGATTGGAAAACTTAAGGGGATAACGGTAAAAACACGTGGGAAAGGCGGTGTTGTATCAATAGTAGAAATCGAGGGGAGTGAGGATACTATCCGTGTATTTACAGAGTACAACATCCGGGTACTTTTTGGAGGAAAAGAGATTTCATATCTTAGAAATGATAAGAAAAAGGTCAATGGACTCAGTCTGCTTCCGAGTGGTTTTTTCTGTGTGGAGAAAAAAGGAGACAATTTTCAGTTTTATGGCGGCGGATATGGCCATGGAGTAGGCATGAGCCAGAATGGGGCAAATACAATGGCAAAGCAGGGAAAGAGTTATCGTGATATCCTTACTTTTTATTTCCCAGGAACGACCGTAGCAGGCCGGGAAGCTGTCGGATAGATTCTAATAAACGCAGATGTTTTTCTTCCCTGAGATATTGATTAAACAACCCGCCCAAAAAGATAATAATGATGCTGCCGTATATCCAGAGCATAAGGAGCACTACGTAAGTCAGGCTGCCGTAAATGGAAGAAAAATTACTGTGATAGTCAATGTATAGGGAATACAGATAGGAAAAAGATATCCAGAGAAAAGCGGCCAGGCCGGCGCCGGGCAATTCATCACGGAATGTTGTTTTATGCCCGGGAACAAATCGGTACAGGACAAGAAAGTACAGTACAAAAACGAGAAAAGCTACTGCGGAGCGCAAAAGAAATAATATAATATTAAGATTTGTGATAATGGGGAAAAGGCGGTGAATCAGAAGGACAATTTGGTTGCCGTATACTAAAAGGAGAAGGCTGATAATCAGCATGACCGTAAAGACAACGGTATCCAGAAGAGAGTGAAGACGGCGGCTGGCAACGCCACGCCGTTCTTTGACTTCATATATTTCTTCTAATTCTAATATCACGCCTGAAAATCCTTTTGAACCGGACCACAGAGTGACAATTACGGTAATGGATAAAATAGTGCCGGAGGCAGCTGCATAGGTTTCCTTCATCCAGTCAACAGCGAGTCCACTGAGGGGACCCGGCACAACTTCCCGCACAGCAGTAAGAATGGTATCTTCGCTTAGTGGCGTATATTGTATTAGGGTGATTAGGAACATAAGAAACGGGAAAATAGAGACCTGAACAAAAAAAGCAACATGTGCAGCGTGAATAGAAATTTTCCTTTCACTAAATTTTGATGTAAACCACAAAAATATATTATTCATATGTTCCTCCGTTTCTATCTGGTACTATTAGTATATGAAAAAATACAAATAAAATCAACAGAGTTCTCTTGACGGTTTTCTTATGTTGTGGTAAAGTGATTAATATTAAAGGCGAAGATGGTGCGGCACATGCCCGGAATCGGGCAGCCACAGGCTGTTATTACCCTTCAGAGAGGCAGAATCACCGGCTGAAAGTCCTGCCAGGGTTCCATATCAGTTGAATTTCTCACTGGAGCTTTGTTTCTGAACGATGTGTTTCTGTGTCTTGTAGGGAACAACGGGTCGTACACGTTATCGTGCGGAAAGAGAGTCTGTCGGAATAGTGGCAGGAATCAGGGTGGTACCGCGGGTAAAATCGTCCCTTGCATATTGTTTTCATGCATATGCAGGGGTTTTTTTGCTTTATAGGAAAGACCGTCTTATGCGGATGGCTGCGGTTCTCAGCCAGCCATTTTTTAAATGTATAAAGAAAGGAACAGTCAAAATGAGAGAGAAGCTTCAGAAAATTTTAGACAATGCACTGGAACAAATTGAAAATTCCGGTGAACTGGATAAGCTTAATGATATCCGTATTTCCTTCCTTGGAAAAAAGGGAGAGCTTACAGGCGTTCTCAAATCCATGAAAGAAGTGGCGCCGGAGGATAGGCCCAAAGTCGGCCAGCTTGTCAATGAGGTGAGGGGCCGGATTGAAGAGAGACTGGAAGAGAAAAAAGCAGTCTTTGAGAAAAAGGCCAGAGAAGAGAGAATGAAAGCAGAGGTTATTGACGTAACGCTGCCCGGCAGGCAAAAGGAGCTGGGCCACCGCCATCCGAATACCATTACCCTGGAAGAAGTAGAAAAAATCTTTATTGGTATGGGTTATGAGGTTGTAGAGGGGCCGGAAGTAGAGTATGATTATTATAATTTTGAAGCTTTGAATATTCCGGCAAACCATCCGGCAAAGGATGAGCAGGATACCTTTTACATCAATGATAAAATTTTGCTGCGTACGCAGACCTCATCCGTGCAGGTACACGTGATGGAACAGGGGAAACTGCCGATTCGTATGATTTCTCCGGGAAGGGTATTCCGGAGTGATGATGTGGACGCCACCCATTCCCCGTCCTTCCATCAGATTGAGGGACTGGTAATTGATAAAAATGTTACGTTTGCCGACTTGAAAGGAACATTGGAACAGTTTGCAAGGCAGCTGTTTGGAGAAAATACAAAAGTCAAATTCCGTCCGCACCATTTTCCATTTACAGAACCTTCGGCAGAGATGGATGTGACCTGTTTTAAATGCGGGGGAAAGGGATGCCGTTTCTGCAAAGGGGAAGGCTGGATAGAGATTCTTGGCTGTGGTATGGTTCATCCGCACGTACTGGAAATGAGGGATATTGATCCGGAGGAGTACACCGGTTTTGCCTTTGGTGTAGGCCTTGAGAGAATTGCCTTGTTAAAATATGAAATAGATGATATGAGACTTTTATATGAAAATGATAAGAGATTTTTAGAACAGTTTTAGAAAGGATTCGTTGAGTTATGAATACACCATTATCATGGATTAAAGCATACGTACCGGAACTGGATTGTACCGAGCAGGAGTACATGGATGCTATGACCATGTCAGGTACAAAAGTAGAAGGGTATGAGAAACTGGATGCTGACCTGGAAAACATTATTGTCGGAAAAATAGAAAAAATAGAGAGGCATCCGGATGCGGATAAGCTTGTGGTATGCCAGGTGGCAATTGATGAGAACGGGACGACAACCCAGATTGTGACAGGGGCCAGTAACGTCCGGGAGGGGCAGAAAGTCCCTGTTGTGCTGAGCGGCGGCAAAGTGGCAGGTGGTCATGACGGGAAAAAGACCCCGGGTGGGATTAAAATCAAAAAAGGGAAGCTCCGCGGAGTAGAGAGTAACGGCATGATGTGCTCGATTGAGGAGCTTGGCTCTTCCAGGGATTATTATCCGGATGCTCCGGAAGATGGAATTTATATTTTAAGTGACAATCCCGAATATAAAGATGCCCCGATAGGAAGTGACGCGATATCGCTGCTGGGGCTGCGGGATGCCAACTTTGAGTATGAGGTTACGTCAAATCGTGTGGACTGTTTCGGCGTGATTGGAATTGCCAGAGAGGCAGCGGCAACATTTGGAAAGCCCTTTGTTCCGCCGGTTGTTAAGGAAGTGGCGGTAAACAGCAGTGAGAGGGCAGAGGATTATATTGATGTTGAGGTTCTGGCACAGGATTTGTGTACCCGCTATGTGGCGCGTGTTGTAAAAAATATCAACATAGCGCCGTCACCGGAGTGGATGCAGCGTCGGCTGGCGGCCAGTGGAATACGCCCGATTAATAATATTGTAGATATAACCAATTATGTCATGGAAGAATATTCCCAGCCTATGCATGCCTATGATTTAGACACAATTGCCGGGAAAAAAATTATTGTGAAAAGGGCAGAGGAGGGAGAGACGTTCCAGACGCTTGACGGTCAGATGCGGGAATTGGACCCTTCAGTTTTAATGATTTGCGATGGGGAAAAGTCTGTTGGTCTTGCCGGAATTATGGGTGGAGAAAATTCTAAAATCACAGATGATGTTAAGACGATGCTCTTTGAGGCGGCATGTTTTGACGGCACGAATATCCGTCTGTCCGGTAAAAAGCTTGGTATGCGCACGGATGCACAGGCAAAATTTGAAAAGGGCCTGGACCCTAATACGGCGATGGAGGCAATGAACCGCGCCTGCCAGTTGATTGAAGAGCTGGGAGCGGGAGAGGTTGTCGGGGGATGCGTAGACGTATATCCGAATAAAAAAGAGCCGATTACCGTTGCTTATGATGTTGGGAGAATTAATGCACTCCTGGGTATTGACGTTTCGGAAGACGAGATGTGCAGATATTGGAGCATGGTGGATTTAGAGCCGGATAAAGAGACAAAAACGGTAAAGGTGCCGACATGGAGGCAGGATGTTCTGCGGCTTGCGGATTTAGCAGAAGAGGTAGCACGCTTTTACGGTTATGATAAGATTCCTACGACGCTGCCGAGCGGAGAGGCAACACAGGGAGGGATTTCTTATGAAGCGGCAATTCAGAGTATGGTGAGAACGGTGGTAGAGCAGTATGGTTTTTCAGAGGGTATGACATATTCTTTTGAAAGTCCCAGGGTGTTTGATATGCTGCTTCTTCCGGAGGACAGCAAACTGCGTCAGGCAATTGAAATTTCTAATCCTCTTGGGGCGGATTACAGTATTATGCGCACATCACCCCTGAATGGAATGCTTACGTCTCTGGCCACTAATTACAACCGCCGGAATAAGAATATGAGGTTATACGAATTTGCAAATATCTATCTGCCAAAGGCACTTCCGCTGACAGAGCTGCCGGATGAGAGAATGCAGCTTGCTCTCGGCATGTATGGAGATGGAGATTTCTTTGATATGAAAGGATGTGTGGAATCCGTGCTGGCAAAACTCGGTATCCGCGAGACAGTAACATGGGAGCCGGATGAGAGCCGTACCTTTTTGCACCCGGGAAGATGTGCAGATATTTGTATAGATGGGGAAAGCATTGGATTTTTAGGGGAAGTGCATCCGGAAACAGCACAAAATTATGACATTGGAACAAAAGCTTATGTGGCAGTTTTAGATATGCCGATGCTTGTCAGTCAGTCAGCTTTTGATACAAAATATAAGGGTGTGGCAAAATTCCCTGCCGTGACCCGTGATATTTCCCTTGTAATGAAGAAGGATATTCTGGCCGGACAGGTGGAGGAAGTAATCCGTAAAGCAGGCGGGAAACTTTTAGAGAAATATCAGCTGTTTGATATCTACGAGGGTGAAAATATTGGGGACGATGAGAAATCTCTGGCATATTCTATTCGTTTCCGTGCATCAGACCGCACCTTAGAGGAAAAGGATGTAAAGACTGTTATGGATAAAATCCTTACTAAACTGGATACATTAGGAGTTACATTGAGACAGTAGGAGGTTAAATTGAAAAAAATAATCCGTAACATGTTGAGTGTATGCTTTATTTGCTACATGATTCTGCTTGTATATTTTTTGTTCTTCAGTGAGGAGTATGGACGAAATGAGCCATACTCCTCCTACCAGTATAATTTTACGCTTTTTCGCGAGTTGAACCGGTATTTTCAGTACCGCAGCCAGATTGGCATAATGTATTTTCTTATCAATGTGGTCGGGAATGTAGTGGCATTTATGCCCTTTGGCTTTCTGGTTCCTGTGCTCTATCGGGAACAGCGCAAAGAGGGAACACATATGGGGCACTATTTCCGAAGCTTTCTTTTTGTATCTTTTCTCGGATTTTTATTCAGTTTAGCAGTAGAGACGGTACAGCTGGTGACAAAAGTGGGATGTTTTGACGTTGATGATCTGATGTTAAATACCATTGGCGTAATGCTGGGATATGTGGTATATTATATCAGTAAGAAAGTGATTGGCCTGTTTGGCCGCAGATAAGAAAGGAGGCCATGATGCAGGTTCGTTTTGGCAGACGCAAAAAAATTCAGTTTACCGACAAAATACATCCAATGCAGGGGATTATAGCAGCATTGGTTGGTCTGGTATCCGTGGCCCTTTTATGTACTCTCTTTATACTTTCCTATCAATCAAAAGGGAATTCCGGCCTGTATATCGGATTCCTTGGCATGTTGGATCTTGCTGTCAGTGTAGTGGGATTCGTAATGGCAGTAAAATGTTTTAAGAAAGAGGATATTTATATTCTCACCCCGACTCTCGGAGCAGTAATAAACGGGATGATGATTATCAGTTGTATGCTTCTGTATGTCATGGGAGCGGTTTAAGGTTGTAAATCCGCTGCGAAATATTGATATTTTTGTAAATGCATTGATATTCTTCCTTTGATAAATTTTCAATATAGTTTACCGGATATTGTTTTTCGTATCCTTTTGTCAAAAGAACAGAAGCCGCTTTATTGTAGGCTATAGCAGCATCGATTTCGTCTTTATATCGTCCAACGGTAAAATATCCGTTCCAGTGTATCTTTGTTTCATAATAGGTTGTTCCTCTGTTTTCTTTTTTTGTGACTCCGTAAAAGCGGTTAATCACCTCGATATTTGAATAGCGGAAATCATTAGAATCGCCATTTATAAAACGGTAATCCCGATCTTTTATGGCGTGGTTTTTTATTCCGAACCGGGATAAAATATTAACCTGCATTCCGTAGTCGGCTACAAAAAGATGGCCGCCCCGTCTGCTGATTGTCCGGGTGGAATAATAGAATAAGTCATCAATATCAAATATCAGGTAATCGTCCGGTTCAAAAAAATAATAAAAATATCTCTTAAAAAGATAGATTGGTGTTTTGATATACATGCCGTTATCTCTGAAATTCAATAAAGAAACCCATTTCGAAAAGGGGAGTATATGTCCATCCTCATAAGACTCCAGAGAAATAGAGGGCTCATGGAGAAGGCGGCCTGCCTGTTCATAGGCGAGGGAGGCAGATTGCTCCGCAGCAAAGCTGCCAAGGCTGATATGTTTGCCGTTATAAGTTATGGAACTGCGGAAATAAATGGTGCCGTCTTTCCGCACATTTTTGTATACACCTGGCAGCATGGGACATATTCCTTTCTTAAAAGTTCTTAACTTATTTTAATAAAACCGAGGGAATATTGCAACAATATTACAAAAACGTAACAAAATTGTAATATTTTCGTAGCAACTGCATATACTGATACTATAGAAAGGTGGTATTAGTGTATGATTCAATGTAAGAACCGTTATGTTTATGTATTGTGGCTGTTCCTTGCAGCTGGATTATCCATAGGCTGGCAGTCAGAGGAAGCAGGCATGAATATAAGCAGGCTCACAGAAAACATCGGACAGAAGGTGGAAGCAATGTGCGTCATGGAAGAAAATAATTTGTTATTCCGCCAGGATATTGATGCAACATCACTTATTGAGAGACAACAAAATGAGCAGCGTGATGCGCAGGAGAGACAGCGTCTGCAGATATTGGAAGAAAAGATGAAGAGGGTGCAGAAGCAAAAAGCGAAGAAAAAGAAAAGGCAGAAAAGTGTTCCTGCTTCTGCAAGGACACACGACAGCCGGAAAATTCTTCTTCGTATTGTGGAGGCAGAAGCGGGTGACCAGAACATCCGAGGCAGGAGATTAGTTGCCAATGTTATATTAAATCGGGTAAAATCAAAAGAATTTCCAAATACTGTAAAAAAAGTTGTGTTTGCACCACGTCAGTTTTCTCCAATTAAAAATGGCAGCTATTATCGGGTAAAAGTCTCAAAAAAGACTAAAAGGGCAGTGGATCAGGCGTTACAGGGTATTGATGATTCTAAAGGAGCGTTATATTTCATGTGGCGGGCTGGTGCAGATGAGGGCAATGCCAGCTGGTTTGACCGGGCGCTCAAGAAACTATTTACTTACGGATGTCATGAATTTTTCCGATGAAAAATTAATTACTTATCCCTTGAAAAAGCGAATCAATCGTGCTATCCTTTAATCTGTGGCAAATTTATTTGTGGTGATTTTAAATGAATGGCAAAGGATGGTAAGATTATGGATATCATGTATAAGAGTACAAGAAGTGATTCAGAAAAAGTGACTGCCTCAGAGGCGATTCTTAAAGGTCTGGCGGAGGATGGAGGCCTTTTTGTGCCGGATTCCATACCGGCGCTTTCTGTGCCGCTCTCAAAGTTGTCAGAAATGGATTATCAGGAGACGGCATATGAGGTAATGAAGCTGTTTTTCAGTGACTTTACAGAGGATGAACTGAAGGCATGTATCCGTGGTGCTTATGATTCTAAATTTGATACAGATGAAATCGTGCCTGTGGTAGAAAAGGACGGCGTTTATTATCTTGAATTGTTTCATGGGAAAACAATTGCTTTCAAGGATATGGCGCTCTCAATTCTTCCTTTTTTAATGACGACAGCGGCGAAAAAAAACGGTGTAAAAAATGAAATTGTGATCCTCACAGCAACCTCAGGGGATACGGGAAAGGCAGCTCTTGCCGGATTTGCAGATGTTGAGGGGACAAGCATTGTTGTTTTTTATCCGAAAGATGGAGTCAGTCCGATTCAGAAGAGGCAGATGGTAACACAAAAAGGTGCGAATACACATGTTATTGGAATTACTGGAAATTTTGATGATGCGCAGACTGGCGTAAAAAATATGTTCCACTCAAAGGAGCTGGCAGACAGAATGGCGCAGAAGGGATATCAGTTTTCCTCTGCTAATTCCATTAACATTGGTCGCCTTGTTCCGCAGATTGTTTATTATGTGTATGCATATGGGAGATTGTTGAAACAGGGGGCTGTTGCAGAAGGTGAGACGGTCCAGGTGGTTGTTCCAACGGGGAATTTTGGAAACATTCTTGCAGCATATTATGCTAAAAATATGGGGCTTCCAATTGAGACGCTGTTTTGTGCCTCCAATGAAAATAAAGTATTGTTTGACTTTTTTCAGACTGGAAAATATGACAGGAAAAGAGAATTTATACTGACCTCATCTCCCTCCATGGATATATTGATTTCCAGTAACTTAGAGAGACTTATATACCGTATTGCCGGAGAAGATGCCGATAAGACAAGGGCGCTGATGGATGCTCTTTCTGAGAGCGGAGAATACGGAATTACAGATGAAATGAGAGAGAAGCTGGATTGTTTCCGCGGTGGTTTTGCCAGTGAGGAGCAGACATTTGAGACTATCCGGAGGGTGCATGATGCCACAGGTTATGTACTGGATCCGCATACTGCAGTTGCTGCCAGTGTATATTATGGCCAGGCGGCCGCCACAGGTAAAAAGACTCTTATTGCTTCTACGGCAAGTCCGTATAAATTTACAAGGAGCGTAATGGAGGCCATGGATAAAAAATACAGCGGTATGGATGATTTTGCTTTAGTGGATGAACTGAATCGGTTATCCGGGGTGAAAATACCAGAGGCCATTGAGGAGATACGGACGGCTCCGGTGCTGCATAATCAGGTTTGTGAGACGGAGGAAATGCAGGCCGCAGTAGAGCAGATTTTTGGGCTGTAGGATGGCTTACTATGGAATTC
The DNA here is from genome assembly GCA_002490465.1 of Lachnoclostridium sp. UBA7215. Classification (GTDB taxonomy): domain Bacteria; phylum Bacillota; class Clostridia; order Lachnospirales; family Lachnospiraceae; genus Eubacterium_F. The sequence goes on from DKUB01000053.1 coordinate 35,643, forward strand.
AGACCGTGTATTGATATTCATAATGGAAAAGTAAAGCAGATTGTCGGGGGAAGCCTGAACGATGAGTCCGATTATGCAAAAGAAAATTTTGTGTCAGAAATGGAAGCGGCGGACTATGCGGCGCTGTACCGCAAAAAAGGCCTTCGCGGCGGGCATATTATTCTCTTAAATGCAGCAGACAGTTCTTATTATAAAGCGGACCTGGCACAGGCAGAAAAAGCGCTGGCGGCCTGGCCGGATGCCCTGCAGATTGGCGGCGGCGTGACAGTGGACAATGCGGTGGCATTTCTTAATATGGGGGCGAGCCATGTCATTGTCACCTCCTATGTATTTGCCGGTGGAGAAATTCATTTTGACAGACTGGAACGGCTGGCAGAACAAATTGGAAAAAAGCACCTTGTGTTGGATTTGAGCTGTCGGATTCGTGATGGGAAATATTATGTGGTGACGGACCGCTGGCAGAAATTTACAACACAAGTGCTGGATGGCAGTCTCATACAGACACTCAGTGGATATTGTGATGAGTTTTTAGTTCACGCTGTTAATGTAGAGGGAACAGGTACCGGGGTGGACGAAGAATTATTACAGCTTTTAGCAGTGAAATGTCCGGTTCCGATTACTTATGCCGGCGGCATATCTTCAATAGAAGATATAGAGAAAATTGATAAAATAGGAAGAGGAAATATTAATTTTACGGTTGGAAGTGCACTGGATTTGTTTGGTGGTAGTCTTCCTTTTGATAAAATATGTCAAAATGTTACATTGCAACATGAAAAATAATAAAAAAATTAATACAAAAAACAACGAAAAAACGCTATTTCTG
>DKUB01000053.1:36724-59315 GCA_002490465.1 Lachnoclostridium sp. UBA7215
AAACGCTATTTCTGATGGAAAATGGCGTTTTTTTTGAAAAAAAGGTTGATTTTTTTGAAATATATGATACAATTGTTACATAAATGTTACAAAAAACATCAGTGTTACAAACAAATTGTATCATTTATGTAACACGGAAAAGAGGATTACAATGAGGTTGAATAAATTTATTATAGTCTTTATCGTAGCACTTTTATTTGCCGGTATGGCACCAGGGTTGACATCATCTGCACAGGCGGCTGAGAAACAGGCAAATTATACGTCCCGTGATGTGAAACTTCTGGCATCCATAATCTTTTGTGAAGCAGGAAATCAGAGTTATGCAGGAAAAGTTGCTGTTGGATGTGTTGTTATGAACCGAAAGCGTTCCAGACAGTTTCCGAATTCTGTTGAGGGAGTCATTCGTCAGAGAGGTCAGTTTTCTCCGGTAGCACAGGGTAAATTTGCAAGGGAGCTGAAAAAATATAAGGCAGGGGCTTATAAAAAGGGCGCAAGAAAGTCCTGTGTAAAGGCAGCAAAGGCGGCACTTTCCGGGCAGGACCATGTAACGTTTAAAGGACGCACCATTAATATGAGGAAGTATCATTTCTTCAGTCAGAGATTGAGCCGTGCAAAACTTCGTATTGGCGGGCATGATTTTAAATAGAAATATATGACAGAAGCCAGTATAAATCATAGAAAAAATTCTCTGATTTATACTGGTTTTTTTAAACATAAGGGCAGTTCACTCAGTGTACTGTCCGTTTTTTGTTACAACTATGATACAAAACCATGCTAAATTTTGGTATAATATATTAGTAGAGATATGACACAGTGGATAAAGGGAGACGGGAAAAGTGATGAATCGTATTTTAGTAGTAGAGGATGAAGAGGCAATTGCCAATTTGATTTGCATGAGTTTGAAAAATGCCGGATATATCTGTGAGGTATCGAATGATGGGAATGAGGGGGCAGATATGATGCAGGCAGGACATTATGATTTGTGTCTGCTTGATATTATGCTGCCTGGAATTAATGGATACGAACTGCTCGATTATGCCAAAAGCCTTGGAATGCCAGTGATTTTTCTTACGGCAAAAAGGGAGACAGCAGATAAAGTGCGCGGACTTCGGAGTGGGGCGGACGACTATATTACAAAGCCTTTTGAAATTGTGGAATTGTTAGCGAGGGTCGAAAATGTCCTGCGCCGTCTGAATAAGACAGAGCAGTGTATGGATGTATTGGATCTACATATTGACATTGATTCCCGCAGGGTGACAAAAAAGGGTGAGCCTCTGAGGCTAACCTATAAAGAGTTTGATTTGCTTTTACTGTTTGCCCGCAATCCGAATGTTGCTTTGTACCGGGAAGTGATTTATGAGCATGTATGGCAGAGCACCTATATGGGAGACAGCAGGACGGTGGATTTGCACGTGCAGCGCCTTAGAAGGAAAGCGGGACTTGAGAAACAGATAGAAGCAATTTATAAGGTGGGATATCGGCTTAATACAACAATGGAAGAGAAAGCGGATGATGGAACATGAAACTGTTTTGGAAACAGTTTATTGCCATGATGTGTGTTATTATTTTGTCTTTTATGATATTTGGCAATATATTGATGCATATGGCTTTCCGGACAATGTTAAATCAGGAGACGGAACAGAGCATTGAAGAAATAAAAACTTATCAATATGCACTTGTGGCATCTTTAGAGGGGCTGCCGGCGGGGTATCAGGCAGCGGATATGGCAGCGGCCCAAATTGCCATGTCTTTAAAAAAAAGCCTGATCAATGATCAGGATACTATCGTGTTATACAATAATAAGAAGAGAGCTGTTTATCAGAACAGCAGTTATCAGAGTGAGCTTGTAGAAAAAATAGAGAAGGATACTTCCGGTGTCTGGCAGATTGCTAAACGGGAGGGACACTATTACCTTGAGACGCTTTGCCGGGTGCAGAGCAGCATGGGGGAATATATGTTGGAAATCCACCGGAATATTGACCACATTTACCAGAGCAGGAGCAGTTTATATGACCGTTATGTTGTGGCTCTTCTTGTGGTTTCCGCTGTGTTTACCATTGTAATTGCTTTTTTTTCGGTTCATTTTACCCGGCCAATCCGCAGATTGTCGCAGGTGACCCAGGCATTTGCTGGTGGAGATTTTAAGTGCAGGGTAAAAGAAAAGGGAAACGATGAAGTGGCGGTACTTGGCCGGGATTTTAACCGTATGGCGGGGCAGTTAGAGGAAAATATATGGAAGCTGGAGGAGGATGCAAGGAGGCAGGAAGAGTTTACGGAGGCATTTTCCCATGAACTGAAAACACCGCTGACGTCCATTATCGGCTATGCGGATATACTTCGTTCCCGGGAATTGTCAGAAGAAGAAATTTCCCTTTCTGCTAATTATATTTTTCAGCAGGGGAAAAGGCTTGAGCGCCTGGCATTAAAAATGATGGAACTGACATATGTGAGCAAGCAGGAACTGCAGTTTCAAAATATTAATGTCAGTATCTTTATGGAATATGTTATAGCGATGGCAGAAAAGTTGCTGCAGAAGAAAGAAATAAATTTTGAATATGAAGCAGAAGAGGGGGTTGTATACGGGGATTCGGATTTGTTGTCTTCTCTTTTTCTCAATTTAATCGATAATGCAAGGAAAGCGTGTGATATTGGCGGAAAGATTTTATGGAAAGGACAGTGTACAGAGGACGGTTACTGTTTTTTGCTGAAAGATAATGGACAGGGCATTCCGGAGGATGAAATAAAAAAAATTACGGAGCCATTTTATATGGTAGATAAATCCCGTGCCAGAAAAGAAGGAGGAGCGGGGATGGGAATGGCACTGTGTCAGGTTATTATAAAGTGCCATCATGCAAAATGGGAGATTCAGAGCCGTCTTGGAGAGGGAACAGAAGTAAGAATCCGTTTTTTTGACAGTGAAGCCGCTGTTTGGAAAGGAGCTGACAATGAATATCTTTCATAAAAGAAAGCTAAGGCAGATGTATATGACGGCAATAGGTATATTTTGTGTAGCGCTGCTGTTTGTTCTGGCGCTTATTTTTCCAAAATATTATTATCAGCACTACGATAATGATATGCTGAACCGCGTCACATATACGGATATTCATGTCGATACCTTTGAGGTGTCCTATGATTCCTTTGTTGAAAAGCTGCATGTAATTACGAAGATGTTTCACACCAAAGGGGAGATGCAGGCAGTTAGGGTAAGTGAATTGGGGGCGGGAATGAATAAGGCTTCACTTACAAAAATTGCGAATCAGGAGCTTTCCAAACTCAGGAAACAGAATGTGCTTGTGAGCGAAGTAAAGCTTAAGAGGTTGAAAAAGAAGGAACTTGTTTCCTATGAGCGCTATGTGTTTTGCGGTTCTGTGAGCTGCTGGAGACTGGTGTATGAAAATGACAACAGAAGAGTTATTCTCTATCTGGACGAGGAATATCACAAAATCTATTATCTTGAAAAAAGTGTTGTAAACAGCAGTGGGAACAATACTGTGAGCAGCGTGGATGTGCCGGTGGCAGGATATGATGCGGGAGGATATGGAGGCAGCTATAAGGGATATGAGCCATTATATTATAACTGGTGGGAGGGAATGCTCCGCTATTATAACTTTTCCTATCAGGACGACAATATCTGTCTGAGCAAAGTGGAAAGCGAGATGCAGGGATATATTATTTTTGAAAACTCATATGAGCTTTTATTGTATAATTATCTTATAACTGATGTGTATGGGAACCGGACTTGGAGAGTGGGGATACCAATAGAAGAAATGTTACAATTTTGATATGCTTTTGTTTAAAAATAGATACAGCGCCGGTTTATCCTTATTTCAGAATGAAAAATCTGAGATAGGGAGGAAGAAAAATGAGGGTAAGGAGAGTTTTTGCTGCGGTTGGATTGGTTTTGTTAATAGAAGGAATTATTTTTTTCTGGCTTTCTTTTGCAAAATCAGGAATTCCGGTTACAGACAAAGGCGGAGATACTGAGCAGAAAGATACAACAACCATTGGGAAAGGGGGTGAGGCAGCGAAACAGCGGGGAATGAGCAATAAAAAGGCCTGTAGAATATATAGAAAAAATCCTGTAAATCTTGTTCTTGTAAATAAGGAACATGCTCTGGATAAAAGTTATAACGCCTCGCTGAGAACAATATGCAATGGAAGACTTCAGGCATCTAAGCGGTTGTATCGGGCATTAGTCCGTATGCTGCATGATGCCGGGGAAGAGGGGCATCATTTCTGGATTGCATCTGCCTGGCGAAGCAGGGAGAAACAGCAGAAATTGATAGATGAAGACGTAAGGAAGGAAATGCAAAGGGGTGCTTCTTATGAAGAAGCGCTTGAGGAGACGCTGCAGGAGACAATGGAGCCGGGACACTCGGAACATGAGACCGGACTGGCACTGGATATTTTGTGTTCCGGAAATATCAATATGGATTCTTCGCAGGAGAGGGAACCTGGAAATATCTGGCTCAGAGAAAACTGTCACCGCTATGGTTTTATTCTCCGGTATCCGGAGGATAAGAAAAAAATAACAGGTATCCGCTACGAACCCTGGCATTTCCGGTATGTGGGAGAGAAAGCTTCAAAATACATGAAAAAATATAACCTGACATTAGAAGAATTCTGGGAGATAATATCTGCAGAAAATTAGAAAAAGACCCGCGTGTTTACGCCGGGTCTTTTTTGTTGGGAGTGCTATACCGGACAAGAACCGTATGATATTGCCGTATTGGCTTAAATTGTTAAGTGGTTGCCCAGGGCCTCCTTCTAATCCCTTGAAAATAATCCGGAAGTTGTTATAATGAAATTATTGAACATACTTTTGGAAATGGGGGCTTTTATGCAAAACTATAGGAGAAAGGTCTGTTATATTTTTTTGGCTGTGGTTATGTTTTTATCAGCAGGTCTGACTTATTGGCAGGCGCCGGCTGCACAGGCGGCAGGGGAGTTTATGTTTCAGAATCATGGGACTGACCGCTCAAAACGTGTTCCGTTATCGGATGTAAACAATACGCCTCCTGGGGATTATAAAATACCGGAGGGTGTGGTGCAGAAGGCAAAGGACAAAAAGTATGAGAAATATTTTACGAAAGATACCATACAGACGGTTTCCGTGGAGATGGAAGAAAATAACCTCAATTATATGCTGCAAAATGCCATGGAAAAACCATCCGTTATGACCAAAAGCGTAAAAATAGGAGATACAACGCTTGGTTATGCCGGAATAAAAACAAAGGGAAACTGGACGTTGGGTGCCACAAACGACACATCGAGCGACCGATTTTCCTTTACACTGAATTTTGGAAAATATATCAAAAAGAAAGATTATGGCGAAAAACAGAATTTTTATGGATGTTCCAAAATCAGTTTTAATAACTGTTTTTTTGATAAGACAATATTAAAGGAATACCATGCCATGCGGCTGATGGATGAGATGGGTCTGCCGACTCCACAGTACAGCCTTGCCAGATTGTACATAAATGGAGCATATTACGGTGTATATTTTATGGTGGAGTCAATGGACAGAGCCATTATTGAGCGTTACCAGAACGCCTCATCAAAAGAAGTGAGCAGTTTTTTGGTGAAACCATCTTATACGAGCATGGAATATCATTTTGACAGGGAACTGGAACAGTGTCTTACAAAGAGCGGCGGTCAGGAATTTACGATGGAGGCGCTGAACGGGGCAGGGCTTCTCGTTATGAGAGACGGAGTATATTATGCAAATGGTGCGCTGAGCGCTTATCAGAGCATATGGGAAGCGGATGACGAAACATTGCAGGATGTAGCGGTTATGCTGCCAAAAGCGCTGACGTGGAACCGGAGAGTTCAGCTGCTCAGCAATGGAAAAGATTTTGATTCAAAACCGATTGATGTAAACAGCAAAAAATACCTGGAACTTCTGGAATCTGTGATGGATACGGACGAAGCCGTGCGATATTTTGCCACACATAGTTTTCTGGTGCAGCTCGATAATATGTTTACATACAGACAAAATTACGGCGTGTATGTAGATGAACAGGGGAAATCCCTGTTTGTGCCATGGGACTATGATCTGGCATGGGGGACAGCCAACTGGAACGGCTCCAATACAGCAGAGGAGGTTGCCAATTGGGATATCAATAAGATGTATTTGAGCAGCTTTTTTGGTGATATAGGATATTACGGAAATATGTCGGAGAGTGCCATCTATAAGACGGCGCCGCTCTTTCATGTGATTTATCAAAATAAATCGCTGATGGAGAAATACCATATGTATATGGAAGACTGCGCAAAACTTGTCTCCGTTGGAGGTACGACTTCAGATGGAAAGACAGTAGAGCCTGCCCGTTTTGCAAAGACGATTGATGTTTTTTATTCGCAGGTTTCGGAGGCGGCAAAGACAGAACAGCTGCGTGAAAATGTGTATTATCTGAATGGAATAAATCAGCCGGGGGACGCAGTGGCGGGAATTCCTGCGTTAAAAAGGCTTATGGCACGCAGAGCTGTCGGAGTATGGCTTCAGCTGCAGGGGCAAAAGGCAAATGTGACAGGATATGGCTGCGAAATCACCAATATAGGCACGAACTTTGGCAGGGGCAGGAAAAATCCTTCCACAGCAGGAGAGCTTACGGCTGTGGATGAGAATACGGGAATATTTGCCACGGTGAGGTATCCCTCCGGTAATACATCGGCATCGATTCGGGCAGAACAGCTGTCAGAGGATACCGATATTTATAAAAAGGCTGCGAATGGTCTTGACAATCCGGTTGTATATAAAATAGAGATGGCAAACCAGGCGAAACTGACAGAGAATTATAAACTTTTTATTCCTGTGCAGCAGCCAGGACAGCTTGCGCAGTCCGGACAGGCAATAAATGCCTATTCCTATTCCCCCAAAAGTGGACAACTGAAACAATTAAAATCAGAGGTGTCAGGTGATGTCTGTTGTCTGACAGGTTCTGATTTGACCTATGTTGTTCTGGATACAAAAGCGGTTGAAAACAAACCAAACAAACCGGGTAACGCACAAAGTGCGGGCAAGGCAGGACAGACGGTGACGGCTGGAACATACAAATATAAAGTTGTAAAAGCAGGTACCGGGGGAAAAGGGGAGGTTATCCTGACAGGGACAACGAGGAAAAAATCAGATAAGAAGTTTGTATCCCTGAATATTCCCGGTGAAGTAAAAATGAAAGGCGGAACTTATAAAATATCCGGTTATAAAATAACTGGTATCGGGAAAAAGGCATTTGCCGGTTGTAAAAAATTAAAGAGCATGACAATAAAAACAAATGCGCTGACAGCCAAACGTGTAGGCAGCAAAGCTTTTAAAGGAATTTCTGCAAAAGCGGTTATAAAGGTTCCGGCAAAAAAGGTGAAGGCTTATAAGAAATTGTTGCGCGCAAAGGGAGTGGGTAAAAAAGTGAAAATCAAAAAGTGATTGCCAACAGAATGTTTCTACGGTATTATTATATCAAAGAAATTTTTTTTCGGGGAGGAACAAAAGAATTATGAGGAGAAAAGAATTAAAACGCATGACAGCCAGACTTACAGCGCTTGCTTTGGCAGCAGGGGTAATATCTTCCTGTGTTGTGAGCGGGGAGGTAGATGCGGCAGCAAAGCTGCAGCTGACAAAAAAGAAGGTTACTGTTGAAGTTGGGAAAACAGTAAAGATATCTATAAAAAAGGCAGCGAAATTTAAAGTTCGCAGTACAAAATGGAAAATCAGCAGCAAAAAGGCAGCGTCTGTGAAAAAAAGCGGCCGATTTGCCGTAAACGTTAAGGCAAAAAAAGCAGGAAAAGCAACGTTAACCTGCCGGGCGAAGAGGGGAAATAAATGGACAAGCCTGAAGTGTACCATAACGGTTAAACCAAAGAAATCAGTGTTGCCGGCAAAAACGCCGGACGCCAATACACCGGTACCGGAACCGACAGAATCCAGTGCTGTGCCAACATTGCAGCCGAGCACAGAGCCGGATAAAACAGCGCTGCCTACGGCAACGCCAATTGTGACGCCAAAGGTAACTCCGAAAGTAACACCGACAGCAGCGCCGTCTGCCGCTCCCGGATTTACTCCGGTTGAATATAAGAAGGCAGACTTTGAAAACGGAACGGATGGGTTTACCGGAAGAGGCGGAAGCGAGAAGTTAAGCAGTGTGGCAGGAGGCCATACAGGAAAGTGCCTGCAGGTTACCGGCCGTACCCAGAACTGGCATGGGGCAAACCTGATTGTGACCGATACGATTGTAAAAGGTGCGAAATACAGCTTTTCTGCCTGGGTGCGCCAGGACAGCGGTGCAGATAAGCGGATTAAACTTTCCTGTACGCTGGATGAGTCATATCCGGAAATTAAAGAACTCTCCTGTAAAAGCGGTGAGTGGACACATTTGGAGGGTACCTATGAGGTGCCGACAAGTTTCCAGAGTCTTTCCTTTTATTTTGAGGGGCCGGACGGAAATTATGATTTACTGATAGATGATGTTGTCATCCGTCAGGAGTCTGAGGGAAAAGCGGGACTTGACCCGATGTCGCTCGCCAGCCTGAAAGATGCTTATCAGAATATTTTCCCTTATTTTGGAACCTGCATCAGCTATAATACTTCATGGAATCAGGGAACACAGATGCAGAATGATACAACGATGAAATTCGTTCAGAAGCAGTTTAACAGTTTTTCGTTGGAAAATGAAATGAAGCCGGATCAGATTTTTAACAGGTATGGCGGAGCCCCGATTTCGGTTGCAGATGCGAAGGCGAGAGGCTATGTGATTCCGGATTCTTATAAAGAGGCGACAGTGCCGCAGCTGAATTTTAACTCTGTGGACAAGGTACTTGAAATAGCGGATAAATATGGTATTAAGATGCGCGCCCATGTGCTTATGTGGCACCAGCAGACGAATCCTGCGTTTTTCAGGACAGGATATACAGAGTCTGGCGCCGTGGTAAGTAAAGAAGTAATGGATGCAAGGCTGGAATTCTATGTCAGAACCGTAATGAAACATGTGATGGAGAAAGAAAAGACATTGTCTGCAAAAAAAGCTGGAAGTATTGTGTATTGTTGGGATGTGGCAAATGAGTATATCCATCGGAAAAATGATCCGGTCAGCCCGACATGGGTAGATGTATATGGTGATATGGGATTAAGCCCCACATATGTGAAAAAAGCTTTTTCGGTTGCCTATGATATGTTGAAGGAGTATGGCCTGCAAAATGAGGTGACGCTTTTCTATAATGATTATAATGAGTATGACTGCGCGGATGAAATTGTAAGCCTTATCCAATATATTAATGAGGGGGAAGAGGCAAAAATATGTGGCGGAATTGGAATGCAGAGCCATATTGATACGCAATATCCGGATTTGGAGAAGTATGGGAAAGCATTAGATACTTTCCTGGCATCCGGATTAGAAATCCATGTAACGGAACTTGATATGGGAATTGCAGAGGGAGATACATTACAGACCCAGGCCGATAAATACAGGGATTTGATGACGCTTATAATCCAGAAACAGAAAAACAGGGATACAAAAGTGAATGCCAAAGGCATTACGGGTGTCACTATTTGGGGTCTGTTGGATATTAAGTCGTGGCGGAAGGACAGCCGGCCGATTTTGTTTGGGAACAGCCTGGATGATCCGAAGGAGAGTTTTTACGCTGTGCTTGAGGCAGCAGGCCGGAGCTAAACGCTGCTGCCAAGCAGGAACTAGACGTTGCTGCCAGGCCGGAGCAAAACGCTATCATCAGGCTGAGTAGTTAAAAGCTACTCAGCCTGGCAAAGTACAGACGGTTATGAATTTTTTTCTTTGCGAAATATAAACTTTGTGATATGATATTATAGAAGATACATTAAGGGGGATAGAGGAAATGTCGGAGAGGCAAGAGGAGATGGTAACCAGAAATTTTATCCAGAATGAGATAGACCGGGATTTGGAAAATGGTGTTTATCAGAAAGTAGTAACAAGATTTCCACCAGAGCCTAATGGTTATCTGCATATTGGACATGCGAAGTCCATTGTATTAAATCAGGGACTGGCAAAGGAATATAAGGGAACCTTTAATCTGCGCTTTGACGATACCAACCCACAGAAGGAAAAGGTAGAATATGTGCAGTCGATTACGGAGGACGTTGAGTGGATTTGTGGTGAAAAACCTCCGGTTTACTTTGCATCGGATTACTATGATCAGATGTATGAATGCGCTGTTAAACTGATTCAGAAAGGGAAAGCCTTTGTATGCGACTTATCTGCCCAGGAAATCCGGGAGTACCGGGGTACACTGAAAGAACCAGGCAAAAACAGTCCATACCGCGATCGTTCCGTGGAAGAGAATTTAAGGCTCTTTGAGGAAATGAAGAATGGGGCATGTGAGGATGGTTCCCGTGTTCTCCGGGCCAAAATCGATATGTCTTCACCGAATATCAATATGCGTGATCCGGTTCTCTACCGTGTAGCCCATATGACACATCACAATACAGGGGATAAGTGGTGTATTTATCCAATGTATGATTTTGCACATCCGCTTGAAGATGCGATTGAGGGAGTAACGCATTCTATCTGTACACTGGAGTTTGAAGATCACCGCCCGCTGTATGAGTGGGTTGTCAGAGAGTGTGAGTTTGAAGTTCCGCCGCGTCAGATTGAGTTTGCCAAGATGTATCTGACAAATGTTGTGACCGGGAAGCGGTATATCAAAAAGCTTGTGGAAGACGGTATTGTAGATGGCTGGGATGATCCCCGCCTTGTGACAATTACGGCACTGCGGCGGAGAGGATATACAGCATCCTCTATTCGGAAGTTTATGGAGCTATGCGGTGTATCCAAGTCAAACAGCTCCGTGGATTATGCAATGCTTGAGTATTGTATCCGTGAGGATTTAAAGATGTCCCAGTCCCGTATGATGGCAATTCTTGACCCGGTAAAACTTGTGATTGACAATTATGAGGATGGGAAAACAGAGTATCTGGATGTGCCGAACAATCAGGAAAATCCTGAGCTGGGCACACGTAAGGTTCCTTTTGCCAAAGAACTATATATTGAGAGGGAGGATTTCAAAATCGAACCCCCAAGAAAGTATTTCCGTCTTTTTCCGGGAAATGAAGTGCGGCTGATGAGTGCGTATTTTGTTACATGTACGGGGTATGAGACAGATGATGACGGAAATGTAACAACCGTGCACTGTACCTATGATCCGGAGACGAAGAGTGGTTCCGGATTTACCGGAAGAAAGGTAAAAGGCACCATTCACTGGGTAGCAGCGCCGACAGCGGTGACCGCAGAAGTCCGTCTTTATGAAAATATTGTTGATGAGGAAAAGGGTGTTTACAACGGGGATGGTTCTGTTAATGTAAATCCGAACAGCCTTACAGTTTTAAAGGAGTGTTACATGGAACCGGCATTGGCAGATGCTGTACCGGGAGATAAATTCCAATTTATGCGTACCGGATTCTTTTGTGTGGACAGCAAGGATACAACGCAGGAACATAAGGTATTTAACCGGATTGTTTCTCTGAAGAGTTCATATCGTCCCGGCTGAATTCCCTGATGTCAGCAGACAGGGGTGGTCTGTGTGGATTATGTAACTATTGGCGATTGTATAAAGTAATGAAGGATTTAAAGAAAGGGAATGTAAAGAATGGCTAATATTTTTGCCGGCCTTGAAAGTCTGGGCCTGAAAAATGTAGAAAAAGTAGAAGTATATGAGGAAGCTGCACCCAAAAAGGAAGGTGCAGAGGGCAAAGAGCATAAGGAGGAAATCTCTGAAGAGGATCTGGTCTTTGACAAGAGCTACACCTGTCCGGTGTGCGACAATGAATTTAAGAGTAAGATGGTTCGCACGGGAAAGGTACGTTTAGTGGGGGCGGATTCTGATTTGCGGCCGCGCTATCAGGGTGTGGATTCCCTGAAATATGATGCTATCCTGTGTCCGAAATGTGGTTATGCCGCTTTGAACCGCTATTTTAACTTTGTGATGGCGAGCCAGGCAAAAGCGATACGAGAGCAGATTTCTGCAACGTTTACACCACAGAAGGAAGAGGGAAAGATATATTCTTATGACGATGCAATCCTCAAACATAAAATGGCGCTCCTGAATACAGTTGTAAAGAGTGGAAAGAGCAGTGAACGCGCTTATACCTGTTTAAAACTTGCCTGGTTATTCCGCGGGAAAAGGGAAGATTTAATGCATGGTGAGTATGATAAGGAAGAAGTCAAAGAGCTGATGCAGGAAGAGAAGGAGCTCCTTGGCAATGCATTTGAGGGCTTTGAGGCAGCATTTGGAAAAGAAGACTTTCCAATGTGCGGTATGGACCAGTACACAACATTATATCTTTTGGCAGAACTTGCGCGCAGGGTTGGCAAGGAAGATGCGGCCAAGCGATATGTATCGAAAGTTCTTGTGGCAAAAGATGCCCAGAAGAGAATTAAGGATAAAGCATTTGACCTGAAAGAAAAATTAAAAAGCGGCTCTGGAGCGGAGGAATAAATTTTCCTCCGAATTCCAGCCTCAATCCTCAATTGAGGCTGCCGTAAAATTGAGGCTACCGCAAATTGGCTTGCCATAAATTGGGGCTGCCACAAATTGGGGCTGCCGTCTGTGGTGATACTATGAGGGAAGCTGTATGCTGTTTACCTTTGTGATTGCCCGTGGTAATGCATCTTTGGATGTTTTCCATGGGGCATCAGCGTTCCGGTAGTCGAATTTGTCTACAAACCAGGAAACTTCGTCCTGCATGCGTTTGAAGTTATCCAGAAATACTTTATTCAGGTCATCGGTAAATTCTTCTAAAACGGAGCCATGAAGATGTTTTGGCGCCATTTCATATAATATTCCATAGTGTTCTAAGCAAAATCCCCTGCAGCTTTTAAATTTGTCACGGAAAGCATCATCTTTTTCATATAATTTCAGTGTGGTGACAAGATAGCGCTCAAAGGTGTTTTGAATCCGGTCGCAGATAAAGCAGGATTCAGAAGTTTTTTTTGTGTACTCAAATACAGCGGATTCAGATTTTTTGTGAAACAGGCTGCCGCCGGGAGACCGTCCTTTTTTTTGCAGTTTTTCTATCTGGCTGATAATATGCTGCATATGGGTATTCAAAATCAGTCCCAGTCCCAGGCGGTTTTCAAAGTCGTACATCATCTGCATATGATGAGCACAAAATCCTATTTTGTCTGTTGTGAGGCGAATGTCGTCTTCCATATAGCTTGGCCCCATAGCAAAGGCAACCTCGTCATCATCCAGTTTTTTCCTCATAGCACATACCGGACATTCCCCTGCGGGAGAAGTTTCCATGTGATCAAATATATCCTTTACGGGTATGTCATATAATATTTCAGGCATTCTGCCACCTCCTGTTGAATATTGTAAAAACAGTGTAACATATTTTGCAGATTTACAAAACAAGTTAAAAAAATGAGAAAAAAAGAGTAATAGAGAGATATAATAAGAATATCATTAAATTTGTGGGGATATAGAAATAGAAAAGATGTTGCAAATATTTCCATTATTTTTTATTATAGAGCCAGTGAGTTAGCACTCAATTATAAAGAGTGCTAACAAAAAATAGAAATGGAGGAACCAAATATGAAATTAGTACCTTTAGGCGACAGAGTTGTATTGAAACAATTAGATGCAGAAGAGACAACCAAGTCCGGTATTGTATTGCCAGGGCAGGCACAGGAAAAACCACAGCAGGCAGAAATCGTTGCTGTTGGACCGGGTGGTATGGTAGATGGAAAAGAAGTAAAAATGGAAGTGAAGCCGGGAGATAAGGTGATTTACTCCAAATATGCCGGAACGGATGTTAAATTAGATGGTGACGAGTTTGTCATTGTCCGTCAGAGTGATATTTTGGCTATCGTAGAATAAGACTAGTAGATTTAGGAGGGAATGAAATTATGGCAAAGGAAATTAAGTTTGGCGCAGAGGCCAGAGCGGCTTTAGAGGCAGGCGTAAATAAATTATCCGATACAGTACGTGTTACATTGGGACCAAAGGGAAGAAATGTTGTTCTTGATAAATCTTTTGGCGCACCTCTTATTACGAATGACGGTGTGACAATTGCAAAGGAAATTGAGCTTGAGGACGCTTTTGAAAATATGGGTGCTCAGCTTGTAAAAGAAGTGGCAACAAAAACAAATGATGTTGCGGGTGACGGTACGACAACCGCTACGGTTCTCGCACAGGCAATGATTAACGAGGGAATGAAAAACCTGGCAGCAGGGGCAAACCCGATTATCCTGCGTAAGGGCATGAAAAAGGCAACAGAAGCTGCGGTAGAAGCAATACAGGGTATGAGTTCCACTCTTTCCGGAAAAGAGCAGATTGCCAAGGTGGCAGCGATTTCTGCCGGAGACGAGCAGGTTGGTGAAATGGTTGCCGATGCCATGGAAAAGGTTTCCAATGACGGTGTTATCACAATTGAAGAATCCAAGACAATGAAGACAGAGCTTGATATGGTAGAGGGAATGCAGTTCGACCGCGGCTATGTTTCCGCTTATATGGCTACGGATATGGACAAAATGGAGGCTGTTCTGGATAATCCATATATCCTGATTACAGACAAAAAGATTTCTAATATACAGGAAATTCTGCCTCTTCTGGAGCAGGTTGTGCAGGCAAGTGCAAGACTTCTGATTATTGCTGAGGATGTTGAGGGTGAAGCGCTCAGCACACTTGTTATTAACAAACTTCGTGGAACGTTCAATGTTGTGGCAGTGAAAGCTCCTGGCTACGGTGACAGAAGAAAAGAAATGCTGAAAGATATCGCAATTCTTACAGGCGGTGAGGTTATTTCAGAGGAACTCGGTCTTGATTTGAAAGAGACGACAATGGACCAGCTTGGCCGTGCAAAATCTGTAAAGGTGCAGAAAGAGAACACAATTATCGTAGATGGTGAAGGTGCGAAAGCTGACATTGACTCCCGTATTTCTCAGATTAAAAATCAGATTGAAGAGACAACATCTGACTTTGACCGCGAGAAACTGCAGGAGAGACTGGCAAAACTGGCTGGCGGTGTAGCGGTTATCCGTGTCGGTGCGGCAACAGAGACCGAAATGCAGGAGGCTAAACTTCGCATGGAGGATGCTCTGGCTGCAACAAGAGCTGCGGTAGAGGAAGGTATTATTTCCGGTGGTGGTTCCGCTTATATCCATGCCAGCAAGGAAGTTGAAAAACTTGCTGCCACTCTTGAGGGAGATGAGAAGACAGGTGCCAATATTATCCTGAAAGCGCTGGAAGCTCCGCTTCGCAGAATTTCAGAAAATGCAGGTCTGGAGGGCTCTGTTATTATTGATAAGGTACGTGCCGGAGAGGCTGGTTACGGCTTTGATGCTTTGAAACAGGAGTACACCAATATGGTTGACAGCGGTATTCTGGATCCTGCTAAAGTAACAAGAAGCGCGCTGCAGAATGCTACAAGTGTTGCATCTACCCTGTTGACAACAGAATCCGTTGTTGCTAATATAAAAGAAGATACTCCGGCAATGCCAGCAGGCGGTGCCGGCGGCATGGGAATGATGTAAACAATTAGGAGGGTTCAAATGGAACAGTCATATACAGAAGCAACGGCAAAGAGAAAAACATCGGCAGGAGTGATTATTCTTAAAATATTACTGGTTACGATTGTTGTTCTGCTTGTGTTTGCGTCTTTGTTTCAACGCTTGCTTTTGTTAGTGGCAGTAGCAGGCGGTGCAGCGTTAATCTGGTACTGGCCGAGGTTTAAAGTGACCTGGGAATATATTTATTGTGATGGACAGCTTGACTTCGATATGATTCAGGGCGGAGAGAGGCGAAAAAATATTCTTCGCATCGAAATTGAGAATGCCGATGCCATCGCGCCGTTTGAGTCGGAGAGGCTGGCCGGTTACAGACATCTGGAGCAGAGAGATTATTCTTCCCGAAATGGCGGCGCCGGACTTTACGGCATTGCTACCCGTCTGCCGGATAAAGGTGAAGAAAAGGTATTGCTTCTGTTTGAGCCAAGTGAGAAAATGGTGGACATGATGCGGGCAAAATGTCCGAACATTGTAGAAAAGGTACAGAAATAAAGTGACTGTTAAAATCCACAAACCAATGAGAGGGGGATATCCTCGTCCGTTGGGTTGTGGATTTTTGGAGTTAGAGAGGAGGTTTATATGAAACAGAATATGCAAGGCAAGTGGCTGAAAAATGTTCCTGTTCTTATTTTAGGATTGCAAAGAGATAATTCTTATATAGGGGCCATGGAATCGGCGTTGAAATGTTTGAAGAGCAACTTGGATTAGTACACATTAATGGCTGCTTCCGGGGAGGGCCTGATTGTAAGATGGTTTAAGGCTTTAAGTGGAAAACGCTGGGGAGGGGAACTTTTGCCGGGAATATTCCATCCTGAATTTAAGTTGTTATCTGAGTTGACGGAATATGAATTTGCAGTGGTCGAGGACGAAAACAACAGAGAAAAAATTAAGGAAAGAATTATTCAATCTATCGATAATGGAGTACCTGTTTTATGTTTAGACAGAGGACAAAATTTATCTGTTTTATTTGGATACGAGTCAGAAGGGGATGTTATGCTGATTCGCCCATATATTGATTCCTGTGCCGCAGAACCGGACTGGGATGCTGCCGTTCGCTATAACTATAATGATTTGTTTCCCTATTTTGTTTTTATAGAAAATAATGGACAAAAGTCAATGGATTATACTGCTTCCATGATTGAGGGAATCAAGAATAGTATACAGTATTACGATATGCAAAAGAAGGAATATGACACCGCGCGATATGGAAAAGAAGGAATATGACACCGCGCGATATGGAAAAGGATTTTATTACTTTGGAATCCATGCATATGACCAGTGGATGGAGGATTTAAAAAACTTTAATGATTTCGCGGAGGGAGAAAAGGAAAATTTAAAGTTTTTTACGTGGTGGAATGCCATATCAGTTATGGATAAACGGACAGCAATGTCAAAAGTATTTCGTGAACTGGCAGCAGCTCCCTATAAAACAGATACGATTAACAGTTATATTGAAATGGCCAGAATATGCTCGCATCAAGTTACCATCTTAAAGAAAATGACGGATGATTGTTCTTACAATAGTAATGTGGCAGATTTTGGAGAACATGTACAGGGATATATAGATTCTTTAAAAGAACTAAGGGAAAGTGAAGTTAATCTGCATGGAGTATTTTTATCCATCGCTGATTTGTATGACATATAATATTGGAATAGTGGAAAATATTATTTGTTATTACTATGGATATACCCAATACAGATGAAATAAAAGTAATTGAGGATTAAAATATGGGAGAAATTTCTTATACATGTAATGATATAAAGAGAGTGATATTGACTTAAGAATTAAATGGTAAATTATTGTTATATTCCATTATGCGAAAAAGAGAATTTGATATAGACCCGGCTTTCTATAATGCCCCATCTGTTCTTGTCCGAAAAGAGATTGAACTGCAGGGGCTTGATTTTGATGAATATCAGACAAAGGTGCCAAAAAGAGTTTATTTGCTGGCGGATAGCCTGTTTGATACGATGCTCGCAAAGAACGCCTCCACGCTTACATTTAATGTTGGTGGAGGCATATATGTAATGAATCATAACAGCAATTTAGGTTTCGCAAAGGGTGAGATGTGTTCACCGGGACTGGCAACTCAAGCAGAGGATTTATATGCAGCAGGAGTGAAAGAACTGATTCATGTAGGATTTGCCGGTGGGAATAAGATTGGAGATTACATTCTTACCGATGGGGCTTATAACGATACCTCTATAACCAGATTATATGGATTTAAGGGTGAACGAATCGAATCAACAAAGGATTTGACAGATTCTTTTTGTTTGGAGTTGGAGGAAAAGGGGATATCCTGTATTCGTGGTTACCATTGGACAACGGATGGCGGATATGTTCAGCCTGAATGGAGAGGACGATATTATTTTAACGATATGGGTGCTAAATGCGTTGAGATGGAAGGAGCAGGACTATTTGCAATCGCAAATTTCCGTTCTCGTAAGGCAACAGCGATCTATGTTGTATCTGACAGTGGATCAAAGGATGAATGGAATCTTGGCTGGGGCGAAAGCACTCTTGAAAATAGTATTCAGAGATTGATTGATGCACTGGCAGGAAGTTGATTTGACATTTTGGGCAGTACAGTTTAAAATAGTCTGTGAGAATTCACAGAGGAGGTGTGAACATGATTAAGTAGTCCTATTTTGAATGTAACTACAAAAACAGGTAACGCATTTCGGTGTGTTTTGTTGTTATGTCAGAATAGACTTCTTAATTTGTTCACTACATATAAAAATAAAATTGGCATGGATTGACAGTTTGTATCCATGGCATCATTTGTATATTGTTTAGTGAACGGATTATTGTAAGGCAATAGTTCGTTTTTTTTGATATTTAAATGAAACACGCCTCATGCGGGATAATGGAGGCATGAAGATGAAAAATATTACAACGAGAAATTTTCGCATTTTATGCGACTTTATGGAAATCAGAGAGTTTATGGTAGAGATTTATGAAAGAGATTGGAGAAACGGTGCACCGGCTCCATTTCTGGAATATGCCCTTTCCAGTGACTGGATGGACAAATCCTATACACATCGCAACAGAATATGGGAAGAAGATGGCAGAATCGTTGCATTCTGTTTTATGGAAAATCCGGTGAGTGATATTTATTTTTCCATTCGTCCCGGATATGAAGAACTGGTGGATGAAATGATGGATTATGCAGAGCACGATATGCCGCGAATGGATGGACAGCAGAGATTTGTTTTGTTTGAGAGTCAGGATGCGGCGTTGAGGGCAGCAGAGAAACACGGGTATGCAAAGTTGTTCGGTTATAATGAAATGGTTTATGATTTCAGGGAACCATTAGAATATTTACTTCCGGAAGGATTTCAGTTTGTAGAGCCGGGGAAGGCAAGTGTTGAAAAAATAATGGAGTGCTGTTGGAAAGGTTTTGACCATGAACAGACAGAAGGCCCGTGGAATGGGGAAGCAGAAGGCGGGTACTATTTGCTTGCCGCCCCGCACGCAACAGCGGAATATGGTGTAATTGTTGAAAATGCAGAGGGAGATTATGTATGTTATGCCGGGATGTGGTGGACGCCGGAAAATAATCTTGCTTATATGGAACCATTATGCACGATTCCGGAGTACCGAGGAAAGGGATTAGCAGCAGCTGCATTGTCGGAGATGTATCGGCGTATGAAACCTTTGGGGGCTACCCATATGACAGGTGGAGATAATTTGTTTTATAAAAAGATTGGTTTTGAACCGTGTATTGGGTGGACATTCTGGCAGAAAAAATCCTGTTGACAAGCATATCATATTTTGGTAGAATAGTGAAAATTATCAAAAATACATAAAAGGAAAGGAAGAGAGAGATGGGAACAATTATTGGTGAAGGCATTACATTTGACGACGTTTTATTAGTACCTTCTTATTCTGAGGTGATACCGAATCAGGTATCTCTGAAGACTCACCTGACAAAGGATATTGAGTTAAATATCCCCATGATGAGTGCTGGTATGGATACTGTTACAGAACACCGTATGGCAATAGCAATGGCAAGGCAGGGTGGTATAGGTGTTATTCACAAAAACATGACAATTGAGCAGCAGGCAGAGGAAGTGGATAAGGTAAAGCGTTCGGAGAATGGTGTTATCACAGACCCATTTTATCTCTCTCCGGACCATACGCTTGAGGATGCCAATAATCTGATGGCTAAATTCCGTATATCCGGTGTGCCGATTACAAAGGGGAAAAAGCTGGTTGGAATTATTACGAACCGTGATTTGAAATTCGAGACGGATTATTCCCGCAAAATTAAAGAATGTATGACCAGTGACGGTCTGATTACGGCGCCAGAGGGAATTACACTGGATGAGGCTAAAAAAATCCTTGCCAGTGCAAGGAAAGAAAAACTCCCGATTGTAGATAAAGAGGGAAATTTAAGCGGACTGATAACCATTAAAGATATTGAAAAGCAGATTAAATATCCAAATTCTGCGAAGGATAAGCAGGGCCGTCTGCTCTGTGGAGCCGGAGTTGGTGTAACACAGAATATTATGGAGCGTGTGGAGGCGCTGGTTGCTTCTAAAGTAGATATTATTGTCATTGATACTGCCCACGGTCATTCGGCAAATGTGTTAAAATCAGTCAGGATGGTAAGAGATGCATATCCGGAACTGGGTATTATTGCTGGAAATGTAGCAACCGGGGAAGCGACAAAAGCTCTGATTGAGGCTGGTGTGGATGCTGTCAAGGTCGGCATCGGGCCGGGTTCC
Source organism: Lachnoclostridium sp. UBA7215 (assembly GCA_002490465.1). Classification (GTDB taxonomy): domain Bacteria; phylum Bacillota; class Clostridia; order Lachnospirales; family Lachnospiraceae; genus Eubacterium_F. Next base: position 56,986 of record DKUB01000053.1, read on the forward strand.
ATCTGTACGACACGTGTAGTAGCAGGAATTGGCGTGCCGCAGATCACAGCGATTATGAATGCTTATGAGGCAGCAAAACCGTATGGTATTCCTGTCATTGCAGACGGGGGTATTAAATATTCAGGAGATATGACAAAGGCCATTGCAGCGGGGGCAAATGTCTGCATGATGGGGAGTATCTTTGCCGGATGTGACGAGAGCCCGGGAACATTTGAATTATTCCAGGGAAGGAAATATAAGGTTTACCGTGGTATGGGTTCGATTGCCGCTATGGAAAACGGAAGTAAAGACCGGTATTTCCAGTCTGATGCCAAGAAACTTGTGCCGGAGGGCGTAGAGGGGCGTGTTGCTTATAAGGGAACTCTTGAGGATACGGTATTCCAGCTGATTGGCGGTATACGTGCAGGAATGGGATACTGCGGTACAAAAACCATTGAAGAATTAAAGGAAAATGGCCGTTTTGTAAAGATTTCAGCAGCGTCTTTGAAAGAGAGCCATCCTCACGATATTCATATTACAAAAGAGGCTCCAAATTATAGTGTGGAATAGGGAACAGCGTGGAGATATACGCCGGAAGTATAATAGCCGGCCGAATAACCGTCGGGAAACTGCCCGGAGGAAAATTACCCGGGGGAAAATTACCCGACGGGAGAACACCCGGAGGGGAAGTGCCCGTCGGAAATTTGTCCGCTGCGCTGCGGTGATTAGCGGTGCAGCGGCTTTTATTATTATTATATGTGCACTTATCTCAACATTACTCGGGAAACCGCCGGAGGTACCGCAAAGCGAGCTTCCGCAGATAAATATACAACAAAAGCTGCTAAAGAAGAATCAGTACTCGAGACCGGGAAAAGCACTGCGCAAAGTCAGGGGGATTGTTGTACATTATACGGCAAATCCCGGAACAGATGCCGTGGCAAATCGAAATTATTTTAATAATTTAGAAGAAATAAACAAAGACAGAGAGAAGAAAATATATGCCAGCAGCCACTTTGTGATTGGGCTTGAGGGACAGATTGTTCAGTGTATCCCGCTGGATGAAATTGCTTATGCGTCAAACGACAGAAATTCAGACACCATATCGATTGAGTGCTGCCATCCGGACAAATCGGGGGAATTTAATAAGGCGACGCTGACAGCACTTAAAGAACTTGTTACATATCTATGTATAAAATATCATTTGTCAACGGAAGATATTATACGTCATTATGATGTGACAGGAAAACTTTGTCCGCTCTATTTTGTTGAACATGAAGATGAATGGAACTCATTTAAAGAAGAAATCGGACGTACGATCAGAGAATGATATGTACGTCCGTATTTGAATTTTCATATTTTCTGAATTGTATTCCTGCCGATTTCATCATCCTTTTTGCCGCTATAACAGAAGGGGTGTCAGCGTACTTGTCTTCACCGTAGATCACTTCCTTAATACCGGACTGGATTAACGCCTTTGTGCAGTCATTGCAGGGGAAGAGCGTTGTATAAATGCGTGAATTGCTCAAATTTGTGCCGGAGTAGTTGAGCAGGGCATTTAGTTCCGCATGGCAGACATACAGATATTTTGTATCAAGGGGGTTTTCGCTTTCGCGTTCCCAGGGGTATTCGTCATCAGAACAGCCGTGGGGCATGCCATTATAACCAACAGAAAGGATTTTGTTGTCCTCATCTACAATGCATGCGCCTACGCTGGTATTAGGGTCTTTGCTCCGCATGGCGGAGAGAGTGGCAATCCCCATAAAATATTGGTCCCAGGACAGATAATCTTTCTTTTTCATAAAAAACCCCCATAAACAAACGCTGCCATGCTTTGCATGACAGCTTATTGTAATCAAAATATCAGGAAAGTTTATTTACGGCAACGGTAAGCCGGGAAACTTTTCTTGCACAGGTATTTTTGTGGAAGATTCCTTTCCTGGTCGCTTTGTCAAGTTCAGAAATCGCATTTTTTAATGCAGCCTGTGCAGCCGTTTTATCTTTGGCAGCAATAGCAGCATCTACCTTTTTGATGGCAGTCTTTACTTTAGAGCGAACAGATTTATTTCTCTCTGCGCGTTTTTCTGAAATAAGAATTCTTTTTTTTGCAGACTTGATATTTGCCAATTCTAGCACCTCCATTGTATTTTTACCATAATAATCACCTGTTTGGCGTGTCGGACACGGACGATAGCACAAACATACCTATTTATCATAGTATACATTTTCTTCCATGTCAAGTAAATGTTAAAAATATTTTCTGAAATAAAATATTATCAGCAGTATTTGGGAAATTTAAGAGTGGGACAGTAATTGTACGTGAATAATAGAATGGACAATATGAAGTGACCCCA
>DKUB01000046.1 GCA_002490465.1 Lachnoclostridium sp. UBA7215
TACACACTTTACTTGACAAACCCCATTGCAGATGCATCCTTTGACACTTCGGTTCCTGTCACACCCATTGCTACACCAATGTCTGCCCTTTTCAGAGCAGGGGCATCATTCACTCCATCTCCTGTCATTGCAACAATATTGCCTTTTCTCTGCCATGCATCAACAATTCGGATTTTGTTCTCTGGTGACACTCTGGCATATACTGAAATATTGTTAAGTGCCTGTCCTAATTCCTCATCAGACATCTTATCTAATTCCTGTCCTGCAACAGACATATCCTGATCCTGGCAAATACCAATCTGTTTTGCAATAGCCGTTGCCGTCACCTTATGGTCCCCGGTAATCATAACTGGCTTTATACCAGCACTTATAGCATCTGCAACCGCTTCTACAGATTCTTCTCTTGGCGGATCCACCATAGATACCAACCCGGTAAATGTATACCCATATTCATTATTAATTGACAATATTTCATTTTCCTTACATTCCCGATAAACAAATGCCAATACCCGCAAGCCATTTTCTGAAAATATCTGATTTTGTTTTAGAATTTCCGTCTTATCTGCCTCTGTGATTAATCTGACCCCTTTACTTGTTGCAATGGTCTGGACTCTATCTAACAAAACGTCCACCGCGCCTTTTGTAAAAACTGTTGGTATTCCATGCACACGGTACTTGCTGCTCATCAGTTTTCTATCAGAATCAAATGGAATTTCTTCCATACGCGGCATCATGTCTCTGATATCTTCTTCCGTTACTCCTGCTTCCATCAGACCTGTTTTTTCAGCCATATTCAACAGACAAATTTCAGTTGGATCTCCAATATTTTTCCCATCATTAATTGAAGAATCATTATTTAAAATGGCATTATATAACAAATATCTATGAAGACCTGATGCCAAATCCAATTCTTCAGGCAGTATACATTTACCATCTGCATATATTTCTTTTACCGTCATTTTATTCTGTGTTAAGGTACCCGTTTTATCAGAACAAATAACAGATACACATCCCAGGCTTTCAACCGCTTTCAGATCTTTAATGATTGCATGATCCGCTGCCATCTTTCTTGTTCCCATCGCCTGCACAATTGTAACAATGGAACTAAGAGCTTCCGGAATTGCAGCAACAGCTAATGCAGCAGCAAACATAAGTGAATCCAGCACCGGTTCCTTTTGCCATACCCTAATCCCAAATACAATTACGCTGATCATCATAATAACAATTGCAAGTTTCTTACTGAAGTCATCTAAACTTACCTGCAACGGAGTTTTTTTATCCTTTGTATCATTCATGAGCTTTGCTATCTTACCCATTTCAGTATCCATACCAGTAGCAGTTACTAACACATTTGCTCTTCCATAAGTAACTAAACTTCCAGAAAAGACCATATTGTATCTATCACCTAACGCTGCTTCATTTTTAATTTCCTCATCGCTCTTATCAATATTTGTTGATTCGCCAGTTAGAGAACTCTCATTCACTTGTAATGAATAATTCTCGATAATCCGCCCATCCGCCACAATCATATCTCCAGCTTCTAAAAGCAATACATCTCCTGAAACAATTTCCCTTGAATCCACCTCTTTTCTAATTCCATCTCTCAAAACTTTTGCCTTTGGGACAGATAAAGCTTTTAAAGAAGCCAACGATTTTTCAGCTTTAACATATTGAATTGTTCCTAAAACAGCATTTAATATGATGACAGCAAATATAACAATTGTACTCTCTGCATTTCCTGAAACCATAGAAACAACTGCCACTACAATTAAAATAAAAACCAGTAAATCCTTAAATTGTTCCAGAAAAACTCTAAATACATTTTTCTTCTTTTTTTCTTCTAATACATTTTCTCCATACTTTTTCCGTAAATTTTTTGCAGTTTCTTCAGTATGTCCTTCAGCACTGCCAAACATTTCAAATAACTCTTGTTTTGTTTGTTGATAAACTTCTTTCATGCCTGTTCTCCTTTCCGTATTTGCACAAAAGAAAAAGACCTTTTGTGCATAATAAATATACACAAAAAGTCTTGTTTAACAACGGTTTGTCACCCAGCCTCCGGTCTAAAAAGACGTCCTGACGAAAACTGGAACATGCCTCGCATGCAACTACTCCCTTTTTGTTGGTTATGAGTTTATCATATGAATTTTTAAAAGTCAATCATATTTTGTTTAAAGCTATATTAACATACCCTGTTTGGAGAATAATACCACCGTCTCAATCCCTCTTGTCCACGGAAACATGTCCACGCACACTGCCTTTACCGGACGGTATCCGAACGCCAGAAACTCCGGCAAATCCCTTGCAAGGCTTGTCGGCTTACAGGAGACATATATGATTTCGCTCACCTGATATTCCAGTATTTTTTTGAGTGCCTTGGGGTGGACACCTTCGCGTGGCGGGTCAAGAACAATCACATCCGGCATCTCCTCTAATTCATCCAACACCTTAAGTACATCCCCTGCCAAAAATCTGCAGTTTGACAAATGGTTTCTCGCCGCATTCTCACGCGCTGCCAAAACAGCCTCCTCTACAATTTCCACACCAACCGCCTGCTTTGCCACCGGCGCCAGTATCTGGGCAATGGTTCCCGTTCCGCTGTACAAATCAAAAATCACCTTTCCCTCCACATTCCCGGCATATTCCTGCACGGTTTGATATAACACCTCAGCACCGGCTGAATTTGTCTGAAAAAATGAAAAAGGGGATATCTGGAAACGAAGCCCCAAAAGCTCCTCATAAAAATAATCCCGCCCATATAAAATCTGTGTTTTGTCTGATTTGACCACGTCGGAAAGGCTGTCATTTACCATATGTAAAATACCTGCATAGCTCCCTGTAACCGGAAGGGCAAGCAGCATTTCAAGATATTCCCGAACCGGAACCTCCCCCTGCGATGTCGTCACAAGGGCAATTAACAGCTCACCTGTCTTTCTCGCCTTGCGGACAAGCAGATGCCGCAAAATCCCCTTATGGCTCATTTTATGGTAAAAGGGCAAATCCCTGTCCCGGAAAAATTGAAGTGTGCCTTTCAAAACAAGACGAAAATCTTCATCTGCAATGTGACATTCCGCAACTGGAAGAATATCATAAAAACTGCCCTTTTTATGCAGTCCGAGAGTTAAAGGCCCGCCTTTTTCTTCATCTCCAAAAGAAAACTCCATTTTATTCCGGTACTCCCATTCGGCAGGGCTTGACAGGCAGTCTTCCAATGGGAAGTCCGGACAGACCGCCCGAAGCAGGGTCTGCACCTGGAACAGTTTTAACTGCTTTTGATTTTCATAATCCATTGTCTGATAAGAACAGCCGCCGCACGCGCCAAAATGGGGGCAGGGCGGATTTTGATTTTCCATCGGGGACAGCTTATCCACGCTGAGCAGCATTCCCTCCGGTCTCCCTTTCCGAATCTTACTGCACCGAAACGTTATTTTCTGGCCCGGCAGCGTATTTTTCACAAGTACCAGTGCATCCTCTCCCTCTGCCTTTACCATTCCTTTATTGGGAAACTTGAGGGAGACAACTTCTCCTTCATAGTTTTCATTCTTTTTCAATAATAGTCCTCTCTTTCCTCTCTTAATCGCTATATTGACACTTCTAATACTAATTGTACCACAAATCTGTGCCAAAATGAAAGAAACTTGATTTACAACCGCAAATCATATATACTAATTAAGGTAAGCAAAAGAAACCGTACGAAAAGAGAGGTAGCAACGATGGAGCGCTCCAGCGAAGAAAGTATTATGGACATCCTGAAAAAACTGAACGAAATTGATTACATAGATCCGGATGAAATCCCTAATATTGACTTATACATGGACCAGGTGACAACATTTATGGATGAGCATCTGGACGCCTGCAGACGTCAGGATGACGACAAAATTCTGACGAAGACAATGATAAATAACTACACAAAAAACGATCTTCTTCCACCACCGGTAAAGAAAAAATACACGAAGGAACATATGTATCTTCTTATCTTCCTATATTATTTTAAAAATACGCTTTCCATCACGGATATTCAAAAGATTTTCCGGCCGCTGACCAGTATGTTTTTTGATAATAAATCGCGTAATGTCTCATTAGAAGAAATTTACCGAAAAATATTTAAAATGGAACGAATCCAGACGGATAATCTGACAAAAGATATTCTGCGGCGCTTTAAAGCTTCTCAAAATCTTTTTCCGGAAGTAAAAAATGAGGAGGAATCGGATTTTCTCTCCCGTTTTGCCGTTATCTGCCTGCTGAGTTTTGATGCTTATATGAAAAAACAGCTGGTAGAACGGATGATTGATGAAACACTGTCAGATACCGATAAATAACGGATGCCACGCTATGCGGACCATCCGTATATGAATCAAAAGAATGGAGCGGACCATGAACGGATTATTAGAAGAATTAAACGATAAACAAAGAGAGGCGGTTCTCCACTATGAAGGACCGCTCCTTATTTTGGCCGGGGCCGGCTCCGGTAAAACACGGGTGCTGACCCACCGCATTGCCTATCTGATTGAGGAACACCAGATCAATCCCTATCATATTCTTGCCCTGACCTTTACCAACAAGGCGGCAAAGGAAATGCGGGAACGTGTTGACCGAATTGTCTCTTTTGGCGCACAGAATATCTGGGTAAGTACTTTTCACTCCACCTGTGTGAGAATCCTGCGCCGTTATATCGATATTCTCGGCTATGACAGGAACTTTACCATTTATGACAGTGATGACCAGAAAACACTGATGAAAGATATTTGCAAACATCTTGATATTGACACAAAAAAGTACCGTGAAAAGACTTTTCTGAATGTCATCTCCTCCGCAAAGGATGAATTAAAAACACCGGAGCAATTGGCAGATGAACTGGATAAAAATCACGACCCGAGAATCTTTGCCACCGTTTACAGAGAATATCAGAACCGCTTAAAGCACAATAACGCCCTGGATTTTGATGACTTAATCATGCTGACCGTACAGCTGTTCCGTGAAAGCGCTGAAGTCCTTGACTACTATCAGCAGCGTTTCCGTTTTCTTCTTGTGGACGAATACCAGGATACCAATACGGCGCAGTTTACCCTCTTAAGCCTTCTTGCCAGCCGCTATCAGAATCTGTGTGTGGTTGGGGATGACGACCAGTCCATTTATAAATTTCGGGGGGCAAATATATATAATATATTAAATTTTGAAAAGGTATTCCCTGCCACAAAGGTAATCCGTCTGGAACAAAATTACCGCTCTACCGGAAATATCTTAAAGGCCGCCAATGAGGTTATTGTACATAATAAAATGAGAAAGGAAAAGGCACTGTGGACAGATGCCGAAGAGGGCGAACTGCTCTCCTACTGCAGTTATGAAACGGAATACGAAGAGGCCGAAGCCGTTTCCGCCGATATTAACCGGGCGGTTTTTCATGAGGGAAGAAGCTATTCCGATTTTGCTGTTTTATACCGCACAAATGCCCAGTCCCGTGTATTTGAGGAAAAACTGGTATATGAGGGAATTCCATACCGCATCATAGGTGCCATCAACTTTTATGCGAGAAAAGAAATCAAAGATCTGCTCTGCTATTTAAAGACCATAAACAACAGTGCAGACGATATTGCGATAAAGAGAATCATTAACATTCCAAAACGCGGCATCGGTCAGACAACCATCGGCCGGATTACTAATTTTGCCATAGAACAGGAAATCTCATTTTATAAAGCACTCACAATGGCTGCTGACATTCCCGGCTGCAGCCGCGCCGCTGCGAATATTGATTCCTTTGTGAGCCTGATTGAGCAGTTCCGAAACCGGCTTTCCGACGAATCATACACATTGGAAGACCTTATCCATGATATTATTGATTCCACCGGATATGTACGCCAGCTGGAAACGGAGGATACCGTTGAGGCACACTCCCGCATTGAAAATATCGATTCCCTGATAAATAAAATTGTGCAGTATGAAGAAGAATGCGAGGACATACCGACGCTGGACGGACTATTAGAGGACATTGCCCTTGTAGCAGACATTGATACCGTTTCCGAAGATGCCGAGCAGGTACTTCTTATGACTCTTCACAGCGCAAAGGGGCTGGAATTCCCCTGTGTCTATATGTGTGGCATGGAAGAAAATATTTTCCCGGGTGCTATGGCAGTATTCGGCGACAATGAAGAGGATATGGAGGAAGAACGGCGGCTTTGCTATGTCGGCATTACCCGTGCCATGCAAAAACTCACACTCACAAGTGCAGCCAGACGAATGAGAAACGGGGATGTCGTCTTTAACCCACCCTCCCGTTTTATTCGGGAAATCCCCCGCTTTTTGATGAAACAAACCGTGGGACCAGAACAGGAAGGGATACAGAAAAAATCTCCTCACTCCGGATATTCACCAAACAAAGCCTCCGTCTTTTCAACGGACCGCAAAAATCCGTTTCGTGACAATCCCTACATACAAAAGGGAATGTCTGTCTCCTCAAACGGCGAACCGGATTATAAAGTCGGCGATACCGTAAGTCATACTAAATTCGGAACAGGAAGCGTCATCTCAATGGAAAAAATCAAAGACGATTATGAGGTAGTTGTTCTTTTTGATGATTTTGGCCAGAGAAAGCTCCGCTCCTCGTTTGCAAAGCTAAATAAAATTCATTCGTAAAATAAATCTGTAGAAATTTTCATTAGAAAACAAAAAAAGCAGTAGTATAAATTCAAAAAATGTGTTAGAATAAGAATAAGTATTTTGTATAGTAGAAAGGATGGTTCGTATGTCAGGAAAATTAGATGAATTACTTAACAGTGCAAAAATCAATGAGTTGTTGAATAAGAAAAAGGCAGAAGATGAAAATAAAACATGTCTTCTTTGGGTTCTTGCCATTATCGGTGTTGTGGCTACTATGGCTGCCGTTGCCTATGCGGTTTACCGTTTTATGAATCCCAAATATTCTAACTTCGATGGGGAATTCGATTATGACGAATTTGAAGACGACTTTGAAGATGATGATATTGACGATAAAGATGTCTATGTAAAAGCAAAAAAAGAAAATTAAACAAACTATCTCCTGATATGAAAAATCCGCAAAAACCAGATACATGTATCATCGGTTTTTACGGATTTTTTCATTGTGACGCCTGTGTTAGTTCTTTTCAGGCATTTTTTTCTAACTCTTCCACTCTCCTTGAAATAGCAAGTGCAAGTGCCCCCGGCCCAATATGGCATGAAACACTTAAGGACAGCGGGTCAACCCAGATGTCGTGCCCTGGAAATTCTGTTCTCAACTCTTCTTTAAATATCTGTGCCTCTGTATCATCTGCCGTATAGGCAATCTCCATATGAAAATTGTCGCCGTCCGGGTCATGAAAACGATCCTCAAAATCTTTGCGGATTGCCTTTATCATTGTTGATTTCGCCTGTTTTAATGTTTTTACTTTTGCGTAGGCATCCAGTTTTTCCCCTTGAATCTGCAGCACGGGTTTAATGCGCAGCATTGTTCCAATTGCCGCCGCTGTCGGTGTCACACGCCCGCCTTTTTTCAGATAAGTCAACGTATCCACCATAATATAAATACTGGACTCAAACTTTTCCCGCATAAGGATGTCTTTAATTTGCGCGCCATCATATCCCTTCTCTGCCAGTGCCATAGCATCAAGAACTGACTGACGCTGTGTTACAGAAATCCTCTGATTATCCACAACAAAAACCTTCCCTTCAAAAGGTTCTTCAAAGGAAAGCATCATGGCAGTACCACATGAACTGCTGAGTCCGCTGGACATAGGGATATACACAATCTCCTCATAACTTTCAAGCGTCTCTTCCCAAAGTTTCGTCAAAGTCTCCGGACTCGGCTGTGAGGTGGTAAGTTCTTTTCCCTGCTCCAGAAAACGATAAAACTCCTCCTGCGACATACTGATATCTTCATAAAAAGTATCATCGTTCATAAAAAAAGGCATCGGAACAACATGTATTCCCATTTCTTTTGCCTGCATTTGCGTAATTCCACTGTTGCTATCTGTAATAACTGCTACTTTTTGCATATCAATGTCCTCTTTTTTTCTTTACATAATACTATTTTTTCCAGATAATGTCAAACAGGGCCGGCATTCAACAGTCATTAACTGATAGACAAAGCAGAAACCCTATGCTATAATTATGCCCGATGGTAAAAAATAATATTAGTAGCCATAAGGTTTTCTCGCGAAATTAATAGGGAAGACGGTGCGAGTCCGTCACAGCCCCCGCTGCCGTATCTGGGGATGTGTGTCATAATATGCCACTGGTGAATAACTGGGAAGGTTTGATACACAGAGGATCCTTAAGTCGGAAGACCTGCCTTATAGTGTGAAATATGACCTTTCGGCGGGAGAGGAAATGTTTTGACTAGTTTTTTCTTTAGTCATCACAGGTCTTGTCATGCCCATTTTTATATGCTGACTTTTATAAAGTCAGCATTGGCTTTATGGCAGGACTTTTCTATTATTATCGTTTACCTCCAATACCCACACCTTGGAAAATACATACAATGAATGGAGGAATTCACTATGAAACAAACGAAACAAGGAAACAAACTCTTATCTTTTGTGCTGATTCTGGCACTCTCGCTCTCTACACTGGGAGGGCCGATATCAGCCAAAGCAGAGGGCAGCGCTACTGCTGTGACCGTTACACTGCGCATTGAGCAGGATGATGCTACTCTTCTGTCTCCGGTATCCGTCACACTCACAGAAGAGGACAAAAACAATGATTTTGGTATTGGCCTGTCCACCGGCGACGCCGCTGCTTTTTCACCGCTTCGCGCTTATGCAAAATATCTCTCCGAAAAAGGTGTCAAAAAGGAAGAGATGAGCAAATATATTATTGCCAGCCCATCCGATTGGGGCGGCCTGTATGTAACGGGCCTTTCTGTGAGCGGAGACGGTATCGGATCTGCCTCATCAGGAAATCATGATAACGTTTACTGGATGTATACAGTAAATAACGAATCCGGCGCTGTATCCATGTCGGAATATGCACTGAAGGAGTCAGACTCTGTTGTAATTTACGGCATCTGGTCCCCTTATCCGGCAGAGGAAGAGATACTCTATACAGCATTTGATAAAGAATCCTATCAGGCTGTAAACAATACAACAGACATTGTTCTGACTGGATATGGAACATCTTATGATGACCAGGGTATGGGTACACCATATCAAAAACCAATCGCAGGGGCTACAGTGACTGCAACAGATACGGCAGATTCTGATACCGTTCTTACCATACAGGAAAAAACAGACGAGAACGGAAAAGTTTCCATGACGTTCCCTGCTCTTGAAAAAGAGGCAACCTACGTTTTAACAGCAGAAAAAAAATCAACTGACGGCGCCCACTATGTTATTTCAAGACCATATGCCGTAGTGACAGTTCCGGCAGCTGCAACTTCTGCCAAAAAGAAACCGGCAAAAGTAAAATCTATAAAAGCTTCAATTAAAAAGACAAAAGGAAATAAAAAGAAAATTAAACTGTCATGGGGAAAAGTAAAAAATACAGACGGCTACCAGATTTACATTTCCTCCAAAAAGAAATCCGGTTATAAAAAAATTGCGGAGAGCAAAAAAACCTCTGCCACTATCTTTCGGAAAAAAGGAACATGGTATGTAAAAATACGCGCTTACCGTAAAGAATCCGGCAAAAAAATTACCGGCAAATTCAGCGGCATCTGCAAAATTAAAATAAAATAATGTGGTCGGAGGATTTCCATGAAAGCATATATAAAAATTAGTAATGCGTTTGGCTGCCTGTTATTGGTATTGGCACTTGTTTTCGCAGAAGCTTTGCCCTCCCATGCCGTTACTGCTGCCATAAATACCAGTATAATAACAGCCAAAACGCCAACTACAGAAAGGAGCGGTGCCCTCTGGCTCCGCTCTTTCTCCGGTAAAAGTATTTCTTATAATTCTTCCCCGGTCATTCGTAACCATTTACTATACGTTGTAAATGAAAATGTTCTCTATGAGCTGGATAAACAGGGAAATATCCTGCGCCAGACAACACTCGCTGCTCCTATGAATTCCGTCTGTTATCTGTGTCTGCAAAATGATTATCTCTATATCCCAATAGATGGGGGACGCATACAATGTATCCAGTGCTCTTCCATGCGCTCTGTATGGGAAAGTGAATCTTTCGGGGGACAGTCGCTGTCCGCCGTTATCTGCCATGACGGTTATCTGTATGCCGGCAATACAAAAAACCCTTCCGGTAAAACCTCCGGTATCTTTTATTGTCTGGACGCCGTGGACGGACATACCGTCTGGACCTATGAGGATATGGCATCACCTGGCGGATATTACTGGAGCAAAGCCATTGTTAAGGATAACATTCTTTATTTTGCCGGAGATAATGGCATCCTCGTTTCACACAGTCTCCAAATGGACGAGGTATATGACACTTACACACTTACAAAAACAGGACGGGTGCGTTGTGGAATCACTTACAATGAAAAAGACGGCGCTCTTTTCACCGCATCCAATGACGGCCGGATTTATCGGATTCTTTCAGATAAAGACGGAAAAATCCAATCCGTTCTGTCAAAAGAAATTGTTCCTGACGCAGCATCTGCGAATTGCACGAGTACTCCTGCCATCTGGAATAATCGGCTCTATATCGGAAGCTTTGCCAATGGAACTGGTTATATCAATGTCATGGATGCCTCCAACCTGAACACTCACTACCGTGTATCCACCGGGCAGTATAAAGAGGTAAAATCCACTCCCCTTATCAGTACAGGATACGCCTCGGCAGAAAACAAACAGACCGTTTACGTGTATTTTACCTGCAATGCCCTTCCGGGAGGCATTTACAGGATAAAAGACGGCGAGGGAACGAAAAAATCATCTCTTGAAACCTGCTTTATCCCATCCCACAAACAATTCTGCCTCTCCAGTATCGTTGCTGATTCGGACGGTACGTTATATTACTCCAATGACAGCGGTTATTTATATGCCGTGAGCCCGACAATGTCCGCCGCACAAACAGAAGCAAAGCCCACGGTGAAAAAACCGACAAACATAAAATGGAAAAAGAAAAAAAAGAACTACCTTATCTCATTTAAAAAGAATGAAAAAAAGGCTCAAACTCTGGTCTATGTTCGGTATTCTTCCGGAAAATGGAAAAAGAAAGCCAGTACCGCCAAATCCAACTATCGGTTTAAACCGCAAAAGAAAAAACAAATATGGATACGCCTGAGGAACCGTAAAAAAGATAAAAATAATCAATGGATATATTCCGCCTACACAAAAAAATACCGCATCCATTGATTCTCGCGAAGCAACGGGCCAAGCGGACATGCAAGCATGTCCATTTGGCGGTTCTAAGTGCCAGTGGCACTTGTTTAGAACGGACCGAAACGGAGTGCAGACCTGCCGCGGGGTATTTGACCCTCTCCTGCCTGCTGTGCTATACTTATTGTAAAAAACAAGGAGGATTCACATGGATAAAATAGATACTTTAAAAAAATGGGTTAGTGAATGCAGCAACATAGTTTTTTTCGGCGGTGCAGGTGTTTCAACAGAGAGCAATATTCCGGATTTCCGGAGTGTGGACGGTCTTTATAATCAGGAATACGACTACCCGCCTGAGACCATTCTCTCCCACAGTTTTTTCATGCGGAACACCGAAGAATTTTACCGCTTCTACCGCAATAAAATGCTTTTCCCTGACGCTGAGCCAAACATGGCACATATTGCATTGGCAAAACTGGAAAAGGCAGGAAAACTAAAAGCCGTTATCACTCAGAATATTGACGGTCTGCACCAAAAGGCAGGGGGCAAAGAGGTTTTGGAACTGCATGGCTCTGTTTTACGCAACTACTGCATGTCCTGCCACAGCTTTTTTTCACTGGAAGATGTCCTCTCCCAGGATGGCATCCCAAAATGCCAGTGCGGGGGAACAATAAAACCAGATGTTGTTCTCTATGAAGAAGGGCTGGATTCGGGAATATTGGAAAAATCAATTGATTATATCCGGAAAGCAGACATGCTTATCATTGGGGGTACATCTCTTACTGTTTATCCGGCAGCGGGACTGATCGACTATTTTAACGGCGACAAACTGGTTCTTATCAACAAAGACAAAACGACAAGGGACAGCCACGCCGACCTTGTCATCAACCAGCCTATCGGTGAAGTGATGAATGCTATTCTATAAGAATCTTATCAAATGTAGAAACTATACTCCCCTCGTCAATCTTCCCCCTGTTCTGAAAAAAAGATAGATGCCTAAGTGGACTTTGAACACGGGTATATCTATCATACTTAAAAAGACCCGCCTGAAAAATGCGGGTCTTTTTATCAGCGGAGACGGTGGGATTCGAACCCACGTGCCCGTGAAGGCAAAACGATTTCGAGTCGTTCTCGTTATGACCACTTCGATACGTCTCCAAGCAAACAATATGATTAAACCATGATTTCAGCTATTTGTCAATGGTCTGCATCAAAAAAAGTTCTACGGCGAGCTGGTCGGACAGACGGCCGCTCTTAAAACACTCCTCATAATCCGCCCTGTTCTCCAACATGGCAAGAAGGTTTTTCCTTGAAAACATTTCGGCCTGTTTTCCGTATTTCGCAACGGTAAACGGAGGAATGCCGATACTCTTTGCCAATTCCCCACGGCCATAACCAATCGCAGATAATTCTTTTATCTGAAGTAAAATATTAATATGTCTGGTAAACAGATAAAGAATCGACATGGGTGACTCTCTGTTTGCCAGCAGATCATGATACAGTGCCAGAGCCTTCTCTCTCTCTCCCTGCGCTACAGCATCAATCATATCAAAAATCCGGGATACGGTCACACCGGAAGAAATTTCTCCGACATCAGAAACTTCAATTCTTTCCCTCTCTCCAGTATAAGCAATCAGTTTTTCCAGTTCTGCCGACAGCATTTCCATATTCATCCCGATACGCTCAAGAAGGCTCTCGGCGGCCTCACGTGAAATCGTTTTCCCTGCCCGTTTGACATAACCTGCCATCCATTTCTCAAGCATTACAGCATTCTGCTGCTTACACTCCGTAATACAGCCGTTCTTGCTCATCCATTTATAAAGGCGGTTCCGCTTGTCCACCTCACGCTCAGCAAATACAAGATAAGTTGTGTCAGGAAAGGAATCCATAAAATCTGCCATATCCGAGGCATTTTTAAAAAAACCGCTATTCTTTATAATTATCAATCGGTTAGGTGCAAGAAACGGCAGAATCTGCCCCACATCAGCAATCGCTGACGGATTTAACTTATCACCGGAAAAAACCGTACAGTTCATCTCATCCTCCGGCTGTGACAGCTTTTCCTTCAGACAAGTGGTATAATATCTGGTCATATAGCCCTCTTCTCCATAAATCAAATGGAATTGGGAAAATGAGCCTGTTTTTAACTGCTCCGTAATCGTTTTCACAATCTGTCACCTCTATTCTCTGTAAACCATTATAGCATTTTAACCGCTGATTTGCATCAACTATTTCTCTCCCTGACGGTAAGCGCTCACCTGATACCCCTCCTCTCCCACCTTGATAGTAACCGCCCCGCAGTCTATGGTAGAATACACCTCTGTCCCCAACTTCTCCAACCGCTCAAGCGTCTCTTTTGCCGGATGGCCATACCGGTTTTTATATCCTGCCGAGATAACTGCCGTTTCGGGGCTGATTTTCTCTAAAAATGCCGAGCTGCTCGACCCCTTCGAACCGTGATGGCCCACTTTCAGATAATCGACATCCGAAATTCTCCCTAAGATTTCCCGCTCTCCGGCCTCCTCTAAATCCCCGGTAAAAATCCCCCGGAAACTGCCATAATCTAACTGCAAAACCAGGGAGTAATCATTTTCTGTTTTCCACTCATAATCCGGCGCAGGATGCAGACATCTCACCGTTATGCCACCGGAACAGAGACCTCCTCCCCACTTCATTTTTATAAGTGGAATCCCAGACTTTTTTATCTCACTGACAATATTCTCATATTCCGCATCCCTCTTCTCTATATCCGGAACTACGACTGCCCCAATTTGCAGCCCCATCCGGCTGCGGTCCCGCAAAATTTCCATCATGCCGTTTACATGGTCGCTGTCGCTGTGTGTGATGAAAAAGTAATCAATCCTGCTTATACCATAGTATTTCAGATAACGGCTGATACGGTATTTTGCCACCTGTTTTACATCAGAACTCCCCCCATCTATCAGGATAACATTCTCCTCTGTCCGGATTACAGCACAATCCCCCTGTCCTATATCCAGATTTGTTATCGTGAGCCCGGTAGATTCCGGTATATGAATAAGCACCAGACATACCGCTGCCACAAGAAGGAATATCCGGTATCTCCGCCTTCTCAACAGACCGGGTTTGGTCTGTTGAGAAGGTTTTGACAAGTAACAAAACAGACCCAACATCACATAATAGAGGAAAATCTGCCAAAGCTGCGGCTGTCCGGTAATGATTCTGTGGCAGGGAAGCTTTTCTGTCAAACGGCATATTGTTTCATAATATTGTAAAACGACATGAATGGTACCTGCCAAAAACCTGGCACAGACCGGGTGGAAAGCCGATAACACACTGATAAGAATGGCAAAACCGATAAGCACACTGACAAAGGGAAGGATCAACATATTTATCAGAAAGCTATAAGGATTCCACTCATAATAAAAGTATAAGAGAATCGGAAAGGTAACGATAAATATTCCGAGAGAACCAGACATCACTTTCCACAATTTATATTTAATCGAAATCGTTTCCTGAAATTCATCCACAAATACAGTAATCCCAAGCACAGTACCATATGATAATAAAAATCCGCTCTGAAATAAAGACACAGGGCTTATCGTGAGCTGAATGACTGCGCTGAGCGCCAGAGCCGACAGACGGTCATAACGCTGCCCTAAAAAACGCGCTCCCAACATACATAACATCATTATAACTGCCCTTTTCGTCGCTATGGGAAATCCAGTGAGCTCACCATAAAGGATTAACAACAGAGCCGTTGTACATGCCGCTGCTTTCATCGGCATAACATATCGGCGCAGAAAATAAAATAATCCCATCCCTACCATAGAGACATGAAGGCCCGT
>DKUB01000098.1:0-10311 GCA_002490465.1 Lachnoclostridium sp. UBA7215
GCTTCCCTGCCGATTTTGTTTTTTTATTACTACCTGTTATATATATCGGTTGATTTTTTTATACTTTAGCTGAAATTTACAAAAATATTTTAGTCCAGTTCCTCCCGCAATGCCGTCACAAGCTGTTCATTTTCTCTTTCATTCCGAACAGCCAGACGGATAAACTGTCTTCCCCCCATCCTGATTTTTGTGGATAAATCCTTTATCAGAATTTTATGCTTTGTCAGCAAAAGCTTTGTCAGCTCCCCGGCTGTAACACCATTGGTAATTTCTGCCATTACATAATTAGCCTGGGATGGAAACACATGAAGGGCAGGAATTTTTGACAGCTCTTCTATATATATTTTTCTGGCTTTCTTAAATTTTTGAATTGCCGCCTGATAATCCTGACTATATTTTCCCGCAATCTGCATAAAAAATTCGCCAAAAGAATTAATATTCCATATTGAAACCCTCCTTTTCAGTTCCGCAATCAATACATTGTCCGAGGAGGCCAGGACGCCGAGACGCAGCCCCGGAACACCATAGGATTTTGATATTGATTTTACAACAATAAGTTTTTTATACTGCGCCAGCTTCTCCTCTGTGAAAAGGGTAGCCCTCTCATCTTCAGCAAAATCCAAAAAGGATTCATCAACCACAAGCGTTATATCCTGTTCTTTACACCACTCAATAAGTGTCCCCACACCCTCTTTAGCAATATAATTTCCCGTTGGGTTATCCGGATTTACTAAAATGAGCGTAGAGATTCCCTTATCTGCAAAAAAAGCTGTCAAATCCTCTGTCGTATAAGCAAATCCCTCTCTTTCCGGGACATAGAAAACACTGTCTTTTTCTGAATAACGGTTTGGATACTCGTCAAAAGTAGGTCTGATAAATCCAACTTTGCCTGTAACCATTTCCATGAAACATTTAATTAGTTCTGCCGCTCCATTACCAACGACTATATGCTCTTTTTTTATGCCAAAGTTCCTGGCGGCTACCAGGCTGTTTACATTCATGCCAGATGGATACTGCGTCAGGAGCAGCTCAAAATTTGCCTTTATCTCGTCTACCATCTGCTTCGGTGGATAATAGGGGGTTACCAGATAGAAAAAATCCAACAGCCCCGGATATCTCCAGTAGCCGCCATAACGGGCATGCATACTGGCTAACTTCATACCGTCATCCGGTGCAAACAGAGATTGCGCTATATCCAAATCCTGAATATCATCAATCTCATACCATGACTGGCCGCTCAATTTTTTTACCTTTATCTCCGGATTATCTAAAACGGCAATGACACGAAGCACCTGCTCATAATACTCATTATTACCTAATGCCTTTGTATAAGCCTCCAAAAACGGGACATAATGAGTTTCTGAAAAATTTTTACTGAACTTATAGATATTCACTGTTTTATATAATTGGGACATATCCCGAAAATCAATGTTATGTTTGGGAATAAACGATTCAATTGTATCTTCCGGACCAATTTTCACACATGTACCATCCATCCATGATAAATACTTGTCCACCAATACAAGTGACTCTCTGGAATCTTCTAATAAGATGTCCAGTACACTGTCCTCAAAAATTAAATCTGATTCTAACAGCAGAGTATCTTCTTTTACAAGATACTCCTTTGCCAAAGAGAGTGAGTAGATATTATTTGTTTTATCATACACCGGGTTATTGACAAAACATATGGGAGTCTGTATATCTAATGTCCCAATATAATCCATCAGCTTTTTCCCTTCATACCCAACCACAATAACAATTCTTGACAGGTGGAGCTTTTCTAATTGATGAAGCATACGGTCAATCAGAGTCACCCCGTTCACCTCTACCATACATTTTGTATTTTCGCTTGTCAGTTCTCCCAGACGCTTTCCCATCCCCGCTGCCAAAATCAGTCCCTGCATTTATGTTCCTCCATTCATAATATAGCGAAAAAGCTGTCACGCCAACGCCAATTCGCCGCCGCAACAGCCTTTACAAATACTATATTTTATTTTGATACTCCAAAATCTAATCCATCAATATTTATTTTGTTTCATCAAAGAAATATGATGTCTGCGGCTTATGTGCATTTGCCATATTCTGATAGTAGTTATTGGCCGTACGGTTATTTATATTAAAATCATGAATCTCCTTACGGTGTCTTGCCAGATATGTCTTAAAATGGCCGCTATTTTGCTGCTCTAAGGCCTGAATCTGCACACCAAGTTCAGATACCCTGGAAATTAACTGCTGCATTTTCTGAATCTCTTCACGATAATTTTCACGGTTCTTTTCAATTTCCTCTTTTACAAGACGAAACATTGTGTCAAACCCCTCATCAATCGTAGCAAGTTCATCAATTCTTTCACCTTTGGCATCTATGAGTTGCATAAACGCATCGGGATCCATATCTTCATCTTTCAGAAGCTGCTCCTGATCTTTTGTACAGTCATAGAGAAAAGTAAGTATCTGCTGCTTCCTCCTTAATGAGTCCAACATCATATTTACATAAACCGCATTGCGTTCTTCCGGCCCCATTGCATCAGCCTCCCTGCCTGTTCAGGCGCATAACTTCCTTCCAGGTGTCACGCATTTCACGTATATACTGAAGGGCATTTTCTAATGCATCTTTATCATTATGAATATTGGCCTCCAACAGCTGACTATGAATGAACTCATACACCCGGTCAAAATCTTCCCACACCGGATACTTGTGGTCTAGTGTACTCCGGAGTTCAACGATAATAGCCTGAGCCTTTTTAAGGAAAGTATTTCTTTTCTCAAAATCTTCCTTCTCCATTGCCATGCCCGCCATGTTGCAAAATTTTATAGCGCCTTCATAAAGCATCAAAGTAAGTTCTGCCGGCGATGCTGTTAATATAGCATTTCTCTGATATGCATTCAGTGCACTTGGATCCATATCTGCCTCCATTTTTTAATTCGCATTGCCTTATTATCAATTACTGAACAATGCCCCAAGGGAACTCTGCTGTGCCTGAAGTTTCGCAAGCGCAGTTTCCATTGCTGTAAACTTCTTATAATAAGCATCTTCCATACTTGCCAGCTTATCTTCCCATGTCTTAATATCCTTTTCATATTGTTTGATATCATCTTTCATCTTGATATCACTGTAGAATGTCAAAGCGCTGCTGACTTTACTTCCCGCCATCTTATCACTCATAGCAGCGCGAAGATTGCCAAATACCCCCGTCATAACATTGACTACTGCATCCGGATCTTCCTCCAAAGCCTTGCGGAGTTTATCCGTCCGGTCTGCATAGGTCGAATCATCTGCATCACCATAAATATGATACTGTCCGCCCTCCAGGTAATTGGTCGAGGTCATGATACCAAAACTTGCCAGAGAATAATTTTTACCGTCATAGGAAACCTGAGTCTGCATCGCAGAACGCATTGCCCGCATAATGCTGTCCAGGGTTGTATCACTACGAAGAAGAGACCCTTTAATCTTATCTTCCCAAAGTTTAACGTCCTCATCTGTCATAGCTTCTTTCTCTTCACTGGAAAGAGGCTCATATCCTTTGGCGGATTCTGCATTGTACAAATCATACATTTCTTTCATCACAGAATTGTATTCCTTAAGCGCAGACTTGATGGAGTTATAAACAGCATCTACGTCTGTAGATACCGAGAAAGATATCGTTTCACCATTAGTAAGTCCGGTAAGCTCAATGGAAAGGCCATTGGCATTTACTGTTGTTGTGGTGGAATCCAGTTTTGCACCATTCAGCTCAATTACGCTGTCTGCTGCTTTCTGAACATGAGCACCGCCAGAAATCGCTCCATCACTTGTTGTCAATATATCTCCAAGACCAAGACCAGACAGTTCCGTACCGGTTGACGCATCGTTACGGTCTGTACTGCTAAGAGAAGCATAACCGCTTACTGCCGTTGAAATCTGAGTTTTTAAATCGTCCGGAGAATCATTATATACACTTGTACCATCAAAACTATTTATCTTGAGCGGATCCGTATCATTTCCAGTTCCATAGTATTTCATCAAAGCCTTCGAAACTATATCACTGTCTGCTCCGGTTGCATCGATTCCATCACGGATATTCTGCTCCGTCATACCAGCATAACTGTTCGTGAGGATATCCGCTTTCACGTCCGCATCTTCCAGTCTCTCTTTTACTTTTCCAACGGTATCACTGTCTGCTTTTGCAGCAACTGCCTTATCAAAATCCTGTTGTGCACGCCACGCAACATATGATTCTTCCGTATCAGCAGCCGAGCCGATTGCCGCCTTATCTTCTGCTACCAGAGTATTGTAATCGTTTTTATATGTTGCCTCCAGCTTATCATTCACCGAGCCGTCATCATCATAGTAATTGGATCTCAGACTTGCCTCTGCTGCTGTTTTGGCACTTGCATAATTTTCTGCATACAGCTTAGCCTTTGCATAAGTAGTTGCACCGTTTTTGGCAACGCTGTTCTTTGTCTCAAAAGATGCTTTTGCAATGTTGTCCAAAGCCTTATTGTATGCATCGGTCCCCACGCCGGATGTACGGAGTGAAGCCATGGCTGAATCTACAATTGCTTTATTTGCTGCAGTCATCTTGTCGTAGCTGACCGCATTACGCAAATTATCCCTTGCTGTCTGCTCTGCTGTAGAAACACCAGTTGTCTTAATTGAGAAGGCATTTGAAAGGCCGCTTTCCTTACTGCTGATAAAGAAGCGCTGCTGGTCTGTGTCATATGTTGCATTCAGCCCCACGCTGTTAAGTTTGTTTGTAAAATCTGCAATTGTCGTATCGGCTGTAATCGTAAACCATGATGTCTTGCCGCCAACCGTAATCTCCAGCTCCTTGTTCACAAGGCTGGCATCCAGGTCCGCAAGCTTTTCACTGGCAGATTTTGCGCCAATCTTAGCACCGGTTACATACTGAGCTTTTGCAATATCGATAATATTAAGCGTGTAATTACCATTGATAGCATTTGTCTTTGCTGTTATATTAGCTTTCGTCGGGTCTGAAACCGTTGCCTTTTTGGTCTTGTATGCAGATGAAAGCTGTAACTTGGATACCTGCTCACTATACAGCTTTTTCAGCTTTGTATTTAAATCATTCCATTTTGTCTGTTTCCACTCTAATTTGGTCTTAGCGTTGGATATCTTTGTCTTTTTCAGGCTCTGGGCAGACATCAATGCACCTACAATTGCCTCTGTGTCCAATCCGGACAAAAGACCACTCATACGAATTGCCATAATTTCCCCTCCATTCTAATTTGCTGTTTTTACACAGAGAACAACTCCGTTTGTTCTCAAACAACATTTCCTGTTTTTCTCAACACCGCCCGTAAAGCGATTGCTGCCTAGCGTCTCTCATCTACGAGGATGCCGGCCATTTCCCACATCTTTTGAAGCATATCCAGTGATTTTTCCGGTGGGATCTCACGAATCACCTCATTGGTGTCCGCATCAAATACTTTAATAGATACGCGGTTTGTTTCCTTGTGATAAGAATAATCACAGCGTGTCCTAACCATTTTACGGTTTGCACTGCTGACAGCATCATTGATTGTTGCCTCACTCGGCTGATGTTCTTTTTGTTTTCTGCCGCGGCCGTCTTCTTCTTTTCCATCGGAATGGGACGCTGCCTCCACCGTTTTAGCTACCTTTGCTGCCTCATGCATTGCTTCTGTCGGTGCCACATTAACCGGCTCCGCCTTTTTCACCGTCGAGTCCGAATGGCTGTAGCTCCCGCCAACTTTTGACATTGTTTCAATTTCCATTTCAAACACCTCCATGTGTATCAGTTCGTGTGTATCACGCGCAAACTAAAACAAATTTACTTTAGTGTATATTTCGGCTCACCTATGCAAAAGATTAACCCCTGTCACTTCAAAAGTTGCGTCAGGGTTTCCGGTCCTGACGCCTTTGCTGCTTCCCGGTTTGAATCCTGAATCTGCGAATATATTTCTTTTCGATATATTGGCACTGTTTTAGGCGCATCAATTCCTATCTTAATCTGATCACCTTTAATTTCCAAAATCGTCACTTCAACGTTATTGTTTATGATAATTGATTCATTGACTTTTCTCGCTAATGCTAACATGCTCAGGCCTCCTTTTTATTTTTAAGGATGTCATAAACGCGGTATTTTATCACATAATCCTGGTTTTCTACAACAATCTGAGCACCTTTTCTTGTATCGGAATTTATAATAATCGGAGCTTTCAGATTTACGCTCATCTGCGTCAAATCAGGAGGTACATTCATTGTGAGTAAAATCACAAGATTTTCTTCTGTCAGCTCGCCAAGTCCTTTTAACAGTTCATCCTCAACTACCGGATTGTAATCCTCTTTTACAATCCACGGTTTAATAATCGGCATTGCAAAATCCCGTTCATCTACACTCTGCAGCCAGGAAATATTGGTCTCTTCCTTTTCGCAGTCATATAAAATGGTATATCTCTTTAAATTTTCAAATCCAATAATCCCGCAGTCAAACGTTACAATTTTTTCCTCCGGGAGGTCAACTTCCCCAAAGAATTTGGTCTTTACAAGCATATTCTCCTCCATTTCTGCCTTAAACACTTCACTGGTTTTAAATAAAATTCAACAGGGACTGCCCAAGAATTTTCGAGGTTGCTCCAAGCGTAGCCTGATAGAGAAGATTTGCCTGGTTAAACAGTACATAAGCCTCTCCCAGATCGGCGTCCTCATTTTCTGATTTTGCTTCCTCGGTATCCATCTCCTGTGTCTTCAGGCCCTCTTCTGTCATTTCCATTCTCTTATAACGGGCACCATGGTCGGCAAGGGCAATATTCAAACGGTCCTGGGACTCCTGGCAAGTTGTGATCCCGGATCCCAGCGCATCCCCTAATACCTGTTTTTGCAGAGCAATCTGGGTTTCAAGCTGATTTTTTAATTCATTCAGATTCGCAAGTGTCGTCGTATCACCCTCATCACAGTCAGCAATTCTCTTCTCCACAGATTTCAGATTTGCCTCAATAACATCATAATCGTTGCAGATATTTATAATGTCCTCAATCTTTCGCCCAACCGACAGGGAAATGGAATTGCAGCCCTCCGTATTGACCGTCAATGTCTGGCTGAAATTAATCTGATAATTAATCGCCTGTGTACCTGCTGATGTATAATTAATGGTCTCATTTGTTACATTATCTGTCGCTGAACAAATAAAATAGTGCTCCGGACGGACATCATTTTTCTCAAAATCCGTCTTCTTATACTGCACTTTCAAATCTGACCCCGCGCGGACCTGGTCATATATTGCGTCGCCAAAAACAAGCTCCCCTGTCTCCGGAACATAATATACATTATTACCCTGAGGATTCAGATGCTCATTGTATTTGTCCGTACCCGGAGGTGTGGCATTTTTTGTTACCACATGTTTAATTGTCGGCGTTACCGTCTGAGTAGCACCGGAGCTGTCCACATAGGTCAATGTCATGGCTGCATCATCACAGTTGTCGTATGACAGCTGAATCCGATGCGTAGTCTGATATTTTGACGCTGCCAAAGCATAATTATCTGCTGTCGCAGCTGCATCATATTCTGCCTGACCATAAACATACTGGTATTTCTTGATCTCGTTTATGTCCAAATCCTCATTAATTGTGTATGTCACCGTATTCTGACTTTTATCAAAAAGCATCGGCACATCGGTGCGATACCCGGTAAACAGGTAGCGCCCTGCATAATCTGCATTGGCATTCTGCTCATAGATATAATGGGCATACTGTTTTAACTGGGTTACGATGTCCTGGCGCTGCTCGGCGCTGTAAGTTCCTGTAGCCGCCTGTGTACAATAGCTAATCATCTCTTCCATACGGCCATTGACATCTTTCAGATAGGTTTCTGTCGCATCCATCCAGGCTCTTGCATCATTAATATTGCTCTTATACTGTTTAATTTCTACAAGAGTAGAGCGGTATTTCAAGGCGCGTACGGCAATTGTAGGATCATCCGATGGACGTGAAATCTTTTTGTGTGTATTATACTGCTCAAGATATTTATTATACGCTGCTTTATTCTTCTGCATATTCAATAGAGAATTGTTGCGCATCATTGTATTGGTAATTCTCATGGTCAGCCTCCTTTATGCATTACACTGCCGTTTCATTAATCAGTTTATCAATTACCTCTGCCATGACAGACAGTGCTTTGTACTGGTTATAAAGCATCTGCTGGAACAAGAGCAGGTCTGCCCCCTCCTCATCTTCATCTACGCCGGAAATCGCTTTTCTGCTGCTGTCTACCATGTAGAGCAGATTGCTCTGGCTCTCTGCCAAAGATTCAGATTTACGGCAGTCTACACCAACAGTAGATGTAAATGCCTGAATAAAAGAATCCGGTGCCCCGTAAACAAACATATCTGCTTTGTCTTTTAATTCTGTCAGCTTCTGAAGGTTTACCGCATTATCACTACCTGCTTCCGCAGTATCTTTTGCCGCAATCAGTGTCGGGTCCTCTACCATTTTGGCTGACACACAGAAATTTAAAGCTGTCATGTAATAATAAGAACCTGTATATGTTCCGTCCGCATTCTGTTTTGCCATTGATTCAAAGGATTTATCGACACCGTTCACCTTCTCCTGCATAATATAATTTTCACCGGTTGTAGGAACAGTAGCATTAAAAAATTCGATACCCAGCTGGCTGTCCGGCACACTGTAACCATTCCACCCGCTCTTTTGAATCGCATTAAACTGTTCCGAATAAGTACGGACAAATTCGTTTAACTGTGCCATATAATACGGTATTCCGCGGAAATTTACCTTTGAACCGGCGGTTGCCTCATTCCCATTAGCTACTGCCCTATTTAACGCATTTATATGGGTACTGTTTAATTCCTCCCGTCTCAACTGAAATGTGTATGTGAAATTACCGCTCGCATCCACATCTACGGTAAAGGAATCATAGGCATAAGTATGTCCTAATATTGTAATTTCACCATCATGTGACGGAATATTCAGCTTGTTTACATCATTGCAATTCGTTCCCGTCACCACAACCTCACATGGATTGTCATTAAGACTCTGTGGCGCCTTTGTAACAGTTCCATTCAACGCTATATCATTATTTCCATCTCTTATTTCAAATAACGCCTGAAGCTGACCGCCAAGCAATCTGCTATACGATCTGAAATCGGTACCATCTGCCCACTTTATTTCATAGCATCCCTTAATATCATTTATATTGCTGTAAGTATCTTTCTGCTCTACTTTCAGCTTATTTACCTGATAGGTGTCCACAAGCACACCGCCGTTCATATAAACATAGAACTGCTTATCGCCAACGCCGTCTGCCGGCTCTTTCTCCAACGTCTCCACACTACAGTACTGAGACAGCTCATCAATCAGAACGGTGCGCTGATCACGCAAATCGTTTGCCACACCGCCATATGTCTCAATCTCATTAATCTGCTTTGTCAACGATACAATTTTTTCCGCGTAGGCATTTATCTGCTCTACACAGCTTTTTATCTGCGTATTTGCCTGTTCCTGCTGCTGCTGGAGTTTATCCGCTACATTCCGGACAAATTCTGTAAATGTCTCTGCCGTAGTAACACACTGCCTGCGTATGGTACCATTATCTGGTTTACCAACCAAATCGCTAAGTGTTGCATTAAAAGAGGCAAATGCTGAAGTTATCAGAGCCGGTGTATCACTGTCACTCGTGATACCGGCAGCCAGTATGCTCTGCATTTCGTTCAGATATATTCTTTCCGTGTCATATTGACTGTACGCAGACTGAGTGGACTGATATTTCACATCATAGTACTCATCACGCAGCCTGGAAATATCTGTCACAAGGACACCGGCTCCCTGTACAAGAAATCCTCCCTTGTTGCTGACCATGGAGGTCATATTTGCCACTTGCTTGGAATATCCCTTTGTCTCTATATTCGCAACATTGTGCGATGTTGTCTGAATTGCCGCCTGATAAGCCATCATTCCAGACCTTGCTATCTCAAAACTTCCAAATGTTGATGCCATCTTGTCAGCCTCCTAACCGTTCTATTATGTATTCCAGCATTTCAGCTACCGTTGTTATATATCGGGACGATGCATTGTAGCACTGCTGGAATTTAATCAAATTGGATAATTCCTCATCTGTGGAAACCCCCATTACATTCTGTCTCTCATTAAATGCCGTCGTCACGGTAAGTTCCTGGTTTGATACAATACCGTACCATATATTTCCTGTCGTTGACAATTCGGAAACCATCTGCGTATAGTATCCAAATACATTATACGTAGTTGAGGAATTAGGATTTAAAACTCCTACTGTCTCATGGATGGCATCCGCCATTTCCAACCACTCCTGATGGGCAAAAC
>DKUB01000098.1:10656-101237 GCA_002490465.1 Lachnoclostridium sp. UBA7215
TTTACTGTTTTTTGTAGGAAGGGCAGAAGGATCTTTCTGTACATCCGGATTGACAATCAACTGGCCAATTGTATACAGCGTATACTCGTCTGAAGGGTCTTCTTCATTATAACGGTATACCTGCTGCTGCACACCATTAATTGTCACTGTCTCCTGTGTAAAGCGCTCTGTACCGCGCCTTGTAAATAACTCCGCACCCATTGTTTCATTTTCATCATCACCAATCAGTGCTTTCTCTTCGTCCAGGATACGAATGGTCTCACCGGAGTCAAGCGTCACTTCTTTCAGCGGGCTGAGCGCATTATTTACAGAGGTTACAATACTATGTACCAATGTGTCAATCTGTGCCTGTATCTGCATAACAACCGAAACACCGATTCCCTGATTATAAAACTTCAAGTCCTCATTGTACTGTGCCATCGCCGTATTGTAGGCAGCATCTGTGGCAAAATCCTCTTTCTCAGGTTTCTGTGGTACGTCAGTAAAATTAGCAGCATGGTTGCCACGTGCCACCATAATTCCCCGAAGAGAACCAATATCCGTCTTATTCTCCGTTGAATACTCCAGGCTCTTGCGGAGGAAAAAGTCCCCGCCGGCCTTCCATACCGGTTTGAGAAGTTTCTCCTCTTTACTGATATATTCTGTCTCAAGGAGATACTGGTTTTCTGTATCCAGAAGATATGCTCCCTCAGAAAATATCGAAATTGTTCCGTCTTTTTCTTCATTTACTTCAAAATTTATGATAGAAGCCAGCTGATCAAGATAGTCATTCCGCTTATCGCGGTAATCATTGGCAGGCTGTCCGGTCACCTCAAATTTACGGATTTGAAAGTTTAACTCGCGAATCTCACCCACAATCTCATTGATGCTGTCAACCTGCTTTTGTACTTCTTCATTCAAACTGGTCTGATATGTGTTGAGTTCTGACTGAAGCACCTGTGAACGCTGTACAAACTGTGTTGCCACAGAAACAAGCTGGTCGCGTGCCACGATATCCCCAGGGGACTCAGAAAGGGACTGAAGCGCCGTCCACAAATCGCCGATGGATGTAGAAAACTGTTCCGCAAACAGCTCGCCCAGCATATCCTCAAGCTCCCTGGACGCCATTAAATTCTCTGTATAAAAACTCTGCCGTCCAAGCTGAACACGATATTGTTCATCAAGAAAATTATTGCGTATCTGCCTGGTCTTTGCAATGACGGTACCGGTTCCCACCAACACAAGATTACCATAGGCACCATAATCTTTCTGGTAAAAGGAATCTGTCACAACAGTCTGCTGTCTTGTATATCCTGTTGTCTGCGCATTTGCTAAGTTATGCGAGGTTGTATTCAGAGAGGCCTGCGCAGAATGCAGACCGGAAACTCCCGCATTAAAACTTGCCAATAAATTACTCATAGTCCGCTTTTCCTCCAATTCATCTAACAAACGCTGTCACATTTCACGAGCCAGCTTATTATAACAAAAAAAATACACGAATGTCTGGAATCACTGCTTTGTATCAAAGCTTCCATGCTGTGGCGCCATTCCGGCAACCTCTGAGGCATCGCTGGAATAATTGCTGCTTCCCGAAGACATCCGTGTACTTCTAATCACATTCATATTAAATTCAAGCATATCCATTGATTCTTTTAATAATTCTTTGTTTTGAGTGTTTATTTCCTGCAGCTGCATGACTGTTCTCCGTAATCTGTCGTGCACTTCCTGCAATTCTTTTTGATCTTTTGGCTGATTCTTCAGCGACTCTATAATTTCCTTTAATGTAATAGTTTTGGGATTCATCCCAAGAACAGTAGCTACATCAACAGCAATGCGTTCCCGTCTCGTCTCCAGAGCTGACGTCTGATCCACTAAATTGTGTTCTCTCTCTGTAATATCCTCTAACGCTTTTAGGTCATTTGCAATCACTGCTCTGGTTTTCTCCTGCTCTACAGGAATGAGCCGCCGATAAACTGCATCCTCTTCATTCAAGGTCGTAATCAGCTCTTCCATTAAACTTGCCAATGAAAATCCTCCTGTCAGATATTAAGAAAGCAGTGCATCCGCCATTTTATCTGCTACATCCTCAATTGATACATTGTAGGTGCCTGCTGCCAACTTCTCCTGAATCTCCCGGACACGTTCCGCACGTACATCTGAGCCCTGACTCACTGCCTGCTTTGCCACATGATAAGCATTTCCAAAATCTGATATTTCAAGAGAATCTTTTGAGCTGGTCTTTTCCTGCTTCGCCTTACTCTTGGTTTTATTGGTATTATAGAGCTGATTTACCTGCATATATGCATCTATTCTCATAATCATGCCTCCATCCTTCCAGCTAATTTTAAAACATCCAATAAATGTCCTTACATAGTATTTATCGGATGTTCACAGAGATATATTAGATATTTTTTAAAGATTCATCGTTTGCTGCTCCAAATTTGCATTTTGCCCTTTCGCAGCACGGTGCCGGTTTCTTATTCTTTTTGCATTCAACATTCTGCCATTATACTGAATCGTTTCCGTATCGGGCTCGATTGCAGAGGCAAACACTACAAAGTCATTCTTTTCCAGCGCAATCGCTTTCACACCACGGCTTGTCTTTTTAAATTCACTCACTTCAGAAATCGGAAATCCAAGGGACAGTCCCCTGTCTGTCAGAAGAACAACTTTTTTTGTCCCGGCAAGTACTTCACTGGCAGACAGCATCGTAACACTGACTAACTGATCCCCGTCTTCCAGCTTTGTTGCCGTCACCAGCTGGCGCCCTGTCTCAAATTCCACGCCGGATACAAGTTTAATATACCCGCTTTTTGTCACAAACATCAGCATGGCATCAAATAACTGTTCAAAGCATACGTATAAAAGCCCCTCCTCTGTATTCTCCATCTTGCAGAGTGAGTGAATCAATGTCCCCTTGTCCTTCATTTTGCAACGTGGAATTTTTTCTGCTTTCACCTGGTGCATCGCTCCCGTATTTGTAAAAATACATAATTTATCGGTACTTTTCATTGCCGCAATCTGAGTATATTCCTGTTTGGCCTCCTCGCTCGCCCTGCCAAACGCGGCAGCATCTATTGCCTTTGTATAACCGAAACGGTCAATACAGACATATAAATCCTCCACAACAACCTTCTCTACATATGGTTTTGCTTCTGCATCTGTCAGTTCCGTGCGGCGCGGCACAGAAAATTGCTTTTTAAATTCCCTCAGTCTTGTTTTTATAACTTTATATAATGCCTTTATATCGTTCAGCACATTTTCATACTCAGCAATATTAGCAAGAAGCTCTTTGTTTTCATCCTGAAGCTTTAAAATTTCCAGCCCAATCAGTTTACTGAGCTGCATAGCAAGAATGGCATCTGCCTGTGCTTCTGTAAACAAGAGTGCTTTCGCCTGTTTTTCGGATGCTTTGCTCTTAAATTTTATATCGGCTGTAATCCCCTCAATCAAACAGCCTTTTGCCTGTTTTACAGAGGAAGAACCACGCAGTATTTCTATTATCAGATCAATTACATCCGTTGCTTTTATAAGGCCCTCTACTATTTCGAGCCGTTTTTTTGCCTTTTCCAGCAAAAAACGATATTCTTTTGTGTATAAATCTTCCTGAAAGAGAACAAATTCTTCAATCATGGATTTTAAATTATACACTTTGGGCTGTCCGCCCCCATCCTCTGACGGCTTTATTGCCAGAAGATTTACCGCATAGGTGTCCTCCATCTGCGTTTTTTTATACAATCCGTTCAGAAGATTTCCAATATCCCTGTCCTTTTTTACTTCAATAACAATGCGGATACCCTCTTTTGAGGACTCATCCCGCACATCATAAATTTCATCAAATACTTTTTCCCTTGCCAGAGCAGCAAGCGTCTCCACCAGCTTTGCCTTGTTGCCGGATATCGTATAGGGAATTTCCGTCACCACTATATTTTTTCGGCCGTTATCCCCCTTTTCAATCTCTGTCCGGGCCCGCAGGCGGATACGCCCCTCGCCGCGCTCATATATATCCCGAAGCTCTGATGCATTGATGACAATTCCCCCAACAGGAAAGTCCGGGCCCGGGATATAGTCCATCAGCTTATCAATGGAAATTCCGGGCCTGTCCATGTATGCAATAACAGCATCAATAACCTCTGCCGGATTATGCGGCGGAATATTGGTCGCCATACCTACAGCGATTCCGGTTGTTCCATTGATTAAGAGATTAGGAATTGTTGCCGGCAGAACCACAGGCTCTTTTTCGCTCTCATCAAAATTTGGCTCAAATTCCACAAGGCCTTTATCCAGATTTTGCAGCATCGTCATCGCTGCATAGGAAAGGCGGGCCTCCGTATATCGCATGGCCGCCGCCCCGTCCCCGTCAATAGAACCGAAATTACCGTGCCCGTCCACTAATGGCGCATTGAGAGAATATGCCTCTGTCATATGTACCAGAGCATCATAAATTGAACTGTCGCCATGGGGATGATATTTACCCATCGTATCACCGACAATACGCGCACTCTTTCTGTGCGGCTTATCGGGGGAAAGTCCAAGTTCCCGCATCGCATACAGAATCCTCCGCTGTACAGGCTTTAAACCGTCCCGAACATCCGGAAGCGCCCTCGACACAATTACACTCATGGCATAATCGCGAAAAGAAGTTTTCATCTCCTCCGCAAAATCTAATTGTATAATGTTTTCCGTGCTCTGCTTCATGATTTCCCTCTCTCTTTTCTATATAATATCCAGACTTGCATACTTTGCCTCTTCCATAATAAACTGACGGCGCGGCGGAACATTACTCCCCATCAGCATGTCCGTTACTTCATCCGCCTCTACTGTGTCACTTATGGAAACCTGCGCCAGTATACGGCTGTCAGGATCTAATGTTGTCTCCCACAATTGGGAATCGTCCATCTCCCCCAGTCCTTTGTAACGCTGAAGCTCCAGTATTTTTTTCCCTGTCTTTCGGAATTTTTCCAATTCAAAATCATTGAAAAGATACTCCGAAACCTTCTGTTTTTTCTTTTTCACCGTATCTTCATATACAACCCGGTACAGAGGGGGCAGTCCCCGGAACACCCTGCCCTGATAAATCAACTCCGGCATAAAACGGTAGAAAAATGTGAGGAGAAGCGTGCTTATATGCGCTCCGTCCACATCGGCATCTGTCAGTATAATAATTTTTCCATACCGCAGTTTTTTTATATCAAAGTTCTCCCCGATTCCACATCCAAAGGAAGCTATCATTGTCTTTATTTCATTATTAACAAGTATTTTTTCCAGCGGCGCTTTTTCCACATTGAGAATCTTGCCCCTCAGCGGAAGAACTGCCTGAGTCCTTCGGTTTCTCGCTGTCTTTACAGTGCCGCCCGCAGAGTCCCCCTCTACAATATATATTTCACATTCCTCTGCCTTTTTTGATGAACAGGCAGCCAGTTTACTTTTCGTGTCCACGTCCAGCAGCTGTTTCATAACATTTTTTCTTGCCTTGTCACTTACCGTTCTCGCCTTAAATGATTTGTGGATATTTTCCAAAATACGTTTCAGCACCTCAATATTTTTATCAAAGTAACGCTGAGCCTCCTGATTGAACACCTCATCCACTGCTGTTTTCGCATCCGTATTGCCAAGTTTATTTTTCGTCTGGCTCTCAAACTGGGGATCCGGGTGTTTGATAGAAATTATAGCTACAAGACCATTTCGAATATCTCTGCCGTCAAAATTATCTTCATTGTTTTTTAAAAAATTAAGTTCCCGGGCATATTGGTTCATAATGCGGGTCAATGCCGTTTTAAATCCCGTTACCAGCGTTCCGCCATCTGTCACATTAATACGGTTGCAATAGGAGTTTATCTGCTCCCCATAATTCTGTGTGTATTGAAGCGCTACCTCTACTTCTATCTCTCCACTCTTTCCTTCAATGTAAATGACATCATCATGAAGTACAGATGCCTCCCTGTTAATATAGCGGATATAACTCTGGATACCATATTCTTCCTGAAATACTTTCTCTTCTCCCGTATGTTCATCCTTAAACGTAATCTTCAGATTTTTGTTCAGGTAAGCAATTTCCTTTAATTTTTTGCAAATCGTCTCCGGCTTGAAATCAACAGTTTCAAAAATGGTTTCATCCGGGTAAAATGTCACTTTTGTTCCTGTGTTATTTTTCGCACAGTGCCCTGTCACCGGAAGCTGCCCCTTTTCTAAAGGTGTCACCGGCTTACCGCCATTTTTGTACTCATCCCGGTAAATATTGCCGTCTTTGTGCACTTCAACAATCATTTTCCGCGACAATGCATTTACCACAGAGGCGCCTACGCCGTGAAGCCCCCCGGATACCTTGTACACACTATTATTGAATTTACCCCCGGCATGGAGAATCGTATAAACCACGCGCACTGTCGGTATTTTCTTTGTCGGATGAATATCAACCGGCACACCGCGCCCATTATCCTCAACCCGGACACCGCCATCTCTCAAAAGAGTGATTCGCAATTCATCACAATACCCCGCCAGATGTTCATCAATCCCATTATCCAGGATTTCCCATATCATATGGTGAAGACCTCTTGTACCCGTACTTCCTATATACATACCCGGACGCTTGCGAACTGCTTCAAGCCCCTCCAGTACCACGATATCGCTTCCGCTGTATTCACTCATGTTCCAAACCCTTTCCTCAAAATTCTCAAAAAGCACTATTCAGTATACCCCAAAACAATTGTTCGTGCAACTTTTTTTCTCAATATAATAAAGAAATGTCTTGATTATTCGTGCAAAATAAACTATTCTTATTCAGAGAACTTTTTAATAAAGAAGCAAACCTGGGAGGTATACAAATGGCTGAATTAAAACCTATGAAAGAAGGAAAAGTACGGGAAATTTATGATAACGGCGACAGCCTTATTATGGTTGCAACAGACCGCATCAGCTGCTTTGACGTTGTTTTAAAAAATGTAATTTCTAAAAAAGGCACCGTACTCACACAGATGTCCAGATTTTGGTTTGATATGACTTCGGACATTCTGCCAAACCACATGATATCCACCGATGTGGGAGATATGCCGGAGTTTTTCAGGGCGCCTTCCTATGACGGTAACAGTATGCTCTGCCGGAAACTGGAAATGCTCCCTATTGAGTGCATTGTACGTGGTTATATTACCGGGAGCGGATGGGAAAGCTACAAAAAGGACGGAACCGTATGTGGCATAAAACTGCCGGAAGGCTTAAAGGAGTCGGACAAGCTGCCGGAACCAATATATACACCATCGACAAAAGCAGAAATTGGTGATCATGATGAAAATATCTCCTATGAAAGAAGTATTGAAGTACTGGAAAAAGATTTTCCGGGCAAGGGCAGGGAATACGCTGAGAAACTGCGGGATTATACGATTGCCCTCTACAAAAAATGCGCTGATTATGCCAGAGAGCGCGGCATAATTATTGCCGATACCAAATTTGAATTCGGTCTTGATAAAGAAGGGAATATTGTTCTTGGCGACGAAATGCTGACACCGGACAGCTCACGCTTCTGGCCTGCCGACACTTACGAGCCCGGCCACGGGCAGCCCTCTTTTGATAAACAGTTTGCCAGAGACTGGCTGAAGAATAATGAGGGAAAGCACGACTGGGAACTGCCTGCTGACATCGCTGAAAAGACGATTAATAAATATCTGGAAGCTTACAAACTCCTGACAGGAAAAGATCTTTAATTATTCATTTATTGACAGAAACGAGGGAACTTATGAAAAAGAAAACAATTCTGACATTAGATCAGGTCAGAGAAATTGAAAAGACATATCCTACTCCTTTTCACATTTATGATGAAAAGGCAATCAGAGAAAATGCAAAGGCGGTAAACGAAGCATTTTCCTGGAATAAGGGATTCCGGGAATACTTTGCTGTTAAGGCAACTCCGAATCCCTTTATCTTAAAAATATTACAGGAGGAGGGCTGTGGTGTGGACTGCTCCTCCCTCACAGAACTTATGATGTCAGAGGCCGTTGGATTTCATGGACATGACATTATGTTCTCTTCCAATGTCACTCCGGTAGAGGAGTACAGAAAAGCAAAAGAACTTGGCGCCTATATTAATCTGGATGACTACACACACATTGACTTTCTGGAAAATGAACTTGGCGTCCCTGAAACAATATGCTGCCGTTATAATCCGGGAGGCAAATTTGAACTTGGCACGGATATTATGGATAACCCGGGAGATGCCAAATACGGCTTTACAAAAGAACAGTTGATTGACGGTTACAAAAAACTGGCGGAACTCGGGGTGAAAAATTTCGGTCTCCACTCTTTTATCGCCAGCAATACCGTTACAAATGAATACTACCCGACACTTGCCGGAATCCTTTTTGATCTCGCTGTGGAGATAAAAGAAAAGACCGGAATAAATTTATCCTTTATCAATCTATCCGGCGGAATCGGCATTCCATACACAGAGGATAAAGAGCCAAACAATATTAAAATCATCGGTGAGGGCGTGAGAAAACAATTTGAGAAAATTCTTGTTCCTGCCGGACTTGGTGATGCTGCTATCTTCACAGAACTTGGGCGATTCATGCTCGGCCCTTATGGACAGCTGGTGACAAAATGTATTCATCAGAAACACATCTATAAAGAATATATCGGTGTCAACACCTGTGCCTGTGATTTGATGCGTCCTGCTATGTATGGCGCTTATCACCACATTACGGTACTTGGCAAAGAAAACGAGGAATGCTGCTGCAAATATGATGTGACTGGCTCCCTCTGCGAAAATAATGATAAATTTGCCATTGACCGCATGCTTCCAAAAGTAGAAATTGGTGACTATCTGGTACTCCATGACACAGGAGCCCACGGATATTCGATGGGATATAATTATAACGGCAAACTAAAATCTCCGGAGCTGCTTCTAAAAGAGGATGGAAGCATTCAGATGATACGGCGCGGAGAAACGCCAGAGGATTATTTTGCTACATTTGATTTTTCAAATTTCTTTAACTAAACTTTCAAAAAACGCTGTCACATTTACATGACAGCGTTTTTTAACCCATGCGGTTTTTTCCGCCCCTCTGAATCTACAGTGACAAATACTGCACTTCCTGTAAAATACTGTTCCTTTGTGAGAAAATCTCTCCCCTCACATTTTATTTCTACGCTTGTAGTACCATATTTCCCCGGCTCATACTGTATTTCCAGAATCACTCCGGCCACTATTGGCTTTACGACGCGTATTTCCCGAATTGCTGCAAGCACAACACAATCGGTACGTCCCAGAATCCCGGTTATCCCTATCATGGAGGCCTCTGTGACCCACTCTGAAATGTAACCTGCATAAAGCGTCTGATGATGATTCAAAAATTCCGGTCTGACAAACCGCCTTGTTGCTATCTGCATGCTGTTTATCCTCCTCTTCTCTCTGTAAATTCCCGCTCATTATAGCACAGGAGACAAAGAAAGAGCAACTGCAGTCTTAACTATATCCTTCGTTTCTTTGACCATTTACCATAGATTCTTTTTCCCTTTTTCTTTTTCCAGACTCTTGCCTGCAAATAATATTTTTTATTCTTTATTAATTTGCGGATATAAATTGTGCGTTTGTTTGAGCGCTTTTTCTTTGCATGCTTCATATTCTTTTGGTCTGCATAGCGCACTTCATATTTGGCCTTTTTTACTTTTTTTAACACAATTTTTACACTTTTCCCGTTTCTCTTTATGGACATAATCCGCGAATTCTTTTTTAATGCTGCTCCCTTCGGCGTCTTTATACCGGAAATTTTCGTAATCAGTTTTTTTACGACAACCGGTTCCTCAATTTCGTTTGGTTTTTCTGTTGGCGCAGGCTGAATAGTACTATCCCCTGGAACTGTACTGCTGTCATCCGGCTGTTCTGTCGCGACAGGCTGCGTGCTGACCGTCGGTTCCGGTGTTGGTTCCAGGGCCGGTTCCCGTGTCGGTTCCAGCTTTTCATCCGTTCCTGTTCCTTCCGTTGGGAGAGGAGATACATCCGCCGTACTCTCCGGTGTCTGGGAAGGCAATGCACTTGCTGTCGGTATAACGGTCGGCAAAATTGTTGGCACAGCTGTTTGTTCCGGTGTTATTTGCGGCTTTTCGCTGGCAGGGGGCAAAGTCGGTGCAATCGGTGTAACAGTTGGAATGGATGTCGCTGTTGGTTTTGGCGCCTCTGTCGGAAGTACTTTTTCCGTTGGCTTTGGAGCTTCCGTTGGCTTTGGAATGACAGAGAGGGCAACTGTCTTTTTAACTGTCTTTGTCCGGGCATCATAACCCACTACATTTGTCCAATCATAATTTTCTGTATCAAATGGGGCAAATACAAGAACTGCACCCTGGTACTCTAACGGCGGAATCTGAGTATCATCTTCCCACAAAAATGTACCATATTCATTAGAATTGAAAGCCAGAGCTGCCTCAAATAAATGCTGCCCCTCGTTGATCGCCGATACCGTTGGCCATGAAACAACTGTCATTTTCTTTTGAGCAGTCTGTACGGATACCAACGTCTCTATACTTTTATAATTTTTTGTATCTGCCGGAGTGAATACAGCCGGATAAGTATGCTCTCCACATACCAGAGGGTCGTTTGGCTTTTTCCATGCCCAGCTTCCCGAAATAATTTCTCCAGTCAATGAATCCACACAGTTTCCCTGTTGTAATGAAATATCCTTTAACATCTGCCCATACTGCCCTTTGCTCGTATAGGGAATGGCTGCTATTTTCGGTGTTGCCGTAACTACTTTTACTTTCAGGCTGAGAGATAATGAATTGTAATTTTTGCTGTCATTTGGCACAAATGATGCTTT
This sequence comes from Lachnoclostridium sp. UBA7215, assembly GCA_002490465.1. Classification (GTDB taxonomy): domain Bacteria; phylum Bacillota; class Clostridia; order Lachnospirales; family Lachnospiraceae; genus Eubacterium_F. The sequence goes on from DKUB01000098.1 coordinate 21,438, forward strand.
CAACTGTCTCTCCCCCAGCCCCTCAAGGACTGTCGCTCCGTCTGAAAACTGAAGAGTTCCTGCTACCATCTCACCGGTATTCGGATTTGTAAATGAATATTTGGGACGGAGCGTGCTGATAGCCTGTCCCTGCTCTACTTCCGGAATTGTATATTGAGTCAGTGCAGGGTCTGCCTTGTCCACACGAATCTGCACGGTATTATTAAAATCATGCGGAGTAAATATTGTTTTATTGTAGTCATAATATACAGAAACTGTATGGATACCGGCTTCAAATACCGTAGTCAAATCCCGGTAACGCCATCCTCCTTCTTTATATACACGATTACCAACTAATAAATCATTGATTGTGTCATTTGGCAGTTTCTGCCCATATGTGAGAACTGCTGCAATATCTGAGGTCTTTTCTAATGTCCCCATATTGACGACCTGCCGCACAATGACACCTCTGCCTTTCTGTTCAAATTCCCCCGTTACATGAAAAACATTACAGGTTGAATTTTTCAAATCCAGGGTTCCGGAAACTTCAAAGCTCCCTCCTCCCTGCATTCCGGCCCCCTCAAGGGTCATTGTCATGTTTTCCGGTATAACAATTTTCGTGTGAGCATGGAAGGTACGGACTGTTTTCGTTGTCCACGCAACGGTGGTATTCAGTATAATTTTGCCGCCTCCCTCTTTTTCCATAATATCCAATGCCTCATCTGCCGTATTTACATAGGACGTCCCTTTTTTTGTCTCGCATGTCAGATTTGCCGTCGCCGCTTTTCCTTCCTTAGTCGGCAGGCATCCAGCCAGCAGGCTTACAATAAGCAAAAAAGACAGTATTTTAAATCGTTTCCCCATATTTTGTTCCTCCCTTAAAAATGTGATGGTTTAGAAATAATCATTGAATTGTTTGAAAAAAACTGATAAAAGAACATAAAAGATGATATTGCATCCGCTGCGCATACGAGACGCAATATACTTTACTTACCTCCTAGAAGGAATTTTATTATAACACATGTTATTTGCCTTGTCAACTTTTTCTTTTCACAGGAAAATATTTACTTTGAAAAAAACAGCCCGGCATTTCTATGCCGGGCGGACAATAACAGGAACATCTGATTTTTCAAAGATTCCCCGATCCCTGATAACAACATTATTATAAGTAGAACTGCTCTCCATTGTCTTTCCATTGCCTATGTACATAGCAATATGATAAATCCGTTTATAGCGCCCATTTCTACTCGCCTTTTTCCCACCAAAACAAATTAAATCGCCTGGCCGGAGCTTTTCAGGTTTATAGGTTTTCCCGGACGGCTTCACTCTTTTTTTCTTCAGCACGTAATAATGCCCAATGTCTGCTGCCACAGGAGCCCATGAAACTTTTCGCACCAGATATTTTCCAGCAGCGCGGTAACAGCGGTATACAAAAGACGAACAGTCAAAATATACTTTATTCATCCGCCTTGCCTGACTGTATCGGCACTTCCCGAGTTTACTGTATCCCCAGCGCATTGCCTTTACCGCACATTTTGTGCCGACAGCAAGATGATAGGCGAGTGTCTTTCCATCAACATGGCATAAAACAAGGGTACTCCCTAATGTTTTTGTCCGACCGCGACCTGACTGATTAACTGATGCTGCCTTTTCGTTCAGGCATGACCAGTGCGGTTTACTCTTTTTATTTATTCCCTTTAAAACAACCTGAAAGCTCTTATTTTTTTGATAAAATCCATAATACTGTTTAAATTCCGGATTCGTAATTGTTATTTTGCATGTTAATGTAACACCGTCCGCTACTACTGTTATGGTAGCGGTTCCTGTCTTTTTTCCGGCTTTTATTTTTATATTTCCCTCCTCATCGGAAACATAAGAAACTATTTTTTTATTGGATGTGGAAAATGTTACCGGACTGCCGGAACTGTCCTTTACCTCAATTACCCCATAACAGCCAGATGCAAGATTTTGCGATTCAGATTTAAAATGTGGGTTTACAATGCGCAATAGTATTTCAAACACATACTCTTTTTCTTCCTCATCTGTAACTGTTACATTTAGAATTGCTGTCCCTGCAGCTACTGCCGTTACCCTGCCGTCTTTATCCACCGTTGCAATATAAGGATTTTGCGATTCCCACTGACAGGAAAGCCCCTCAAATTCCTTTACCGTAAGCAGAACAGGATCACTGCCAAGTACAACGGGCGGAAATGACTGCTCATCAAAGCGCAGTTCGGAAAGGGGTATCTCTCCTTCTGCCGGTACCTCTGTCTGCACTGGCTCCGGTGAAGCAGCCACATCCACACCGGAATCATTATCTGCTGCACGGGCAACTGTCTGGGGAACACAGAAAAAGGCAGCCAGAGTAATTAAACAGAGCAGGCTTATCTTTTGCAGTATTTTCATTTTTCCAGTTTTTCCTTTCCGCCCATATATGGCTGTAGCGCTTTTGGAATATTGACAGAACCATCTTCATTGAGATTGTTCTCAAGAAATGCAATCAACATGCGCGGCGGCGCCACCACGGTATTGTTTAACGTATGGGCAAAATATTTCCCATCTTTTCCGACAATTCGGATTTTCAGCCGTCTTGCCTGTGCATCTCCGAGGTTGGAACAGCTTCCGACCTCAAAGTATTTTTTCTGCCTTGGCGACCACGCCTCAACATCAATAGATTTCACCTTCAAGTCAGCCAGATCTCCAGAGCAGCACTCTAACGTCCGCACCGGAATATCCAGCGAGCGGAATAAATCCACGGTATTCTGCCACAGCTTATCAAACCATACCATACTCTCTTCCGGTTTACAGACTACTATCATTTCCTGCTTTTCAAACTGATGAATGCGGTATACCCCACGCTCCTCAAGTCCATGTGCCCCCTTTTCTTTTCGGAAACAGGGAGAATAACTCGTCAACGTCTGCGGCAGCTCCTCTTCCGGGAGTATCTTGTCCATAAATTTCCCTATCATGGAATGCTCACTCGTTCCGATTAAGTACAAATCCTCTCCCTCTATTTTGTACATCATCGCATCCATTTCCTCAAATGACATAACTCCTGTTACGACATGGGAACGAATCATAAAGGGCGGCACGCAATAAGTAAATCCACGGTCTATCATAAAATCTCTGGCATAAGCAATTACAGCTGAATGCAGTCTGGCAATATCTCCCATGAAATAATAAAAGCCGTTTCCAGCCACATCTCTGGCAGCGTCCAAATCAATCCCGTTAAAACTTTCCATAATCTCTGTGTGGTAAGGAATCTCAAATTCCGGAACAACCGGCTCTCCAAATTTCTCTATTTCTACGTTTTCACTGTCATCTTTACCTATTGGTACACTTGAATCAATTATATTGGGGATGACCATCATCCGTTCCTGGATTTTCAGGGCAAGCTCGCGCTCCTTGTCCTCAAGTGCCGACAGCTCGTCCGCACATTTTGCAATTTCAGCTTTCAAAGCTTCTGCCTCATCTTTTTTTCCCTGTCCCATCAAAGCTCCTATCTGCTTTGAGTTCTTTTTACGAAATGCCCGCAAGTCATCGGCTCTCTGCTGTGTTTCTCTCCTCTCCCTGTCCAGGGATATTACCTCATCCACCAGAGGAAGTTTTTTCTCCTGGAATTTATTTCTGATGTTTTCTTTTACAATATCCGGATTTTCCCGCAAAAATTTGATATCTAACATTTTTTCCTCATTTCTGCACAATTGTAAACCGCGTGCAACGTTTTTTTGTATTTGTTAGTATACAACACTTTGAAAATCCTTGCAAGCGCATAGGGGATAAAGTTGGGATTCTTGTATTTGACGCCCAATTCTGCTATAATATTACAGATTGAATTTACGAATCAGCGAAAGGACGAGATTACATAATGGAAGTTATAAGAGATATTCTATCAGCAGTAGACAGTTTCGTGTGGGGACCGGTCATGTTAATCCTGCTTGTGGGAACCGGTATTTTCCTCACAATTCGGACCCGCTTTTTAGGATGGAGAAACCTTGGTTATGCCTTAAAAAGCGGCCTTGGAAAAGAAGCCCGAACAAAAAGTAAAGGAGAGGGGGATATCTCACCATTCTCGGCGCTGACAACAGCGCTTGCCGCAACCATCGGAACCGGAAATATTGTCGGAGTGGCCACAGCTATGGTATCCGGCGGACCGGGCGCCCTGGTATGGATGTGGCTGTCCGCTTTCTTTGGCCTGACCTCCAAATTCAGTGAGTGCATGCTTGCCATTAAATACCGTGAAGTAAATGAGGCGGGTGAGATGTCCGGCGGACCTATGTACACAATGAAAAAGGCTTTTAAAAACAAGAAACTGGGCTCTGTACTCGGATGGCTGTTTGCCCTGTTTGCCGTAATTGCCTCTTTTGGCATCGGCAATCTGACACAGGCAAATTCCATTTCCTCTGCTATGAATTCCACCTTCCACGTTCCGCTGCCAATAATGGGAATTATTATTACAGCGCTTGCTCTGGTTATCATCGTTGGCGGAATTAAGAGTATTTCTAAAGTCTCACAGGTCGTCGTTCCTCTGATGGCCGTTTTCTATATCGCAGCCGGCCTCATCGTAATCCTTATTAACTACCGAAATCTGCCAGATGGAATTGCTATGATTTTTAAGATGGCATTCAGCTCATCCGCTATTGGCGGCGGGCTGTGCGGAAGCATTACTGCAGCTATGATGAACGCTATGCGCTATGGGGTTGCCAGAGGTGTATTCTCTAATGAAGCCGGTATGGGGTCGGCCGCCATTACAGCTGCGGCAGCCACTACAGACAACCCGGTACGTCAGGGATATATTAATATGACGGGAACGTTTTGGGATACCATTGTAGTGTGCACAATTACCGGTCTTTGCATCGCCAGTTCCGGCGTGCTTGGCACGGTCAGTCCGGATGCCGCCGTTACAGGAACATATGCATTATCCGAAAATGTCTGTACTCTTTCCAATACTTCATCCGGCAAGGAAACAACCTATCTTATCAATAATTCAGATCCTACTGCTTTCGTCCTGACAGAACAGGGCGGAAAAAAAGAGGATACCCTGACACTGACTCCTCTCTCCGGTGCATCCACTACCGAACTAAACGGTACTTATCAGGATACCGATTTAAATGAATATAGCTTTTCAGCAGCAAACAATACCTATGAATACCATGAATTATTGACCGGCTCTGCCTTAACGATAGCCGTTTTCAGCGGTGCACTCGGAAGTGCCGGCGGATGGCTTGTCTGCATCGGCATTACACTGTTTGCCTTTTCTACTATTCTTGGATGGGAATATCACGGAGAAAAAGCTTTTGAATATCTTTTGAAAACTCATAAATATAATATGGTCTACCGCATTTTCTTTTCCCTTATTGCCTACATCGGTGCTACCACTTCTCTGCAGATTGTGTGGGATTTTTCCGATATTGCCAATGCCCTTATGGCAATTCCGAACTTAATCTGCCTCCTGGCTCTCAGTGGAGTTATCGCAAAAGATATGCAGGATTTCCAGAAAATTATAAAACAGGAAAAAGCAAAACCATTACAATAACCACTTTCCATCGCTCTCCTGCGCAATATTACTTTCGTAGAATGACCGAAGTGCCTCTATCATAAATTGGACATCCCGGCACCCGGCTGTCTCTACCGCACTGTGCATGGCGAGTTGCGGAAGCCCGATATCCAGCATGGGAATGCTGAGCTGATGGCTCAGCAGATTTCCCAGCGTACTTCCACCCGGTGAATCCGCACGATTGGCAAAACGCTGAACCGGAATTTTGTTCTGGTAGCAAAGTTCAGTAAAAACAGCCGCCGTAAGTCCTGTTGTCGTATATTTTTGACTTGCGTTGTATTTTATAACAATTCCCTGGTTTAATACTACAGGAAACTCCGCATCACTTTTTGCCGGAAAATTCGGGTGGACGGCATGGGCATTATCGGCACTGATTAACAAACTTCTGCTCCTCATACCAGCCCGCTCTTCCTCATTTGCCTTATAAGAGGCCTCTATGCGTGAAAGAATTTCAGGAAGAAAATTACCAAGGGCTCCCTGCCTTGTACCGCTTCCTACCTCTTCATTATCAAACATACACCAGATACTGACAGCCTTTTGCGGTTTTTTTGCCTCCAAAAAGCCACACAGTGTCGTATAGGCACAGGCAAGATCATCTATGCGCGGAGCCATATAAAATTCCTGATTCACTCCAACGTAATCCGCCGGCTGCCGCACACATAAAATCAGATCTGTATCCAATATATCATTGGGCAGGCAGGCTGCCTCCCCGGCCACCACTTTCTCTAAATCTCCCTCTTCTCCCCCATAAACCGGCTGCAAATCGATTTGCGGGTTATAATTATACCCCTTATTTATCTCCCGGTTAAAGTGGATTGACAAATTGGGGATGACAAACAAATTCCGCTCTGCTGCCACAAGGCGGCTGACAATCCCCTCCTGCGTCCTCACAACAGCCCGTCCGGCAAAAGAGAGTGGACGGTCAAACCAGCTGGACATTATCATTCCACCGTACCCCTCTACCTCGGCCTTTGCATAATTTTTTCCCTCAGCCCTGAATTTTTTTATTCGGAAAGAGGGAGAATCACTGTGACTGGCCGCCATATGATAATATTCCGGCCTCTCTCCCGGAAGCTCAAAAGCAACTATACTGGACTGATTTCTCGTCACATAGTACTTTCCACCCGGTGATAATTTCCACAGGCTGGTTTCTTCTATTTGCTTAAATCCATAGCGATTTAATTCCTCCGATGCCTCGAATACGGCATGGAAAGGACTGACACTCCGATTCAAATAACGAAATAGGTTTTCCATTATCCCTCCAAAAAATCACTCCACGATAACATCATGGAGAAAGTTCACTCCATGATGTCGACATTTTCACCGCGGAGTATTTTATTGATATTTCTCACAGCACACATTTTCCCGCACATCGTACAGGTATCTTCTTTTTCCGGCGTGCTCTCTGCACGGTAGCGGCGGGCCTTTTCCGGATCTATCGCAAGTTCAAACTGTTTATCCCAATCAAGATTCCGGCGGGCCTCACTCATGGCAAAATCCCAGTCTTTTGCCCCCGGCAGCCCCTTTGCCACATCTGCGGCATGTGCGGCAATACGAGAGGCAATAATTCCCTCTTTTACGTCTTCCAGCGTTGGGAGGCGAAGATGCTCTGCCGGCGTCACATAACAGAGAAAAGAAGCGCCATACGTTGCGGCAATGGCACCGCCAATTGCACTGGTAATGTGGTCATAGCCCGGTGCAACATCCGTCACAAGAGGCCCAAGTACATAAAACGGCGCACCCTTACATACCGTCTGCTCAATTTCCATGTTTGCACGAATCTGGTTTAACGGCATATGACCGGGCCCCTCTATCATTACCTGAACATTGTGCCTCCATGCGCGCTGCGTAAGCTCTCCAAGTGCAACAAGCTCTGAAATCTGCGAAATATCCCCTGCATCTTCAATACTTCCCGGACGGCAGGCATCACCTAAACTAATAGTCACATCATACTCCTCACAGATATCGAGAAGTTCATCATATCTCTCATAAAAGGGATTTTCATTTCCCGTTAGTTCCATCCATGCAAAAATAATTGATCCCCCGCGGGACACAATATTGGTATGACGCAGATTTTCCTTAAAGCGATCTGCCGTAGCACGGTTAATGCCGCAGTGAATTGTCATAAAATCAACCCCATCTTCCGCGTGCATGCGCACCACATCCATCCATTCATCTGATGTAATATCTTTTAACGCCTTATTGTAGTATACGACAGCATCATAAATCGGCACAGTTCCTATCACGGCATGGCACTCACTTGTCAGTTTTCTCCGAAATTTTCTGGTATCACCGTAAGAACTGAGATCCATAATCGCTTCTGCCCCCATATCCACGGCAGCCTGAACCTTTTTCATTTCCACATCCAAATCAAGGCAATCCCGGCTTGTCCCCAGATTGACATTGATTTTTGTTTTCAGCTTTGTCCCAATACCATAGGGTTTCAGACATTTGTGATTTTTATTCGAAGGAATAATGATCCTGCCACAGGCCATCTCCTCCATCAATTCATCTAACCCGATATGTTCATAAGTACTGACCGCCTCCATCTCCGGTGTCACAATTTTTTTCCTTGCCGCATCCATCTGCGTCGTATAATGATTCATTTCAACCTCCTTGTCCACATATGTGTATAATTATTTAATGTTTACCATTCACTATTCAGGTCCCGTCACCTGTACACCCCTCTTCCAGAAGGTGGAACAGGGCAATTTTATAAATCAGCACAATTCTGACATCCTTATCACAATAGCGGTTACGTACAAATTCCAAAAACTTATATAAATAACAGACTGTCACCGCTGCTACTGCCGGAAATACAAGAAACCATGCAGCATTCATAAAAATAAGGACCGCAATCGTCACAAGATATCCAATAGAAATGTAGAGAAAATTCTTGCTTATCCGTATAGAACTCTGAATACACTCCAATAGCTTACAAAGTGCCTGGTTGAGTGCCTCCTGCGACTGTTCCCTAAGATTCCCATATATATCACAAAAAATATCCATACTCTCCCTCTTGTTCAGTTTTTCTGTATATATGTGATACCGCTCACGGCCAAATTCCTGTTCTAATAACTTTCCTAATACGCTTTTCAATCCTGCTTTCTCCTTTTCTGGTGTTTCTTTTTCCTCTCCTCTATATTATTCAACCATATCTTGTTTCGTTATTCTCACTTTTTACATTTAAATTATCGGTCATTCTTTTTAGAAAAAAGTAAATTTGTTTTGTAAAATGTGAATTAGTTACAATTTGTTTACAATTAGGCAAAACTTTGCTCACATATTAGCGATATACTATGTATCAGCAAGCGGGAAGCCTGCTTGCATGAAAAAAGGTTGCAAGATTCTTTTTTTCATAAATTGTTTTGGTTAATTACCAAACTTTCTCCTCTTTTTAATAACGCATCGGAAGATGGTTCCCCGCCATCTTCTTTTGCGTTATATTGCTTTTATTCTCGCGAAGCAACGAGCCAAGCGGACATGCTTGCATGTCCATTTGGCGACTGCCGCGGGGTAAAATACCCCGTAGCTTGCTGCGGGGTATTTAATTCGCTAGCAGAACTTGTAAATTGTTGTAGATTCAAACTTCTCCCCGGCCTTCAAAATACAAGGGGTGAAATTCGGAATATTAACCGAATTCGGGAAAAACTGTGTTTCAAAGCAAATACCGGTACGGCGGGTATAAACCGTTCCTCCCTTTCCGTTTTCCCCATTGATAAAGTTTCCGGAATACATCTGCATTCCCGGTAAATCCGTATAAACTTCCATGGTACGTCCCGACGTCTCTTCTGATAACTCCGCTACCTTTTCCAATTTACCTTCTGCCTTATCCAGCACAAAATTATGGTCATATCCTCCCCCTGCAATAATTGGCTTGTAATCGGCATCGATATCCTTGCCAATTATTTTTTTCTCACGAAAATCCATTGGAGTGCCTGTCACATCAATAACTGTACCTGTAGGAATTAAATCATCCGTTGTCTCCGTAAAACCGTTTGCCCGGATTTTCACAGTATGATCTGTTATCACGCCGCCATCATGGCCCTTTAAATTAAAATACGTGTGATTTGTCATATTGCACAGGGTGTCCATATCGGAATCCGCCTTATATATCAGCTTCCACTCATTATCATCCGTGAGCATATAGGTCACGCTGACATTCAGAGTTCCCGGATACCCCTGCTCCATGTGGGGACTGACACGGGAAAATGTTACGCTATTATCTGTTGTAGACGCCTGATACATAACCTTATGATATCCCGGCGTACCACCGTGAAGATTGTTTTCCCCATCATTTTTTTCAAGTTCATACTCTTTGCCATTCAGCGTAAAACGTGCCTGCCCGATACGGTTACCGTGGCGTCCTATCATTGCGCCAAAAAAGCAGCCATTCACCTCGTACCCGGCCACATCATCATAGCCAAGGACAATGTCATCAAGCTTACCATTTTTGTCCGGGACAAAAAGGTTCACCACATTGGCACCATAGTCAATCGCTGAAAGACTCATGCCGTTTTTGTTTGTAATTGTGTACAGGGTTACTGTCTTCCCGTCCTTTGTTACACCAAATTGTTTTGTTGAAACGCTCATTGCTTCCCTCCATTCTAGTTTATCCAGTAGATATATGCCAGAACTGCACAAAGCTGTATAAGTAAAATAACCGGTATCCCAACCACAAATTTCAAATGCCTTGTTTTATGGCGAAATACATACATGCCGGCCCATATTCCCATACTGCCAAAAAGCAGCGCAAAGAGGAACAGGGTTCTCTCCGAAATCCGCCATGCACCCTTTTTGGCCCTGGATTTATCTACTGCCATAACGGCAAACGCCGCCACATTTACTGCTGCTGCATATCCGGCAGTCAATACCGGAACCGTTATAACCATTTTTCACCGCCGTTTTCCTGCTCTCCGCTCTCTTTTTCCGATACTACGGCGATGCCAAGCTCTTCTAACTGCGAGAGTTCTACTTCAGACGGCGCTTCTGTCATAAGACAGGACGCATCTTTTACTTTCGGGAATGCTATTACTTCCCGTATATTATCCTCTTTTGCCATAAGCATAATCAGGCGGTCCATTCCATAAGCAAGCCCTGCATGGGGCGGAACACCATATTTGAATGCCTCCAGGAGGAATCCAAACTGAGCATAGGCACTTTCTTTTGTAAAGCCGAGAGCCTCAAACATTTTTTCCTGAATATCATTCTGGTGGATTCGAACAGAACCGCCTCCCAGCTCAATCCCATTTACAACAATATCATAGGCTCTGGCTCTCACTCTCCCCGGCTCCGTTTCAAGATACGCCAGGTCCTCTTCCATTGGCATGGTAAATGGGTGGTGCATGGCCTGATAGCGGCCAAGTTCCTCATTGTATTCTAACAGAGGGAACTCTGTCACCCACAAAAAGTTGTAACCGTTGTTATCCAAAAGCTCCAGATTTCTTGCAAGTTCCAGCCGCAGATTTCCAAGCACATCCCAAACCACCTTATTTTTATCAGCGGCAAATAACAATAAATCACCCGGTTCACCGCCCATGGCCCCGACAAGTGCCGCAAGCTCCTCATCCGACATAAATTTCGCAAAGGAGGATTTGTATGTGCCGTCTTCATTCACTGAAAGATAAGCAAGTCCTTTTGCCCCGTATGTTTTTGCAAAATCAACAAGTTTGTCAATCTTTTTGCGCGGCATTGCCCCCTGCCCTTTCGCGTTGATACCGCGGACAGAGCCGCCGTTTTCAATAGCCCCGGTAAAAACTCCAAAGCCACAGTTCTTCACAATGTCCGTGACATCGGAGAGCTCCATGCCAAAGCGTGTATCCGGCTTGTCCGAGCCAAAACGGTCCATCGCCTCCTGCCACGTTATCCGTGGAAGCGGCAGCGCCACATCTACACCAACAAGCGCAAACAACTTCTTCAAAAGGCGCTCATTGACATCCATCACATCCTCTTCATCTACAAAAGAGAGCTCCATATCAATCTGTGTAAACTCAGGCTGACGGTCTGCACGCAAATCCTCGTCACGAAAACATCTGGCAATCTGATAATATCGGTCATATCCTGAGCACATCAAGAGCTGTTTCAGAAGCTGCGGACTCTGCGGCAGCGCATAAAAGCTGCCCGGATGGACACGGCTTGGCACGAGATAATCCCTTGCCCCTTCCGGTGTACTCTTATTGAGGAAAGGTGTCTCAATCTCTAAAAATCCCTCTTCTGCCAAAAACTGCCTGACCACTGCTGCCGCCTGACTGCGGAGCATTAAGTTTCTCTGCAAATCCGGACGGCGCAAATCAAGATAGCGGTATTTCAGCCGAAGCTCATCCTTTGTTTTTGAATTTTCCTCAATTGGGAAAGGCGGTGTCTCAGATTCAGAGAGAATGCGTATTTCCTTTGCCACAACCTCAATCTCTCCGGTCTTTAAATTTTCATTTACTGCCCCGGAGCGCCTGCACACCTCGCCAGTCACGGCAACGACAAACTCACTCCGAAGTTTCGCCGCTTTCCCAAATCCCTCAGCGCCAACTCCGCTCTCCTCAAAAATCAATTGAATGATACCGCTTCTGTCACGGAGGTCAACAAATACGATTCCCCCTTTATTACGGCTCTTCTGTACCCATCCCATAACTGTCACAGTCTGTCCGATATGCTCTGTTGTCAGCTCTGCGCACCGACAGGTGCGCTTTAGCCCTCTCATTGATTCTGCCATTTTCCGTTTGTCCTCTCTTTCTCTCTTAGTCGTCAAAGACTTTAATCAGCAAAGATTTCTTCAATATTAGAATATCCCTCTGCTATAAGCTGTTCCTTTTGGAACTTCTTATTTTTCTTCATCCTCTGTATCGTAATCTGCATCCCCTGCTCTCTCTCGTCTCTTGCCTTTTCCATAACTGTTTGAATCTGCTTATCTGATACTTTTTTATCAATCAGATATGCCTTTTTTTCGGATATCCCCGGTACCTGATACTCCTCCTCAAGAAGCAGCATGACAATTCTCTCAAAACCAATGGAAAATCCACAGGCACAGGTTTCATTTCCCGTAAATTTACCTATCATTTCATCATAACGTCCGCCGCCGCCAACAGAACCGCCAAATCCATCCATGGAAATTTCAAAAATTGGTCCTGTATAATAGCTCATGCCGCGAACCAGTGTCGGGTCAAAAATAATGCGGAAATCTGCTGAACGGACTGCCTCAACCGTTGAAATAATTGTTTCTAATCCCTCTGCCGTCCCGCTCTCTAAACATTCCCCAAGAGTATCCCGGATGTAGCGGACACCTGAAATATCGTTGGTAACGGCAGCAAACAGCTCTTTACACTTTGCCACAGCTTCCGGACGGTAACCGGATTCTAAAAGCTCTTTTTCTACCCCATCCATGCCTATCTTATCCATTTTATCCAGGATAATAAATACCTCATCATACTGCTCATCCGGAAAACCACAGTATTTTGCCATCCCCTTCAGTATTTTCCTGTCATTGATGCGAATGGTAAACTGTCCAAAGCCCAGCTTGCCGAGCAGCGTAGTCGTGGCAAGAATCAGCTCAATTTCCGCCAGATTGGACGGCTCACCGAGAATATCAATATCACACTGCATAAACTGGCGGAAACGCCCCCGCTGCGGACGGTCTGCACGCCATACATTCCCTATTTGCAATGCTTTAAACGGAGACGGCAGCTCATTGGCATTGTTTGCATAGTATCTTGCCAGCGGCACCGTCAAATCATAACGAAGTCCCCCGTCCACAAGATCTGCCTCTGTCTCGGCAGTCTCCAGATTCAGCTTCTGACCCCGCTTCAATATTTTAAAAATAAGTTTTTCATTCTCACCACCCTGTTTGCTGTTCAGGTTTTCTATGTGTTCTACACAAGGCGTCTCCATTGGCTGGAATCCAAAGGATTTGTATGTCTCCTTAATCTGGCCGATTACATAATCCCGCACTTCCATTTCGCGCGGCAGTATATCTTTCATACCGGTTGTCGGTTTTTTCTTTAATGTCATAATGTCCTCCATTTCATGGGGCCTTACCATCCTGTCTCGCAAAAGGCCGCCCGCTTTCTTTCTATCATTTCATCTATTCTGGCAATATATTCCTCTACCCCTTTTATATTCTCAATACGCTCCATGCGGTTTCCGGTATAAAATACCTGCTTTGTGGAGCCTCCACAGCCGAGCGCAACAATGGTCTCCATCTCCTCCATAATAAATATATTATAAAGGCATTCTTTTCCGGGTTTTGCATAAGCAACATTCTCCTGGTTTGTAATGTGGGATGTCCCCGCCTTATTTTTCTGCCGGTAAAGATAATACGGCTCATAGCCGAGCCCACGCAGATAGTCCTCACTGGCTCTCTGCAGCACCGGGTTTATCGTATCCCAGAGATGTACGTGACCGCCCTCCATCTGGTCACGGCGCATTTTTGAGGCTCGCTTTACCACGAGCGTGTGTATGGTGACACTATCCGGCTCCATAGGCTGGATTCGATTTAAAGTATTAAAAAAATCAACCTCATCCTCTTCCGGAAGCCCTACGATCAAATCCATATTGATATTATCAAAACCGACTTCTCTCGCCTGGTAAAATGCCTCCCCTACCTGTTCCACAAGATGCCTGCGTCCCAAAAGTTCCAGCGTTTTCTGTTTCATCGTCTGGGGATTGATGGAAATCCTTGTGACCTCTGCATCCTTCATAATCTGAAGTTTTTCGGTAGTAATACTGTCCGGTCTTCCCGCTTCCACCGTAAATTCCACAGCACTCTCTGTCGGAAAGTATTTGTGAATCATTTGTAATAGCCTGTCAAGCTGCCCTGCATTCAACGATGTCGGCGTCCCGCCGCCTACATAGATGGTATGCAGCTCTCGCCTGGCAAAACGTTTTGATACAAATTGCATTTCTTTTTCCAACGCCAGCAGATAATCGTCCACATGTTTTTTATATTTTTCATATGGAAAAGAGGAAAAAGTACAATACTGACATATGGTGGGGCAAAAAGGAATCCCGATATATATGTTGTATCCCCTCTCATGCTGAAATTCCCGGGTCAGGACATCCTCCTTTTGCGCCACATCCATTGCCAGACGGATTTTATGCCCGTCCATCAAATATTCGTTTTTTAAAATATCCTCTATTTCATCCCTGGTTTTTCCCGCCCACATAAGCCGGAGCGGTATTTTTACTGGACGTATCCCTGTGAGTATACCCCATGGAAGCCGCCTACCCGTTCTCTTTACAAATTCCCTGTATAAAGCGGCTTTCACTGTATTTTTATTGTATCCGGGAGGAAGCGTTACCACTAATATTTCCTCACCGTCTATACGACATACAAGTGGATATCCCTCCTGACCAGCCCAATCTTCACGCTCCGTCACATCGCAGGTTTTCGCAGGATAAAAATCAAGTGCCAGCGCCTTAATATCATAGGAAAATTCTCCCGCCCGCCCTGGGATTTTTTTTATCTCGAATTGTATCATATCAACTCCACCTTAATTATGCAAACGGATTATACTGTTTTTCATATCCCACACTTGTTTCCGGACCATGCCCTGGATAAATTTTCACATTCTCCGGCAATACAAAAACTTTCTCCCGGATGGATTCCATTAATTGCCTGCTGCTGCCGGTTGGAAAATCCGTACGTCCAACTGACTCCATAAATACAGTATCCCCACTAAACAAAACCGCATCTTTTTTTACATAATAACAACAGCTCCCAATGGTATGCCCCGGTGTGTGTATGACTTCAAACTCCAAACCTGCCAAACGGAATTGCTGCCCATCCTTTAACAAAATATCCGGCTGTACTGTGACAGAATATCCCATCATCGTGCAGCCGTTCTGTGCCGCACTCATCATTAAATCTCTCTCGCCCTCATAAGCATAGATACTTGCTCCTGTCAGCGAGACAAGCCCTTCCACTCCGGTTATATGGTCAAAATGTCCGTGCGTGAGAAGAATCCCCTCACATTTCATTTCCCTCTTTTTTATATATTCCGCTATCTTATCCGGTTCCTCGCCGGGGTCAATAACAACACAGGATGTACTTCCTTCCCCGGATGCTATATAGCAGTTGGTCTGAACCGGTCCAACTGTTAATTCCAAAATATCCATTTTTTCCTCCTATACACATGCGCCTCTGTCAGCCGTTTGTGCTGCGCTCAATATCAAGCACGCTCTCCACTGTTCTGAGTTTTGCAATCAGGCGGTCCAGCTGCTTCACTCCCTGCGTCTCAAAACCAATAGAAAAGGTAGCGCGCTCCTGTTTCGTCGTGCGCACATTCATTGATTTAATGTCAATCCCATTTTCCGTAAATGTCCGGGATATGTCTACAAGCACGCCACTCCGATTATAACAGTACACAACAATCTCAACGGGATAAACCTCGTTACTGTCCCTTGCTTCCGGTCCCCACTCTGCTTCCACAAGACGATTCTTTTCCTCAACCGGCAAATGAATCATATTAACGCAGTCAGTCCGGTGTATAGATACTCCGCGCCCACGGGTAACAAACCCAACAATTTCATCCCCGGGCACCGGACTGCAGCATTTTGAAAAACGTACTGCCAGATCATCCATCCCCTCAACAATAATACCGCTTTTTGTTTTGGGTTTCTCTCCGGTTCCTCTTCCGATTGCCTGTTTTGCCTCTTTGGCACTCTCAATGAGTTCATGCACTTTGGCATCCGATACCATCCGTTTATTCTTTTTGTCATATTCATCCTGCAGCTTATTGACAACCTGGCCTTCTTTCAGGCCTCCGTGGCCTATTGCCGCACAGACAGATTCCCAATCACGGAATCCATATTTACGTATACAGGGCTGCGTATACTCATTGCGCAGCAAAGGAGCTAATTCAATCCCCTTCGCCTTACAATATGTGTGTAATAGCTCCTTGCCGCGAATAATATTATCTTCTTTAAATTCGCTTCTAAACCACTGATTAATTTTATTTTTAGCCTGGGTACTCTTCACCGTATTCAGCCAGTCACGGCTCGGCCCCCTGCTGTTCTGGCTTGTAATAATGTCAATCCGGTCTCCGTTTTGGATTTCATAATCCATTTTTACAATATTTCCATTGACCCTGGCCCCCACCATTTTATTTCCCACAGCACTGTGTACCGCATAGGCAAAATCAATTGGTGTAGAACCGGCGGGCAGAGTTTTCACATCCCCCTCCGGTGTAAAACAATAAATACGGTCGGAAAACAAATCTAAATCGCTCTTTATAGCACTTAAAAACTCTTTATTGTCATCCATGTCATGCTGCCACTCGAGGATCCGCCGCAGCCATGCCATTTTTTCCTCTTCACTCTGTTTCCCTTCCTCTTTGCTGCCCTCTTTATATTTCCAGTGGGCAGCAATGCCATATTCAGCAGTCCTGTGCATTTCATAAGTGCGAATCTGAATTTCAAACGGCTGCCCGTTTGGTCCAATTAATGTTGTGTGCAGAGATTGGTAATGATTTGGCTTTGGCATGGCAATGTAATCTTTAAAGCGCCCCGGAATCGGTTTGTACATTTCATGGATAATACCCAGCGCCGTATAACATTCCTGGTCATTATCTACAATAATACGAATGGCAAAAAGGTCATAGATCTGATCTAACGATTTGTTCTGTTTTACCATTTTGCGGTAAATACTAAACAAATGCTTCACACGGCCGTCAATGGTAGCTTTTATGCCGTTTTCACGGAGACGGCAGTCTACTTCATCCATAATATCTTTAACAAAATTTTCTTTATCTTCTTTTATTGCACCAAAACGGTCACTGAGCTCCTTGTAAGCCTCTGGTTCAAGATAGCGCAGCGATAAGTCATCAAGCTCTACTTTCACTTTGGATATCCCCAGACGGTCTGCAATCGGCGCATAGATATCCATAGTTTCCCTGGACTTTTCTTTTTGTTTCTCCGGTTTCATAAACTGCATCGTACGCATGTTGTGCAACCGGTCCGCAAGTTTAATAATAATAACACGGATATCCTTTGCCATGGCAAAAAACATCTTGCGCAGATTTTCAGCCTGAATCTCCACTTTATCAACCGAATAATTTAACTGCGTCAATTTCGTAACGCCATCCACAAGTGCTGCTATCTCAGAACTGAAAAGCTGCGTCAAATCCTCTGCTGTATATGAGGTATCTTCTACCACATCATGAAGCAGTCCCCCCACAATGGTCTCCTTATCCATTTCCAACTGTGCCAGAATAATAGCTACACAGACCGGATGAATCAAATATGGTTCTCCTGATTTGCGTTTCTGGTCTTTATGAGCATCTTTAGCAAGCTCATAGGCCTTTGTGATAATATCCAGGTCACTGGAAGGATGATAATTTGTCACAATATTTTTTAATATTTCAAATAAAATATCCGGGTCTGTAAAATCCGGCGGAATCATTTCCGTAGACAGCTCGCCGGTATCAAAAGTCTTTGTAAGACCGGAAACAATCTCATCTGCCATAATTATCCTCCTTCACCTTTGTTACTTCATATTATAAAAGGGTTATGCCAAAAATGCAACTACTGTTGTTTGCGGCCTTCTGTAGACAGCTTAACACTTTCTCCGTCTGATACAGCCTGTACTGTTCCCATCGTATCTGTCCGGTACACCTGTACATCCTCGTCTTCCAGGCGTGCCAACACCTCCGCGTGAGGATGTCCGTAGGAATTGTCTCTGCCACAACTGATAACGCCATATACCGGATCTGTTTTTTTCAAAAAGGCACTGCTTGTCGCCGTGTAACTACCGTGATGCCCCAGTTTCAGCACATCACAGGACAAATCGACTCCCTCCTGCAATAATTCATCCTCTACTTCCTCTTCAGCGTCGCCCATAAAGAGAAAATATGTTTTTCCATATGCCAGCTGAAGCACAAGGGAATTGTTATTTGAATCCGAATACTGCCGGCGCGGAGAGAGAAAACGGAAAATAACATTATCCTCATAAGTATACTCTTTCCCTATTTCCGGCACTTCCGAAATCTGACCCGCATGTTTTAATGCATTCCGGATATCCCTGCATGCCTTTGTATCCTTTTCCATCTGTGGCATATAAACAGTGTCCACCTCCACACTCTCTAACACTTCGTCAAATCCGCCAACATGATCATTATCCGGATGGGTTCCCACCAATACATCCAGCTTACCGATTCCAAGCTCCTGCAGATAATCCGTCGTCACTCCGCTTTTCCCGGCATCAATCAACATATGAAAATCCCCTTTCGTGATTAATGTCGCATCCCCCTGCCCAACATCCAGATAATAAACCGAAAGTGTTTTTCCATCTGCCGGCGCACCGGTAAGTGTTGTCTGCGCCTGTCCCATCCCAAAAAAATTCATCGCCGGACGGTACAATATTGCTGCAATAATAAGGAATATCGGCAGCAAAAGCTTTCTGATAACTTCCCTCTTGTACTGTTTGGACGGCATAAAGCCCCTCCTTTTCTCATTCTGTTTTCGCAATAATTTACTGTATCACATCCCCAGCATAAAAGCAAGCGTTCCGCCTGTGAAAATAGGACAATCGCTTAGTCATTTACGTTAATATGGCGGTATTATACGGTTGTTGCCCGGTATAACACTCCCTGCGAAAAGTAAATGGTTTTCTCTGTCAGCCAAAATGCCATCCTATCGCAGAACTCACTGTCTGCCGCCCCATTCCCCTGCTTTTGCAGCATCAGCCGCCCGCCGGTCCTTTATGCACCACCTTATGTTATTCATTACTGCGGATTGCACCAGAGGTGCAAATCTATGGGGGAGTGCCGCATCTGTCCGCAGTATGCATATAAATCAAGCTGGTGGTGCATTAGTACCGCTGCGTGGCGGCTCTAGTGCAAACGTGCTGTAAAAGCAGGGGAATGGGGTGGCAGACAGCTCAAACAATGCTCGGATGGCTTTTTTTAGCTGACAGAGAAAGCCATACTTTTCGGGGAGTGATACAAGGGCAAGCAACCGTATAATACCGCCATCTGTTTTCCACAAATGATTAAGCGATTGCCCGCCTGCGAAAAAAAGCTATGTTATTTTCTCAAAATATGGTAAAATAGAAGAAAATCATTTGAATAAAGGGAGGTATCGCATTATGTTACTAGACAGAGAGTACAAAGTTCCATCGAAATATAACAGCAATATAAATCTGAAAGTTGTTCCCGGCCATTTTGCCACCAGCCATTCACATATCAATTTTTACATGGATATGACAACTTTAAAGGTTCGTCATTCAGAGGCTGCTGAGGTTGCCAGGCAAATGGCTCAGGAATATCAGTACAGCAAACCGATTGATACTATCATTTGCATGGACGGCTGTGAAATCATCGGTTCCTGCCTGGCAGAGGAACTCACTAAAAACGGCATTATGTCCCTCAACCGCCACAACAGCATGTATGTTATTACACCGGAGTTTGACAGCAACGGCCAAATGATTTTCCGTGATAACTTACAGCCTATGGTACGAAATAAAAATATTCTTCTGCTGCTGGCTTCTGCCACCACCGGCCGTACCATTGCAAGAAGTCTTTCCTGCATCCAGTATTACGGCGGCATTATTCAGGGAATTTCTGCAATCTTCAGTGCTGCAACGGAAATCTACGGAGAACCGGTACATCATATTTTCTCTACAGAAGATTTGCCGGATTATGAAACCTACAACCAGGAAGAATGTCCTTTTTGCAAAAACAAACAGAAAATTGACGCCATTGTCAATGGATTCGGGTATTCAGAGCTTTAATGCAGAAATGAGGAATAAACCATGGAACAACTGGAATTGGGATTTATCGGTTTTGGCCTGATTGGGGGTTCGATTGCCCGTTCAGTAAAAAAGAAAAAACCTGACATCACTGTCAGGGTCTATACAAGGCGGCAAAATCCCGAATTGGATCAGGGAATTGCTGAGGGAATTATTGACGAGCTGCTCTATGAAATTGATGGGCAGCTCTCAACCTGTGACATCATTTTCCTATGTGCTCCCGTACTTAAAAATGCAGAATTTCTTCCACTTTTAAAAAACATTGTGAAACCGGACTGCATTATTACCGATGTGGGGAGTGTCAAGGGAAACATATGCGAAGCGGCTGCACAAAACGGTCTTTCGCACCAGTTTATCGGTGGACATCCCATGGCCGGGTCGGAAAAAACCGGATATGCCAACTCTACAGACATTCTGCTGGAAAATGCCTATTACCTGCTCACCCCGACAGCCGATAACCGTCCGGAGGATGTGACCCGTCTGCAGGACTTAGTTACCCTGACCGGGGCAAACTGCGTCATCCTTTCGCCTGATGAACACGACAAAATAACTGCCGCCATCAGTCATGTTCCCCATATTATTGCCGTTTCCCTCGTAAACCTGGTACGGCAAAGCGATAATGAAGAAGAAAATATGAAAGCGTTTGCTGCCGGCGGATTCAAAGATATTACGAGGATTGCTTCCTCTTCCCCCGCCATGTGGCAGGATATCTGCCTTGCTAACAGGGAGAGTATCCTCCCAATTCTGCAATTATATAAAGAACAGATTGCAGAATTTGAAAAAATGATTACATGCGGTGATAAACCTGGCATCTACCAGGCTTTCAGAGAAGCCGGAGAATATCGAAATTCCATCCCTGCCGGAAAAAGCAGCGTCATTGCACGCTCTTATGAACTTTATATTAATATTGACGACCGCGCAGGTGCCATCGCCACTGTCGCCACTACTCTCTCCGTACACGGAATCAGTATAAAAAATATCGGAATCATCCATAATCGGGAGTTCTTTGACGGTGTTTTAAGACTGGAATTATACAACGAGGAAGACGCTGACAAATCCAGACAGCTCCTGATGCAAAACCATTATGACATTGTAGAGAGAAAATAGCCGGGCCGGGCGCCTATGCAACGCTTAAGCGCCCGGTTTTGTTTCCTTCATCCCATGATAGTATTTAATGGCCTGCTTATGGTTGACAATAACCGTCCTTGTGTACTGTCCCCCGTTTTCGCCATCTAACGTATAGGCAATCTCCTGGTCAGAGTCAATTTGTATCCGCTGTCCCTGTACAATATGTACTTGCGGATTTTCTTCTCCTGTAAGCAGAAAATTCATTACAAGATTCAATTCTATCGGATTTTTGGGTGTGCGCACAAAAATCCCATCAAAGCATCCGTCATCAAGCTGAATTTTATGCTTGCGGTACAACTTTAACCCGCCAATAGACTTTGCATTCGTTATCATTCCAAGGATGCACTCTTCCTCCCAAATTTCCCCGTCCACATCAATCTGGACAGGAATACTTTTAATTGTATTCAATTTTACTACGCCGTCCAAAATATATGCCGTTTTCCCAAACAGGTTTTTCGTTGCCTGAGGCGTTTCATAGGAGACGGAGGTAAACGCACCAAAGGCAGCTACATAAGTGAAATAATTCCCGTTCATTTCTCCTATATCAAAAGCCTTACATTTATCTCCCGCTGCTATCTCCGCTGCCTTTAATATTCTCTTTGGCAATTTAATTCCCGCTGCAAAATCATTCACGGTGCCTGCCGGAATGTAACCGCAGGAAGGCCTCTGCCCGGGCGGCAGCTCCATAAGCCCATGGGTTACCTCATGCAGCGTACCGTCCCCGCCGGCGCAGATTACCCTGTCATGAGCCATCCCACAGCGTTTGACAATCTCTGTCGCATCAGACTGCCCCCTCGTCGCATAAACCGTCACCTCAAACCCGGCCGTCATAAATAATTCCATAATATCGGACAGTTTGTTTTTTACTGTGCCTTTACCGGCATGCGGATTGTAGATAAACAATACTCTTTCCATCTATCTCACCTAACCTTTCAATCCGGAAGAATCAGCATCGCGTCCCCAAAGGAAAAGAAACGGTATCTTTCTCTGACCGCCTCCTGATACGCCTGCATAACTGCTTCCCTGCCTGCCAGCGCACATATCAGCATCAACAGCGTAGACTCCGGTAAATGAAAATTTGTAACAAGTATATCTAACATTTTAAACTGGTACCCCGGATAAATAAATATATCTGTCTGCCCCTCTCCGGCATGCAAAATGCCCTGGCTGTCAGCAGCCGACTCCACAGTGCGGCAGCTTGTTGTCCCCACACAGACAAGACGGCCGCCTTTCTTTTTTGCCTCATTAATTTTAAAAGCCTCCTCTGGCTCTATCCGATAATATTCCTCATGCATATGATGGCTTTCTACATTTTCGACTTTGACAGGACGAAAAGTACCAAGTCCAACATGGAGCGTGACATTGGCTATCTCTACCCCCTTTTCTGACAACTGTCCAAATAAATCCTCCGTAAAATGCAGTCCGGCCGTCGGCGCTGCCGCAGATCCCTCATATTTCGCATATACGGTCTGATAGCGGTTTTTGTCCTCCAGGTGGTGGGTAATATAAGGCGGGAGCGGCATCTGTCCAAGCTCGTCCAGAATCTCCTCAAAAATCCCCTCATATGTAAACTGAATCAGGCGATTACCATCATCGAGGACTTCAATAATTTCCCCGCAAAGCAATCCCTCCCCAAACACAAGGCAGGTCCCCTTCTTCGCCTTCTTTCCCGGTTTTACAAGTGTTTCCCATACATCATTGCCGTGTTTTTTCAGAAGAAGAAGTTCTACAGCGCCGCCAGTTCCCTCGCGGACACCAAATAATCTTGCCGGAATCACTTTTGTGTTGTTCCGCACCAGACAATCCCCTGCCCTCAGATAATCAACAATATCCGAAAACACACGGTGTTCAATCCTCCCAGATTTGCTGTGAAGAACCAGCAGACGGGATGAACTGCGGTCCTCAAGCGGATCCTGAGCAATGAGCTCTTTGGGCAGATCGTAATAAAAGTCGCTTGTTTTCACGTCTTCTTCCCCTTTCTTCCTCTCGATAGGCTCTATTATAGCGTTTCTTTTCCACAACGTCAATTGAGCGGCTGTTTTTTCTAAGGCAATCGCTTAATAATTTAAGTCAACACAGCGATATCATACGGTTCTTGTCCGGTATAGCACTCCCAACGAAAAATAAAATGTTTTCTCCTGCTTCCAAACATCACGCCGTCCATCCACAAAACTCGCTGTCTGCTGTCCTGTTCCCCCAGCTTTTACAACATTGGCCGCCCGCCGGTCCTTATGCACCACCTTTACCTGCTTATTACTGCGGATAGCACCGAAGGTGCTAATCTATGGGTGGCGGCTGCCTAAAAATAAATTTATTCATTTTGCGCAGCCTCCACCCATAGACAGATGCGATGCATCTGTCCGCAGTATCAATATGCTTCATTCTGGTGGTGCATTTGTACCGCTGCGTGGCGGCTTTAGTGCAAACGTGCTGTAAAAGCAGGGAAACAGGACAGCAGACACCTCAGACAATGTTCGGACGTCGCATTGGGAGCAGGAGAAAACAATATTTTTCGGGGAGTGATACAAGGACAAGGAACCGTATGATATGCGCCGCCCACATACCGAAAATTATTAAGCGATTGCCTATATTTTTTCCTCTAAATCTTAACAATCCCACTGGTTTTTTTTCTCAATTCAGTGTAAAATATACAGTAAGAGTATGTAATGTAATATAAAGGAGGACGTACTATGGCAACATCAACTTATGCCACCATTGATCTTGCTTCTCATGAACTTTCACTTAAAATTTATGAGTTTTCAAAGCATCATGGCATTCAGGAACTCTCTCATGTTCGCCACAAGCTTCCTATCAGCTCTGAGGTCTATTCGGGTGGAATTATTTCCTACCAGACAATTGAAGAAATCTGCCGTACCCTAAATGATTTCAAGCGGATATTGGACGAGTGGAAAGTTAATGCCTGGAAAATCTACGCAACCGGTACACTACGGGATGCCGCTAATGCTCTTGTAGTAGTTGACCAAATAAAAATACAAACAGGATTTAATATTAAAATTTTAGGAAATAGCGAAACACGCTTTCTTTATTATAAAGCACTGGCACTGCGGGATCCTGACTTTCATGTAATGATACAGGAGGGAACTCTGATTGTCGATATTGGGGGCGGAAGTGTACAGCTCTCTATTTTCCATGAAGGCAAACTGTGCGCTACACAGAATCTCCTTCTTGGTGCTTCCCGTATCCAGGAACTTTTACAGGTTATGCAGGGAGAAGCATATGATTTTCATGCTCTGATTGATGAATATATAGAAAAAGATTTAATTTTATTCAAAAAATTATATTTGGATTCAATTACTATTAATCACATAATTGCAGTGGGAGAAATGATTCCTGAAATATATTATTTCTTTAAAAATGAAAAACCGGATTTTGATGGTAAACTCCCCCATAAAGTTTTACATCGGGGTTATCTGGCAAGATCTGCGAATCCGGAAATTACAGGCCTTACCACTCCAACTTTACTTCTTTGCCGCAAAATCGCCAGCCTGACCGGATGTGAAGAAGTTACCCTGACAAAAATTGATTTGTGTGACAGCATGATGGCAGAATATGCAGAAAAGAAATTCCGCCTCCGGTCCTCTCATGATTTTACAGAGGATATCCTCTCTACATCCCGCAATATTGCACGCAAGTACAAAGTAGATATGCTGCATGTAGAAAATGTGGAAACACTGGCTCTCCAGATTTTTGACCGTATCCGGAAACTTCACGGGCTTGGCAGGAGAGAACGGCTTCTCTTACAAATTGCTGTTATCCTGCACAGCTGCGGGACATATATTAATGAAATCCAGTCGAGAGAATGCTCCTACCGCATTATTATGTCAACAGAAATCATTGGTATTTCCCACCAGGAGCAGACTCTGATTGCCAACACGGTCAGGTATAACAGCAGTGCCTTTCCACGCTATGAAGATTTGGACGAGGATTTCAGCCGGGATGAATATATTACAATGGTAAAGTTAAATGCAATTTTAAAAACTGCGAATGTTCTGGATAAAAGCAATCGCCATAAAATAAAAAATGTCGGCGTCACACTTCAGGATGGGATTCTCACCATCACTGCAGACACAATGGAAGATATCACTTTAGAAAAAGGATTATTCCACCGGAAGGCTGACGTATTTCAGGATGTATTTGGCATCCGCCCAATGTTAAAACAAAAAAGGAGTGGTAAAAATGGATAAAACACTTTCGCTTTCAGAAAAATTTTATAATCGGGAACTCAGCTGGCTTGACTTTAATTACCGCGTTCTCTCAGAGGCGAGGGATAAACACATTCCCCTTATGGAGCGCCTGAAGTTTTTGAGTATAACAGCCTCTAATCTGGATGAATTTTTTATGATTCGTGTCGCATCCCTGATTGACCAGGTGCATGCCGGATATACAAAAAAGGATATTGCCGGAATGACAAGTAAGGAACAAATTACGGCGATTTTTAAAAAAACCCATAAATTTGCCACTTCACAGTATTCTACATACAACCGCTCCTTTTTGCCTACTCTAAAAAAAGAGGGATTAAAAATCGTGACGGAGTATGAAAAGCTTACGGAAAAACAAGCCGAGTATGTAGATACTTATTTTATGCAGGAAGTATTCCCTGTCCTCACACCGATGGCAGTAGACTCCTCGCGGCCATTCCCGCTTATCCGCAACAAATCGCTGAATATCGGGGCGCTGCTTATGGATAAAAAGAAAAAGGACA
This sequence comes from Lachnoclostridium sp. UBA7215, assembly GCA_002490465.1. Taxonomy (GTDB): domain Bacteria; phylum Bacillota; class Clostridia; order Lachnospirales; family Lachnospiraceae; genus Eubacterium_F. Next base: position 47,559 of record DKUB01000098.1, read on the forward strand.
CCATTGACTTTGCCACCGTACAGGTTCCTTCGGGTCTGCCGCGCGTTGTCACAATCCCTGCAGACGAAGATAACTGCATGACCATTATTCTTTTGGAACAAATCATAGAAAAAAATATCCAAAAGCTCTTTTTAAATTATAAAGTCCTCTGTGCTACCCCATTCCGTGTTATGAGAAATGCGGATTTGACCATTGATGAGGATGAGGCAGCTGACCTTCTTGTGGAAATCGAAAAACAGCTGAAAAAACGCCAATGGGGAGAGGTAATCCGGCTTGAAGTGGAGGAGCCAATTGATAAGCGGCTGTTAAAGGTTCTGCGAAGGGATCTGAACATGAGCGAGGATGCTATTTACCGCCTAAATGGCCCGCTTGACCTTACCTTCTTAATGAAAGTATATGATATTGAAGGATTTGACCATTTAAAAGAACCGCCATACCAGCCACAGCATCCGAAAATGTTAGTTCCCGGCAAAAATCTGTTTGAGCAAATCCGTGAGCGGGATATTCTGCTACACCATCCTTATGAATCATTTGACCCGGTTGTCCATTTTGTCCGACTCGCTGCCAAAGATCCGGATGTCCTTGCTATAAAACAGACCCTGTACCGCGTCAGCAGCCACTCTCCTATTATTGCAGCACTGGCAGAGGCGGCAGAAAACGGTAAACAGGTTTCTGTTCTTGTTGAACTAAAGGCACGTTTTGATGAAGAAAATAATATTGTCTGGGCCAAAATGCTTGAGAAAGCAGGCTGCCACGTTATTTACGGCCTTGTAGGACTTAAGACCCACAGCAAAATTACACTTGTGGTCCGCCGGGAAGAAGACGGTATTCGCCGCTATGTCCATCTCGGTACTGGAAACTATAATGATTCAACAGCAAGATTATATACTGATATGGGTATGTTTACCTGCAAATACCAGTACGGCGAGGACGCAACTGCTGTATTCAATATGTTATCCGGCTATTCGGAACCGCTGACCTGGAACAAACTGGCACTGGCGCCACTCTGGCTGCGGGATAAGTTTTTGGGACTGATTGCAAGAGAACGTGAAAACGCCCAAAAAGGGCGTCCGGCCAAAATTATTGCCAAAATGAATTCCCTCTGTGATTCCGGAATTATCGAAGCCCTTTATGATGCCTCCGGTGCCGGAGTAGAAATTCAATTAATTGTCCGTGGTATCTGCTGCCTGAAAGCGGGCATTCCGGAACTCAGCGAAAATATTCATGTGCGCTCCATCGTGGGAACATTCCTTGAGCACTCACGCATTTTCTACTTTGAAAATAACGGGGAGCCGGAATACTATATGGGAAGTGCCGACTGGATGCCACGCAATCTGGATAAAAGAGTCGAAATTCTGTTTCCGGTAGAAGACCCTGTACTAAGAGAAGAAGTCCGGCACATCCTCGACATCCAGCTTTCGGATACAAAAAAGGCTCACATCCTCATGCCGGACGGGCACTATGAAAAAGTGGATCAGAGAGGAAAAACCCCTCTCAATGCACAGATGTATTTCTGCAAACAGGCTATGGATTCCGATACCCCGTCTAATCGCAAATAAGAGCCTCTTTTGCCAGTTCATCCGCAAGGTCATTCCATTTATCACCGGAATGACCTTTTACTTTTGTAAAGGAAATCCGGATTTTGGGCTTTATCGAATCATAATAAGCTTTATAAGCCCTTGTCCCCTCTTTATTTGTTTTCCAATATCCCAGACACCACGCCGCAATTCCCTCATAATCGTGATAAATAGCAAGACTCTCCGCCCCCCTTGACAAGGCCTCCCGCATCGCCAGCTCTGCTCCTAACAGCTCTCCGGCCACATTGCGCATCTGTGCCAGTTCCTCATTATCCCCTTTTCTGGAAATATGTATTTCCTCCCCTTCAAAAAACAGAACCACTCCACAGCTATACTCCCCCGTAACGGCCTGATAACTCCCGTCCACATATGCTGCGGCCATACCGGGCCCGATAACCGGTATATCTGTCATATTTTCCCCCGCATATTCGTCGGATGGATGACCAGCCCGGTTATCAGCATCCAGACCTGCCTGACTGGCAGGGTCCTGACTGGCATCCACAAAACACAGTGCCTCCTCCCTGGTCGGAAAGCTCTTAAATACTGCATTTGAAACACCTTCCACCTGGCTCCTGCACTCTTCCCATGTCTCATATACGCCGGGTATTTTACCATGTTTCACCGCATAATATTTTTTTTTCCCCATCACAAAAACCTCCAATTAAACATATAATTAGTATTAACTTTAGCACAAAGAAGGAAACCAATATGCCCATTCGCATTTTTATTGATCAGGGACATAATCCCTATGGCTTCAATGCCGGCGCAGAAGGATTCGGGTTAAGGGAACAGGATATCACCTATACGGTAGGAGCTTACCTGTCCGATATTCTCAATGCCGATCCCCGTTTTACCGCTACGACTTCCCGGAAAAATCCGGAAGAAATACTCGGCTACGATAACAGCTCAAGCCTGCGGGAACGGGTTGAGATGGCAAACGCCTGGGGAGCAGATTATTTTTTGAGTATCCATGTCAATGCCAATGTCAATCCGGCCATCAATGGCACAGAAGCCTATGTATACCGTGAGAACTCAGAAGCCTATTATCTTGGTGATGATATTGTAAAAGAAATCGTAAGACGGTTAGGAACAAAAAATAATGGCGTCTATGCCCGCCCATCCCTCTATGTTTTACGGCGGACTAATATGCCCGCCGTACTGATTGAACTTGCTTATATTTCCAATTATGAGGATGCCACTCTTTTATCAGAGGAACCCTACGCTTTTGCCTATGCCATATATGTAGGACTTCTGAATTACCTTGAACTTCCACAAATCTAAACCACTGCCTCCTGTGTAATAATAAAATACAAAAGAACAATTACCCCCAGCACAATCCGATAATAACCAAATGCTGTAAAGTCATGCTTGCGAATATAGTTCATTAAAAACTTAATGGCAAACAGGGAAACAAAAAATGCCACTGCCATTCCCACAACAAGAGCCACAATCCCCATTGTACCAAAGGCAAACCCGCCCTTTACAATTTTTAATAAACTGGCGCCAAACATAACCGGAATCGCAAGATAAAAGGTAAATTCTGCTGCCGCCCCACGGGATACACCAATTAACAGTGCCCCCAAAATCGTCGCCCCCGAACGGGATGTCCCCGGCACAATTGCTGCCAACAGCTGGAATATTCCTATCATAATCGCCGTATTGTACCCGATTTCTGCCACCGTACCAATTGCCGGCCGCCGCCCTTTATTCCATTTTTCAATAATGATAAACAATACACCATATATGATGAGTGCTCCGGCAACAACTATCGCATTATAAAACATATCATCAATAAGGTCATCAAATAACACACCAACAACCGCCGCCGGCAGGCAGGCAACAATAATCTTAAACCACAACTGCATAATCTGCATTTTCACAAACGGTTCCCCGTTTTTCTTTGAATGAAAATTAAAGGGCCAGATTCGCTCCCAGAACACAAGGACTACAGCCAATATCGCACCTAACTGGACAACAACCAGAAACATTTCCTGAAAATCTTTATTTGAAAAACTTAAAAACTGGTTTACTAAAATCATATGTCCTGTACTGCTGATTGGAAGCCATTCTGTTATCCCTTCCACAATTCCTAATATGGCAGCAATAATCACATCAAAAAATTCCATATTTCCCTCCATCTATAACACTATTTGCGAATAAACCATTATGCTTTATCTTATCACAACCACTCTATAATCACAAGTTGCAAATTTAACAAAAATATTGTAAAATGAATTTTGTGTGAATTAAATTACAAAGAAAAAGGATGGGACTATGCAAAATTGGTTAAAAAAATATATTGACCCAATCTGTCCTCTGTTTGGAATTATTCCGCTTATATCCTGCTTTGCACTAAATATGCTTGTATACAGCGGCACTATGATTTTATGCAGGGACTGGACGCACTATGACTTAACAACAGCTTTTGATAAAAGCATCCCGCTTGTTCCGGAGTGGATCTATATTTATTTTGGCTGTTATCTTTTCTGGGTTGTTAACTATATCATGGCTGCACGGATTCACCGGGAAAACAAAACTGCCTTTTATCGTTTTGTTGCTACCGATATGATGTCGCGTCTGGTATGTGCCGTATTTTATCTGGGATTTCCAACAACCAATATCCGTCCGGAATTTATACCTGAAGGCCTCAGCGGGCATTTACTTTCTTTTTTGTATAAGATAGATCAGCCAACAAACCTGTTTCCATCCATACACTGTTTAGTCAGCTGGCTTTGTTTTATCGGCATCCGCAGCAGTAAGCAAGTATCTCTTTCCTATAAGATTTTTTCCTGCATATTTGCTCTATTAGTAGTTGCTTCCACACAATTTACAAAACAGCACTATATTGCCGATGCTGTTGCAGGTCTTCTATTTGCAGAACTGCTCTGGCTTCTGAATCAAAAAACCTGTATTTATCAGTTTATTCAAAAACCATTTGAGTATTTGAACCATAAACTACAGCTAGACTAAAGGAGAATGTTGTGAACAGTAAGCTACGAAAAAACCTGTTAAACGCCCTGTTTTTATTTGCCCTTTTAGGTATTACGGTCTGGGCGGTTTTTAAAGATCAGGATTTAGGACACATTATTGATACACTGGCAGGAGTAGCTCCCATTTATCTGGTGATTGGTTTTGTCCTCGTCATATTATATGTATGCAGTGAATCTGTTATCATCAAATACCTGCTTGCTATTGTACAGATACGGGTACCGCTTATCAATTGCATCCGTTATTCCTTTGTGGGTTTTTTTTACAGCTGCATCACCCCCTCCGCAACCGGGGGACAGCCAATGCAGATTTTTTATATGAAACGTCAGAATATTGACATACCGACAGCCTCTATCATACTTATGTTAGTTACGGTAGAGTACAAATTTGTGCTTGTTTTTATCGGGCTTGCCATATCAATTTTCGGACAGGGATTTATTCATCAGTATATGGGCACAGAGGTACGTTTTTTTCTGTATCTGGGAATTGCGCTGAATGTTTTTTGCGTATCCTTCATGAGTTTTTTGATTTTTTTACCGGAAACAGCGAAATTCCTTATTTTAAAAGGATTTGCCCTCCTAAAAAAACTGCATATTATGAAAGAAAAAAACAATCGTACGGAACGGCTGAACAAGTCAATGGAACTTTATAAAAATGCCTCTGTATTTCTTCGGAGCAATCGGCTGGCCATCCTGAATACGACAATAATTTCCTTTGCACAGCGCTTCTTTTTGTTTTTTATTACTTATATTACTTACCGGAGTTTTGGACTCCACACAGAAAACGCAATAACGATTACTTTACTGCAATCCGTTATATCAATTTCTGTAGATATGCTGCCTCTTCCAGGTGGAATGGGTATCAGCGAGCGACTGTACCTGCTGATTTTTATTCCTGTTTTCGGTTCGGCAGCGGCAGCAACTGCCTCCCTGCTTATGAGCAGAGGCTTTAGCTATTATATATTAATTCTTGTCAGTGGTATTATTTCCCTGATTACCCACTTGACCGTCCGGGGACCAGAGGCAATGTCTCCCAGGCAAAAATAACTGAAACCGCAATTATTAATAAATGGAGGAGGATTTATGATTGGATATTATAATTATTCTGTATTGGTAACCTATCTTGGCGTGGCGCTATCTGTCATCGGCATGTCACTCGCCTGTAATGGAAGATATGAATATGCTATCCTGTGCCTTGCCCTTGCAGGAGCCTGTGACACTTTTGATGGAAAAATTGCCCGCTCGATGAAAAACCGTACAAGAGAAATGGAGATTTTCGGAGTACAGATTGATTCTCTGTGTGATCTTGTATGTTTTGGTGTTACCCCGGCTGTTATTTCTTATCACATGGGATTAAACACTGTATGGGGCATTGCAATAGAAATTGTATTTGTCTTGTGCGGCGTTATCCGTCTTGCTTTCTTTAACGTACAGGAAGAATTAAAACATACAAATCCAAAGACGGAAAACGGCAAAAGCTATTTTCGGGGACTCCCTATTACCAGCATCACGATTATATTCCCGATTGTTTATCTTTTTCATCCGCTGGTCAAACACGAAATATTTACCATCATACTGGCATTAATGCTTTTAATTGTCGCTTTTCTGTATATTCTTGATTTCAAAATAAAAAAACCGGGAAACGGCGTTATCGCTGTCCTGATGATTTTTGTTGCCATTGTAATGCTCCGAGTATTAAATATTATTTGATTTTTTAGAAAAGAGGATTTGTATGGATTATATCGATTTAAATGGAAAATTAATAAAAAATAAAACCAGCCAGGACAAACTGCTGGAATTTTTATATACAAATATTTTGGGCCGTATATTATTAAAGCCACTAACCCATCCAAAAGTATCTGAACTCACTGGGAAACTGCTCTCGACAAACCTCTCAACGGTACTGATACCACCTTTTATCAAAAAACATGATATTCACATGGAAGAATATGACACATGCCATTATCGCTCCTTTAATGAATTTTTTACTCGGAAAATTAAAGAACAGGCACGTCCCATTAAAATGGACGCAAATATCCTGATTAGTCCTTGTGACTGTCGGGCTTCTGTTTATTCCATACGACCGGACACAACATTTTTTATTAAACACACGGAATACACACTGCGTTCCCTTTTACGCAGCCGAAAACTTGCAGAGACATTTGAGGGCGGATATCTCTATCTGCTCCGGCTGACGGTAGATGATTATCACCGCTACGTGTACGCAACATCTGGAAAACAGTCAAAAAATTACTTTATTCCAGGAAGTTTCCACACGGTAAATCCAATTGCTAATGATTATCTCCCTATCTATAAAGAAAACACAAGAGAATATACCCTGATTAAAAGCCCTACACTCGGCGAAATCATTCAGATGGAGGTGGGTGCATTAATGGTAGGTCGGATTGTCAATCACAAACAGTCCACAGAGGTACAGCAGGGAGAAGAAAAAGGGTACTTTGCGTATGGCGGCTCGACTATCATTGTACTGACAAAAAAGAATACTGTCATTCCCCGCCAGGATTTATTGAGAAATTCCGCAAATGGTTATGAGACAAAAGTTTTGCAGGGGCATATGCTGGGAAGTCTTGCAAAATAGAGCATTTGTATGCTATAATCATTGTGCAGTCTGGGCGGTGACAAGCCCGCCCTTTCTGTTTTCTCCTTAATTATTGTTGGTCTTTCGACATTGCTATCTTATCTAACGTTTCAAGAATTTCTTCCCTTGTATATTCGCTTTTATCTCCATTTGCAAAAATCAAACGTAATTCATACAATGTAGCCATCTTTGTATCTTGTCTTTCTTTATCCGTCATATCATCCATATCTTTCTCCTTTCCCCTTCAGGTTTCGCCTGCCCTCCGCCTTTCGGTTATTGTCAATAACTTCCCTTTCGACATATTTATTTTAACACATGTTCTACCGTGCATCAATAGGCGATTGGCACAAAATATTTCATCACTCACAAGTTTGAATCTATTGTACTTCCCAGTCCTTCAAAAGTCAAGAATAAAAAAAACAAAGATAAAAGACCTGCGAGAAGAGAATATTTCGCTCTGTACGCAGGTCTTTCCTTTTTAAATTTGGGACAAACATGCTTTTTCAACGATTGTCGCCGGTAACTCCTTTTTCTACATCATCAGCCATATCGTCGATGCCGTCCACAGCGTCTTTTACGCCATCTTTTACACCGTCTCCAACATCGTCTACACCATCTTTGATATCTTCGGACAAATCACCGTCATTATTATTATCACTGTCATTGCCCATTGTATCATCCCCCGCATCATCTGATGCGGTCGCGTCGTCTGATGCGGTCGCGTCCGGTGACGCAGTCGCTTCTGCCGTCGAGGTTGCCTCCGGTGCTGTCGTACCTGATGTGTTGTCATTTTTTTCCCCACAGCCTACTAAAGCGGCAGCCATGCATACGGCCAATAAACCAGTCATCACTTTTTTCATTACTGCTGTTCCTCACTTTCCTTTCGGTATTGTGCAATACTAGTGTGACCAATTTTATAATAAATAAACATAAAATTTTAAATACAGTGTCAACAACTTAACCAATTATGTCCAGCAGCTCCTCCGGTTTATCAATAATCCGCACAGCGCCATGCTTTTTTAAAAATTTGCAATCACGAAATCCCCAGCTCACGGATATCACGTCCAGTCCCGCATGTTCTGCCGTAGCAATATCTACATCCGAATCTCCGACATAAACTGCCTCCTCCGGCTCACAGCCCAATTCCCGCAGCGTCTGGTACACCATATCCGGAGCCGGCTTTTTACGGATACCGGCCTCTTCATTTTCCCCATGAGCTGAGGCAATCAAATCACCAAAATAAACAGGCATTAGTTCCTGCACCGCAAAATCAGCCTTATTCGAAACCACTGCCATCTGAATTCCTTTTTCTTTTAATTTCATTAGCAGCGGCATAATCCCCTCATAGGGTACCGTCTTGTCCTGGCAGTGCTGTCCATAATAATTACGGAAAAATACATCCACCTCAGAAAAAAGCGGATTCTTTTCCCCGTCCGGCACAGCGCGCTCCAAAAGTTTTTTTATTCCGTTTCCAACAAACAGACGAATTTCTTCTAATGTCCTCTGTGGCAGCCCCTGGGACGATAAAGCAGCATTGACTGCATCTGTCAAATCCTGCAATGTATTAAGAAGTGTTCCGTCCAAATCAAAAATTACCGCTTTATAACCCACATTCTCACATCCCTTTTCTCCCCGGCGGCATCTGAAAACACACCGGGCTATTCTGAGAGGAGATTTTAGCACATTTTCCGCTGCCTGTCAAAACCTCGATTGCCTTAACAGCCCTGCCTATTGTTGACATCCTTCACCGATAATGCTATCATTAGAAAGCGAAAACACAGAGGAATGGAGGATATGTGCACTATGAAACTCGACAAAATGGTCGGCGAACGCTTTAAGGAAAAACCAAGTGACTGCGTAATTGAGAGCCACGCTTTGATGATGCGCGGCGGTTACATGAAAGATGTTGCCAAAGGAATTTATTCACAGTTTATGCCGTTAAAACGTATTTGCCGTAAAATTGAAAATATTATCCGTGAGGAAATGGACGCAATTGAAGGACAGGAGGTACTTTTTCCCGTTGTCCTGCCAGCCTCCCTCTGGGACGAATCCGGACGCTATGAGAGCGTTGATAACTCGCTGCTCCGTTTTCAGGATCGAACAGGCAGCAAAATGGTTCTCGGTATGACGCATGAGGAAGCTGCTGTCCAGCTCGTCCGCGATTACGCCAAAAGCTATAACAATTATCCGTTTATGATTTATCAGATACAGACAAAATTCCGCGATGAGGCAAGGCCCCGTGCCGGACTGATCCGTGTGCGTGAATTTACAATGAAGGACGCCTATTCCTTCCACACCTCCCAGGAGGATTTAGAAAATTATTACCAAATCTGCTATGATGCTTACAACCGCATTTTTGCCCGCACCGGAATCCCTGAGGTCATTACGGTAGCCGCTGACTCCGGTATGATGGGAGGCAGCATTTCACATGAATATATGCTGCTCACTCCAATCGGAGAAGATTCCATTGCTGTCTGCAGTGAATGCGATTTCCGTTCCAATATGGAAGCGGCAGAGAGCATTATAAAAAATGATAAGGATGCTTCTGACCAGCCGTTAACAAAGGTTCACACACCAAATATTCATACCATTGAGGATATCTGTGAATTTCTGGATTCACCCCTGTCAAAATCATGTAAGGCTGTTGTATATCAGAAAAACAAGACCGATGATTATGTCGTTGTCTTTATCCGCGGGGATTTAGATGTCAACGAGACAAAACTGAGAAATTATCTTGGTGAGGAAATCCACCCTGCCGTAATTACAGCGGAGTGTGGGCTGAATGCCGGTTATATCGGCCCTGTCGGCCTGACTGTTTCCGGTAATTATACCGTTATATACGATAAATCCCTGCAAGGTACAAATAATCTGTCCTGTGGTGCAAACGAGGACGAATATCACTATACAGGACTTTGTATTGACAGGGATGTTCCTGACGCCCAATATGTTGATGTTGCTAAAATTATTGATGGCGGTATCTGTCCAAAATGCGGCAGACACACGATTTCGCTGCGCCGTGGTATCGAAGTTGCAAATATTTTCCAGCTTGGGACAAAATATACAGAACCTATGAATATGCAGTACCTGGATGCAGAGGGCAACAGCCATCACCCAATTATGGGCTGTTATGGAATCGGTGTCGGCCGTCTGGCTGCTTCTGTATGTGAAGCACACCATGATGACTATGGTCCTGTCTGGCCGATTACAATCGCCCCATGGCAGGTACATCTGTGCTGTCTGCGCGCCGACGACACAGAGGCAAAAGCATGCGCTGACAACCTTTATGCAGAAATGCAGAAAGCGCGCATTGAAGTAATATATGATGACCGAAATGTACGTCCCGGCGTAATGTTTTCCGATGCCGACCTCCTCGGCGTACCAATCCGTGTTGTAGTCAGCCCACGCAATATGAAAGAATCCGTTGTGGAGCTGTCCACCCGTGATAAATCCGTTCAGGAAAAAGTTCCTGTCGATCAGACGCTCGATACTATAAAGAAATTAATTGAGCAATTGACGAGCGAACTACAAAATCCAACTGTGTAACACATTGTGGTTTCCTATATCACAAAAGGATTGAATCCCACACTTCCGGGACTCAATCCTTTTCTTTTACTTGTATATTCATATTGTCCTCCTGCCGGAACCAGTATAGATATACTGTACTTCTTTTAATTCCTTCCCACCGATGTTGCTGGACAAACAGCGCATCGTCTGCTCAAAACCGCATTTCTCATAAAATTGTCTTGCATTATGATTTTCCTCCAACACCCATAAAAACACTTTGTCAAATCCCATTTCCTTCAATTCCCTAACCACAGTCTGCAATAATAATCTGCCATACCCCTTTCCCATATATTCCGGCAAAAAATAAATGGAAATAATCTCTCCAAAACCATTCATTTCTGCCATTCGTGATTTACCAAAACCTGATGTACCAATAATGATCCCATCCTGAACCACGACCATATTTTTCCTGTCTTCCTGTTCTATATGTGACGCCCACTGCCCCTGTGAAATACGATCCAGATAATCCTGGGGTACAATATTCTTATATGCATATTTCCAGCTTTCTTCATAAACCTTACTGATAGCAGTCCTGTTATCCGATTTTGTTATGTAACGAATTTCCAAGTTTAACATCCCCCAAAAATCTTTAAATCCACTGGATAAATGCCGTCTTATCCTCGCTGTTATACCCTGCCCTGCGGTAAAAATTCAACGTACTTTCCCGTTTGGAGCCCGTCAATAACATTAATTTATAACAATTCTCTTTTACCGCAATTTCTTTTGCATAATTCAGACATGCTGTTGCAAGGCCCCGCTGGCGGTATTCCACATCCGTTATCACATTTTCCACAAACGCATAAGACCGCTGGTTACGTGTCAGATTTGGAATAATTACGCATACACAGGAAGATACTATTTTCCCTTGCTCTTCAGCAACAATAATATGGTGATCCTTATCATTTAAAATCCGTTTCCACAATGCTTTTAAATCTTCTGTCTGCTCCGGCATTGGATTATCATGAAGCTGCATATATAATGTCATTAATCCATTGTAGTCATTCTCTGTAATTTCCCGAACCATAATGTTCCCCCTGTTTTTTTTTTGCAATTAATTTGATAAAGCCTTTCTCAAATCTGAAACATATTGTGCCTGTTGTTTCTTCAAAAATGATTTGACAAATGGTTTTAAAAAGAACTTTTGGGCAATAGCTTCTTCTGTAAAATCGATTTCTGTCTGCTGACCTCTTTGTATAAATATACCTTTCCAGTGCCCTTTTATATTTTCATTTTCCATATCAAACTGCCAGCACTTACAGGGCTCCGCAGCAGTTATAGTAAAAGTTGTTGCGTAACCATCATTTGTATGCTCAACAAACTGTTTTTCATTTAGGATTTCGATTTTACTCAAATCACTGCGCCATGCATATTTTTCAAGAGAGGTAACCGTATCCCATACCTTTTGAATATCGGTCTGAAATGTAACCTTCATATTGGAAATCGCCATCTATATTCTCCTTATATTTATTTTTAATCAATTATCACTGCGTCAGTCAAACAACTCCTTCTCTGTTTCAATTAGTATCTGAACCAATACCTTATAATCTAAATATTGTATTCCCTCTTTTCCTTCATATATTTTATCAGACAGCTTACTGCTATAGTATATATCCATCGCTTTTTCATATGGAAAATCACACTGCTCTGACAAATGTGTTATAATCCGTTCCTCCAGATTTTCCTGATATACATTTTCCAATATTTCTTCATTCATATCTTTACCTCATAAAATGATTCATAAAACAATAATTGGTCTATCGCTTTCGGAGTTATAAAAGCTATCTGGTCATAATTGGGATATACTTTAATTTCTTTCAGAGCTCTTTCCTTATCCCAGATACCAGAGTGATACATATCTACGACCCTAAACACCTTATCATTTGCAACTCTTCCCTGTATCAAATCATACTGTAAATAGTCATTTTTTCCATCACGACATCTGCATACAAAATCAATCCACTCACTTAGATCCTCCTCAAAATACTTACCAATCAGCCCCACTAAATTTTCCTGCATTTGATAAATAGTTACAATTCCTTTATCTGCTCCGTATATATCAACTTTTCTTTTTGCCCATCTCTCGGCCTGTTCCTTAACTGTTGTCACATAAAAACCTTTCCCAAAATCCAAGGGTCTATAAGAATGCTCTGTATCCGGATTATCTATAATCATATTTGAACCGTGATAAACAATCATATAGATATCCCCCTTATACTAAGATATTCCTTGATGTCTTCCATAACATACTGAGTACTTTGTGTATGAAGAATCTCATAATTTGGTACCAGAAATCCCATGATACAATTTGCACTTTTCATCATCATATATACCTCAGAAGGATTATGTTCCCAATTATTTGCACATGCATGAATCATATAAATAACATACGAAAATGAATCCTTGTCCATTATATACATTTCCCCTTTCAAACGATATAGAACAGTATAACACAAATGAAGACACATTCCAACAGCCGGTCTCACAAGAAACCGGCTGTCACTTTTATTCCATTACAAGCTCTCTGATTTTTACTGTTTTTATCTTCCCTGAAACAAAGTATGAGAATAGGAAAAAAACAGAACAAATCAGTGTGATCGGAATTGCAAAAGATGAAAAACCGATATTCATATTAAAGCTTGTTATACCTATGCCTTTTAAAAGTATCCCGAGTATCTTTCCTGAAAAGAAATAGCTTAATAATCCTCCTGCTGCCGAGCCGATCATGGACACAATGAGAAACCGACAGGCAAACTGCCTGCGCAAACCTGATGTCTTAAAACCTGCTGCCTTATAAATGCTGATATCGGTGCGCTCCTGAACAAACGCTTTTGAACAGACGATATACACTACAATCAGCGAAAATAAAACCGAAAAGGAATAGATAATCATCTGCATTGCAATAATTGCAGTCTCCGTACTATTATCAAGAATCCCTTTGTTCGCTTTCGCCTCGAGTATATCGCCAAATTTTTCATTGAGCGAGTCTGCGATTTTGGCATTACGTACTTCATCTTCGCTGTTCTCCAAAGAATATGAACCCCAGAGCGAATAATCAAATCCTATCTTTTCCGCAGCACTGTAAGATATCAGAAAGCTCCTGCCCGCATCGTTCATAAATTGTACTGTGCCGGAAATAAGAAATTTTTCTTTTTTTCCCTTCCAGCCAATTATTACCTCGTCGCCAATCCTCAACCCGAATTCGTCAAGCAGAATAGGGGAAACAGAAATTTCATTATCATAAAGCGGCACGCGTCCCCTAAGTGCAGGCAGCAGCGACGGGTCTTTATAAACACAGCCCATTATTTCTTCCCCGGCAAATGAAAAATACGCATTATTGCTGTAATATGCTTTTTCAATTTTCGAAAAGCGCTCAATCTCTTTTTCTATCTTTTTAAAATTACTGTCATCCAATTTTCTTTTCGGAGAAACACTAACCTCTGCAACCATTGTTCCCATTGCTTCCAGAGCGGATTTTGAGGTAACCGTATTGGCAAGCACAGTCACCGTCATCATAAAAAATACGAGAACAGAAATAATAACAAGAGTTCCAGCATATCTGCGCTTGGCAGAAGTAAACTGCCGTAACGCAATACTTGGCGACAGAAGCTTTTTACTTATCGGAACATTCAGCCTGCTGTCAAAATAAATTTCATTCTTGGCCCCCGAAATAGCGCGGACAGGGGATATTCTATTGATTTTTGTCGTAATAATGAAAATTGAAATTACCGACAGCACAAACAGCGCCGCAAGTATTAATGCAAGAATCCCGATTGGAACGCTCATAACAGCAGGAATGGCGGTAATCGTTACAAATATATTGGAGGCAGCACCAATAAGTGGAATGCCAAAAGCAATTCCTAAAACTGCACCGATAGCCTCGGAAAGAAGATACTGTCCCATAAACAGCATACGAATTTTGTTTTTATCAAATCCCTGTGCTTTCATTACCCCAAACGTCATGTAATTCGTTTCAATCTCAACTGAAATACTATGAACGGTAACAATCACAACAATAGCCAGCAAAAGCATCACAAATACTAATAAGATAGAACAAATAACGGTACAGAAAAGCGTTGTATAATTGATTACCATTTCCCTTGTCGAAGAACCATAAGACATATCGGTGATACCCCAGTCGAGATTAAGCTGCCGGCGGAGCTGCGCATTTGTGAGAGTGCAGTCGTCAGACTTGTAAATTTCCAGAATTTTTGCGATGCCGTCATTATTCTCTGTCTCGGCATTTGAAACAGCCAATGTAATTTCCGTAAAATCCTCATTGCCTATGCAGAGTGTCTTCCAGCCGATCATTGCCGAACCAAACATCGGCTCAAGCAGTATTCCCTTAACGGTAAATTCATAATCCCCGGCAATTGTTTTAAATATAATTTTCTGTCCAACTTTTCCATTAAGATCGGTCAACAATCCCTGCGGAACATAGATCTCCCCTCTTTTGAGCGCTGGCGCTTTATCCTCAATGCCATCCATGCCCTCCTTTAAAAGCTTTGTATTCTTGCCAGCCTTTACAAGCATCATGACATTTCCGTATTCATTATCGCCCATAACTGCCTTTTCCGAAAGGAGTGAATCAACCGTATTTACCTTTTTTACCCTGCTGTCATTTTTTACGCCCTCAATCATATCATCTGTCAGGTTATGTGCCAAATAGTTTGCCGAAATATCGGGAGTATCACAAAGCACATGGGCATTATCTACCCCTTTAAGCGCACTTTCCTTAATGCTTAAAATCGTAGTAACGCTCATTGCGATAATAATCGTGAGCAAAATAACGCATATAAACGATCCCTTTTTGCGGCGGATATTCGCCTTTAATAAAGTTAATATCTCCATACTGTCCACCTCACCACTCAAGCGAGGTAAGCCATGCGTTTACCTGCGTTTCTCTTGATTTCTCTTCTTCCTGATTGTATGGCGGCAAAGAAAGCTCACCGATAATATTCCCGTCCTCAAGATATAGAATCCGATTGGCCCTTAAGGCGGCTCTCATATCGTGAGTGACCATTAAAACACTCTGCCCGTCATGATTAAGCTCTGTGAGCAGATTTAAAACATCCGTAGTATTTTTTCGGTTTAACGCACCCGTTGGCTCGTCAGCAAAAAGTACTTTCGGTGAATTTATGACCGCTCTCGCAACGGCACAGCGCTGCTGCTCACCACCAGAGACCTGCGTTGGCAAATGATCCTTTATATGCAGCACCGACATCTGCTCTAACAGCTTATCTGTGCGTTTCCTTACCTCCACAGCAGACTTACCTTTATTCAAATACCCCGACACGGCAACATTTTCAAAAAGTGTCAAATTGCTCACCAGATGCATCTGCTGAAAGATAAAACCAAAGTCCGTACACCGCAGCCTGGCAAGATCTCTCTCCTTCATGCTGACAATATCTCTGCCATTATAGATAACTTCTCCTGCCGTGGCCCTGTCCATACCGCTTAACGCATACAGCAGAGTGGACTTCCCGGAACCACTTGCCCCCATTATAACGGTAAAATCCCCCCCGTACAAATCGAGGTCAACATGCGAGAGAATATGTGCCTGCCCCCCGTTGTGAGCAAAACTTTTGCACAATTGTTTTGCTGATAAAACAGTATCTTTCATTTAAAACCATCCCTTCTTATCCTGATAATACTATTTTACCGCAAAGGATATTAAGAAGTCCTTAAGAACTAACCGCTGGCAAAAACACCCTTACTTCAAGCCCTCTGTCATGATTTTGCAAAATTACATATCCACCTGTTTTCTCTGCAATATATTTGACAATATAAAGGCCAAGTCCCGAACCCTGTTCGTTTCCACTGTTATTTCCCCGGTAGAACTTTTCAAAAATAAACGGCATATTTTCATCGGGGATACCCCCACCGTAATCCCTGAAATGCAAAACAATATTATCATCCTCTTTTGTGAAAAATACTTCAATCTCTGTTTTCGCATATTTTCTTGCATTATTGATAATGTTCTCACAAAGCTGTGTAAATCTGCTTTTATCGACGTTTACACAAGCGGTAAAGTCCGGTTTTGTGAAAATAACATCATCGCGTTCCGCTGAAATCTCATTTATAATACTCTCTGTAAACGCACATATCTCTGTTTTCTCAGGAATCAGTTTCAGCTTGTCAAGGTCGGAAACAGAATGTAAAAACAAATCATTGGTAAGCCGTGATACTTCATCACATTTTTTCATAATAACACTTAAATATCTCTCTCGCTTTTCATAGGAGCTGTCCATATTGGCCGAAAGCCCCTCGGCGTATGCCCTTATCGATGCTATGGGAGTTTTTATGTCGTGCGAAAGCGTTACGATAACCGTCTTGTTATTTTCAATCGCTTCCCTTTCACTCGCTCTCGACTTAGTAATCTCGTTTCTCATGCTGTCAAACGCCCATGTAAATTCACCAAAATAATTGGAGCGTTCATATCTCAACGGAACATCGAAATCCCCGGCAGAAATTTTTGCCGCGAAATCTTTCATCTTCTCAAACGGACGAAGTATCGAAACATAGATGTATCCAAATGCTGCCACAAAAAACAGAACACTAACACCGCATAAGACAGGTATCGCATTTATACCGCTTTTTCGATTTTCATCACTGCGCATATTTTCCTGTAACCGATTGATTTTCTCATTTACGGTTTTATTATCTCCGTTCTCGTTCAACTTACTTATTTCATTTAAACTTACAATATACATGGATTTCTCATCTTCTTCATTGACACTTTTCGATGACAGATAGAATCCTCCCGACAGCAGAATAATACTTAAAGAAAATAAAACCGTAATAACTATTAATTTACTTTTCATTCCCGACCTCCAGCATATAGCCAACCTTGAAAACTGTTTTTATGTACTTGGGCTTTGCGGGATTGTCTTCCAGTTTTTCTCTGAGCCAGCGGATATGCACAGTTAAGGTTGACGGCTCAACAAGCGAAAACGCCCCCCACACCTCCCTTAACAGTTTTTCTTTTGTAAGCGCCATATTTTTATGCTCGCACAAAAAACTAAGCAGGTCAAATTCGCGAAGAGATAATGAGACAATCTGCCCGCCTTTGGTAACGGTTCGCGAGGTAATATTGACGCTGACATCGCCAAAAGCCACAATTTTTTCCTCTTCAGAAAAACCATACGCCCGGCGGATAAGGGCGTTTACTCTTGCTAATAGCTCTTTCATGGAATACGGCTTGGGAAGATAATCATCACCGCCTATGTCAAAACCGGTAATCCTGTCGTTTTCACTCGTCCTCGCACTTGCAAATATAACGGGAACACTGGATACCTCTCTGAGCTCCTTACAGATTTCAAAGCCCGTGGTATCAGGAAGATTTATGTCAAGCAAAACAAGATGATATCTGTTCTCTGACAACATAGCAAACGCTGCTTCTGCATTTCCCGCATGGCTGACCTGATACCCGTAACTCTCCAGCATATCACAAATTATAAGTGAAAGATCCTCATCATCATCAATAATTAAAATATGTTTATCCATTTTGGCTCCGTACCTCTTCTCCCTTTCCCGTCTGTATTATGACATATCAAAATATAGTCTTCCATCCCTTTTATTGACATATGGCTGGCGCACTTTTATGTACTCGTATTCCGGATATTTAGATAGAAGGTTACGCAATATACACAAAATGACAGGATGTATCTGCTTGTCCTTTTCACTGTTCATAACATAGCTTCTGTTTATAAGCCTGTTACGTATTTCATCTTTGTACTTTTCTATCTCGGGATATGCAATATCAAAAGGCATTTCCGAAAGGCAGAGCCAATAATACCACTCCGAAAACCAAGAGCGTTTTTTATCTCCGAAATGGCGATTGTAATTCTCCATCCTGCTCACCATCCACTCCGTTTCCTCTTGCGCCACTGTCGCAAGAAACCGCAGTACGACAAGCGATGTATCAAAGCACTCGCCCACACCATCATCCCTGTAACCAAAACAGGTTGTTTTCAGCCGTTCCAATGTTTCAGAAACCATATTTTTTACTTCCACGTTTTCCGGTGCAAACAGATACAGCAGCCGAAGAATTTCAAGCTCATACATATTAGCAGAAAATATCTGTGTTTTGGGAGTTTGACCGAATATCGTTTTGAATTTTTTGCCTGTTCGGACGTACTCCTGTCGGAAAGAAACTGGCTTACTATTATATTTATCTGCCCATTATCTATTTTCCCGGTTTTTATCAGTTCATGGTTTGCTTGTATCATTAACTCGTATGATGTCACACTACTTCCTCCGATAGCTTTAATATCCCTTATTACAAATGGGAGGGGATTCTTATTATCCTAATAAATCATCCAGAATCTTTTTTGCATTTTTCTTTGACAAATATTTAATCTTAACAATTGAATTGTTTTTTCCCCTGATAGCGCGTTGTACACATAATGTCAAGCAAAAAAAGGAATAACAGAGAAAACTCTCCATTATTCCTGATTCCTAATATCCGGGATGCCTCAAACTGCCCTTTTTAAACGTGTACTCCGGCGTCTCAAAAGGATAGGTCACTTCCTCTTCGTAATACCATGGATCATCTTCATGAAGCGGGTTCTTCAACAGGTGAAACTCCTGTGCGGGCATATAGCCCTGGGCCAGCAAAAACGCCTTTTTGCCCTCCAAATTTTCACTGATATCCACTACCATGACAACATGGCCCGGACTTCCGCTCTGGATAAAAATATCTCCAACCTGAAGTTTTTTCAGGGATGTCTTTTTGGACTCCTGATACAGGGATATCGTACTGGAATAAGCAAATACCATACGGATGTATTTTTTAAAATTAGCATAGGATTCGTCATAGGCATTTCCTCCGCCTACCCAGACCGTACCACTGCTTCCCCCTGGCTGGATCCTGAAACCCTCGCGCCATTTGACATATTCGGCCTGAAAACCGTCTGCAAACTTAAAAGATATACGGTCATATTGTTCTGTCTTCCAGAAATATTCCGCGTACATCCGAATTACAGAATCCGCGCACTGCTGTAAATCTTCATTTTCTATCGGCAGCTTGAACACCGCCGCATGGGCATCCTGATTCTGCTTTTTATCCCCATTATATAAACGGACCTTACTGCCTTCTTTTTTTAATGGATAACTGCGTACAAAAGCTGTAAAACTGTCTTCTCCTGACTCTGTTCTCTGATAGCCCTCCGGCGCTTCAAACCTGGTCTCAATCGTTTTTCCTGCCTTCTTTTGAGGGCTGGGACTCTGTACATCTGAGCCAGTGACAGGACTCGATGCCGCAGATTCCGGCGTGTCATTTGCCGCTATGCTCTCCCCTGTAGCATTGACCGCTGCCTGTGTACTGTTTCCGCCATTCCCCCAGACAAGGGGAGACCATACTTTAAAAAGGAGGAGAAAAACTGCCAGACCAAGTATCCCGGCAATGATAATCGCATCCTTTTCTGACATTCTACGTTTCATTATCATCCCACTTTCACAAACTTTTAGCTCCAGAAATCAAAGCTCTGTCCCACCATCTTTTCAGCATCCGTCTGTACGGTATCACTCATCGCCATAAATAAATAATCATTCACTTTGCGCGCCAGCTCTTCCACCGTGTTTGCTGTTATCGTAACGGTATCTTCTGCATCATCAAAATATTCCGTTCGCTTATCTTTCGCGGCATCCTTGTCCTTACGTTTTTCTGCAGCTTTTTTGTCCTCTTTTCTCTGCTCTGCCTTTTTTGCTGCATTTTTCTCAAGGCGCGCTTTCTGCGCTCTTGAATTATTCTCTAAAGAAGCAAACAATGTCGCTGTTCCATTGTCATTCACCTGCATTCCTACAGATTTAACACCGACACCGGAACTTGCCAGTTTTTTGGACATCTGTGCCAACTGGCCGGAAGCCCTCTGGATAATCCCCTCGTACTTTTTGCGGTATTCCTCATCCTCAGCCATTCTCTCAATCTTTTCCTCATCAATCAAAACTACGGTCTGGCTGGAACTCATGCTGGCATATTTGCTGGCGTTTGCCTGTACTGCGTCCTTCATGTCTGAACTTACCAAAATAAAATCCATTCCGGAATATTTTCTCTTCAATTCATCATAATATTTCTGCGCCTTTTCACTCAATTTCGGCTGTCCGATTTTCTTTCCGCGTACATTGGACTTTTTCTCTATCTGTTTGTTTTCTGTTGTCTGTGTTCCATAAGCGGCTGCCACCGATGACTGGCCCGCAAGTTCTGAAGTCATACTCATATTATCATCCTCCTTGAATTAAATATTGTATTCCAAATTCCGTTTTGGAAAAATTAGTTACAATATGTATATCGGTTAAAAAATGCATTGTTTTAATTTCGTTCACGGTTTGTTAAAGTCACGGCAGATTTGTTTGCACAAATTTTCATACCCCGGTTTATCTGCCTGCCATATTTTCTTAAAACCAAGCTCCCGTAATCTGTCCGTACAGGAGGGGCCTATACTGTATACACCATTTTTCTGCCATGTATCCGGGATAAGGGAAATTCGTTTTATGAGACGGGACGCCGCTGAAGCACAGGTAAATACTGCAGTATCATAGTTCTCCGCACATATTTTCTCACCGGAAACTTCCCGATTTGCATATACGGTTTTGCTCTCCCAGTAAATATTTTTTGATAGAGAGTCCACTTCTGCTTCCGTATGCGCTGTCTCTGTCCCTTTTATATACCAGACAAGAGAACCAGCGCTTAAGTCAGCGGACAATTCCGAAAAAAGCGTGGCAGCATTTGCTACTGAGGGAATAAAATCTGCACGAAGTCCAGATTCCCGCAAAACATCTGACGTCTTTTCACCGACACAGGCAATCTGCACGCCGGATAGATCCCTCAAATCAAGCCCTGATGCCATCAATTGTTTTATAAATCCACGCACCCCATGCCTGCTTGTAAAAACAAGCCAGTCCGGACGGATGACTTCTTCTCTTGTATAGATATGATTCTCATACACAATTTCACCCACAGGAACGCCTTCCACATAAAATCCTCTTTGATCCAGCATTTGTTCCAGAGCATTTTCCCCACTGTCCGTTACAGGCAATAAAATCCTGCATTTCCTTTCTGTTGATTGTGAAAAAGAAGTTTCTCCTTCCCAGACCGGCAAATATTTTCGCAGACCTACAACATCCCCTACAACAATAACGGCAGGACTTTTCAAATTCTCTCTGCCCGCACGTGCTGCAAGATTCAACAATGTTCCCTCACAGATACGCTGTTCCCGCGTTGATGCCATAGAAACAACAGCCGCTTTTGTTTCTCCGGGCATCCCTGCCCGCAGCAGTCCGCTTACAATCTCATTCAGGTGAGAAAGACCCATAAGAAAAATACATGTCTCTTTTCCTTTTGCCATAGAATCAAAATCAATAGATGCAAGACTGTTTTCTCTTCCGTGAGCTGTTACCACACGGAATCCTCCCGCAACCCCACGGTGCGTAACAGGAATTCCCGCACACGCCGGAGCTGCCGCCGCAGAAGTAACTCCCGGCACAATGCAGCAGGGAATGCCGGCATCCTTCAGTGCAAGCGCCTCTTCTCCGCCTCTGCCGAATACGAAAGGGTCACCGCCCTTTAATCTCACGACACAGGAATGCTGTCCCGCTTTGTGAATTAACAATTTCTGAATTTTATCCTGTTCCATTATATGGGACCTGTTGCTTTTTCCTACACAGATACATTCGCATTCTACACTTGTACAACTGAGTAAATCTGTTGATACCAGACGGTCATAAATCACACAGTCCGCCTGTTTTAAAACCTGCATCCCCCTCACAGTAATCAGGGACGGGTCTCCCGGTCCGGCCCCTACAAGATACACCATTCCTTTTTTCCTGTCCTTTTGCAGCGATAATTGCGCTGTCATTTGCGGTTGCAATTGACGCGTCAAAAATATTTGACGTATGGCAATCTCAGCCAATTCTTCCGCCCACTCTCCCTGAACATCTGCAAAAGAAAGGCTGCTTCCATCAGCATTTCCCGTCATGGCGCGCAGGCGGTATCCTCCCTTGATACGCTCACATACGGCGGCGGTCGGCAGATGGCAGTCGCCTCCGCACAGACGAAGGAACTCTCTTTCTGCCTTTGCTGTCCTATCACTTTCCTCATCCCACAGAGGGAGCAATAATCGTTTTATCTCTTCTGAACCCTCACAGATTTCCAATCCGAGAACTCCCTGGGCCGGTGATGGCAGCATCTGCTCATAGGACAGGTACTGCGTTATTTTATCTCCCTGTCCTAAACGGTGTAATCCTGCCGCCGCCAGAACAATTCCATCCAGTTTTTCAGAAAAGAGCTTACGGATTCTGGTGTCCACGTTTCCACGAATCCCCACTATTTTCAAATCCGGCCGCATCCGCAGAAGCTGAGCCTTCCTGCGAATGCTTCCCGTACCAATCACCGCTCCTTCCGGAAGCTCTTCAAAAGACGCCGCCGTCCTGAGAATCAAAGCATCCCTGGAATCCTCGCGCTCCATGCACGGGGCAAACATAAGCCCCGGCTCCGGCACGACGGGCATATCCTTCATACTGTGTACGGCAATGTGGATTTTCCCTGCCAGGAGAGCCTGCTCAATTTCCTGAACAAATATGCCCTTTCCGCCAATCTCCTGCAGCGGCTTATCCAGAATGCGGTCACCCTTTGTAGATATTGTTTGAATCGTAAACTCGTCTTCCGGCCAGGCATCCTGCAGTTTCTCCCTTACATACTCCGCCTGCGCAATGGCAAGTTTTGACCCCCGTGTGCCAATGATATAGTGCATATGCCCCCCTACCTTTCAATCCGGAACAGGGATTCCACCATCTTTTTGTACTCATCCTGTTCCTCCACTGTAGATATCTGTTTTAACTCCTGAATAGGCTCCCGCAAAAGCCGCTGCAAAGAAGCATTCAGCACCTTCTTCAATAATTTCTTCTCCCTGTTCTCTAACACCAGTTTCCGGTCCAAATACGCAAAACTGTCCTCTACAATTCCATGGCATCTGTCCTGTAAAGACTCAATCGTATCATCCATCCGGCTCACCCTGAGCCATTCCTCTGATGACAGTACCGCTTTTTCTATTACCGGACTGCTCATTTCTGCCAGTCTCTCCCTTTCTTTTAAATTTCTGTCACAGATTTCCTGCAAGGTATCTAAGTTGATAATCTGAACTCCCGGACATTCAGACAGCCGCTCATCTACATCACGCGGAGCTGCCAAATCGAGGATTATTGTTCCCGAAAGATTTCCTGCTTCCTCTTTTTTTATTACTAAATGGGGAGAGGCTGTAGCGGATATGACAATCTGGCATTTATGCAAAAGATCATATCGCTCACTGTAATCCCTGATTTCAAGACTGGAAAAGGAGAGCTTTAACTGCTTTGCATGGCTCCGGTCACGGCTGCACACAAAAATCTTTTCCGGCCCGCACTCACAGATGTGCGCAAGGGCAAGAGAGGCCGTTCGTCCGCTGCCAATCACCAATACCTGTGCCCCTTCAATGGAACAGCGCTTTTTCAGCTCCTGTATTCCAACATAGCTGACTGAGAGAGGTTTCTGACTTACGCCGAACTCCGTCTTGATTTCCTTTGCACACGTAATGGCATCCCTGACAATTTTATTCAGCTCTTTCCCGGCGTAACCCATTGTGCGGGAAAAATCAAGAGCATCCACCACCTGCCCCAAGATCTGGTCCTCCCCGAGAACCTGTGACTCCAGTCCTGCAGCAACCCGGAACAGATATTCCATCGCAGGACGCCCCTGCTCTGCACGCATATATGGCGTCAAATCCATTTGTGGAAAACATGCCAAAAAACAGGAGGCCGCCGTGACAGCCTCATCTTCAGAACAAAAGAAAAAAATTTCACTCCGGTTGCACGTAGCAAGAATCATACACTGTCCGATACCATTTTTCTTCATTTCCTGAAACAAAAATATTTTTTTCGAGTCAGTAAATGAAGCCTGTTCCCTCACCGCAAGAGGCGCTTCCCTGTACCGGATGCCAACATACCCAAATACCATTACCCTCTTTATTTCCCCTTTCTATTCTTCCAGCGATGTCTCCGTCTCAAAAAACGCCTCGATGCACTCACATGTTTTCTCTAAATCCTGCTCCGTAAGGGCCTCTGATACAAACATCGCCTCAAACTGCGACGGCGGAAGGTATATCCCGTGATCGAGCAAAAAATGAAAATATCTGGCATAACTGTCCGTATCCGATGCAGCTGCATCCTCATATGTCCTTACCGGGTGCGGAGTAAAAAATACCGTTATCAGAGAGCCGACACGGTTGACCTGTACCCGGCCTTTTCCCGCATCCTGTACTCTCCCCGCAATTTTTCCGGCCTTTTCATCCAGATTACGGTAAATTTCCGGGTTGTCCCGCAAGATCCGAAGCGTCTCAATTCCTGCAGTTGTCGCAATTGGATTTCCGGAGAGTGTGCCTGCCTGGTATACCGGTCCGACCGGCGATACCATATTCATAATCTCCCTCCGGCCGCCATACACACCGATTGGAATGCCGCCGCCTACAACTTTTCCAAGCACAGTTATATCCGGTTCAATTCCATAGTAGCTTTGTGCGCCGCCAAGAGACAGACGGAACCCGGTTATTACCTCATCAAAAATCAAAAGGGCGCCATCTTTTTTTGTAATATCCCTCAAAAATTCCAAAAAGCCGGCTTCCGGCGGCACAACACCCATATTGGCAGCCACCGGCTCTACAATAACTGCTGCTATTTTCCCGGGATTCTCTTTAAATATATTCTCTACACCTGCCCTATCATTATATTCTGCAATTTTCGTATCATTGGTATATCCTGTCGGCACCCCTGCACTATCGGGTACAGATGTAGTCATTGCCCCGGACCCCGCTTTCACCAGCAGTCCATCTGAATGACCATGGTAACATCCTCTGAATTTCACTATCATATCCCGTCCGGTAAATCCCCTGGCTGCACGGATTGCGCTCATTACAGCCTCTGTCCCGGAATTAACCAGGCGGCTCACTTCTATAGACGGGACCATTTCCGCTATTAATTCCGCCAACTGTACTTCCTGCTCTGTAGGCGCTCCAAAACAAAATCCCTTTTCGCACATACGCTGCAAAGCTTCCACTACCCTTGGAATGGAGTGACCCAGAATACCGGGACCGAATGCACATACATAATCAATATACTCATTGCCGTCCACATCATACAAACGGTCGCCTTCCGCCCTCTGCATAAACCGAGGCGTCCCCCCAACGGCACGAAAAGCCCGGACCGGGCTGTTCACCCCTCCGGGAATACATTTTTGAGCTCTATCAAAAAGATAACCTGACTGTGAATTTCTATTTTCCAATTTTATACCCCTTTTTATAACCACTTTACAACATCCATTGCATGATATGTTATAATCATCCGGGCACCTGCCCGCTTAAAACCCAGCATATTTTCCATTACAACTGTTTTTTCATCTATCCATCCCTTTTGCGCTGCTGCCTTTACCATCGCATACTCTCCACTCACATTATAGACAGCAACCGGTATATTATAATTCGTTGTGATATCCCGGACAATGTCCAGATACGCCATTGCCGGTTTTGCTATAATCATATCCGCCCCTTCGCGGATATCCTGCTCTACTTCTCTCAGAGCCTCTCTGCCATTGGCCGGATCCATCTGATAGGTCTTTCTGTCACCAAATCCCGGCGCCGACTGTGCAGCTTCCCGAAATGGCCCATAATATCCGGAAGCAAATTTGGCGCTGTAAGACATAATAGGAATATTGGTAAAACCAGCTTCGTCCAGTCCCTTACGAATCGCTCCGACACGCAAATCCATCATATCACTCGGAGCAATGATATCTGCCCCTGCGCCGGCATACACCAAAGAAGCCTTTACGAGTAAAGGAAGCGTCTCATCATTTAGGATTTGATTTCCCCGCACCAGCCCACAATGCCCATGCGAAGTATACTCACAAAGGCACACGTCCGCTATCACGAGCAAATCAGGATACTTCTCCTTTATTCTCCGGATTGCACGCGGCACAATCCCATCCTCGGCGTAAGCACCGCTCCCTATCTCATCTTTGTGTGCCGGAATCCCAAAAAGTAGAATAGCCGAAATCCCTGCTCCCACTGCACACCCGACCTCTTCTAACAGATAATCAATGGAATACTGGCAGATACCCGGCATTGATAAAACAGGCTTTCTGATGTGTTCTCCCTCTGTGACAAACATCGGGTATATCAAATCCGATACACAGACAGTATTTTCCCTGACCATATTCCGCATCGCCTCACTGCTCCGAAGACGTCTTCCACGTTCCACTGTTTTTCCCCCGCTTTCCTTAAATCCTCTCGTCTGCCAGCAGCCGGGCAAGAAGCATTTCATATAATGCCCTGCGCTCCTCTTCCGGCAGCCCCATTGCTTTCACATCACTGCGTATGCTGCCCAGCACATCTGCCGCCGTCCCCAGACTCCCTGTCACAATATTCCTGTTCTTTTCTTTCATGTACTGGGTCACAACCGGACACTGCCCACTGCTGCTAAAGGCCGCCACCACTTCCCCCTCTTTCAAATAAGATGGAAAAATAAAGTCACAGTCCTCCGGCTGGTCTACGGCATTGACCAGTACTCCCTTCCTGCGGCAAAGCACACTTATTCTGTGGTTCATCTCCCTGTCATCCGTTGCTGCAACAACCAAAAAGGCTCTTTCAATATCCTGTTCCAAAAATTCTCTTTTTATCTTTTTAATATCCGGTATCTCCTGTAATTCGCTGCAAAGATTTGGAGCCGTCACCACTACTCTGGCCCCAAAATCCCGCAGCACTAACACTTTCCGAAACGCTACTGCTCCCCCACCTGCTACAAGACAGAAACGGTCCTTAAGATTTAACATCATTGGAAAACAGGCCATATGCCCCCCTTTCTGCCCGCACAGTCATTATCCGTTTACAGAATTAACAGCTCCAATAAATAGCGGCAGTCCGGACTCTGTATCTATGATAACATACAAAAACGGTCTGTCAAGATACACCTGCTTTGGTTTATCCTCCGGCATTGCCGATGCCGCATCCATAATCACTGCTGTGACGGCAGCCGCTTTTGTTCCATTGCGGTCCAGTTCAATATGCGTCTTATGAAGTACATCTCCGACATACAGATTTCCGTCTTTCCACTGAGCCAGAGAGGATAAGTCCGCTTTCTCACCATCAAATACATCCAAAATACCCATAGCCTTCATAGAGGATACAAGACTTGTTTTATAATCATAGGAAAATTCCGGTATTTTTGTCATGACGTCATGATGGGCACGTGTTTGATAAAGCCGAATATAATCCTCTCCTGTCATTCCCTCCAGATACTCTTTTACCGTTGTACCCGGATTTGGAAGAATTCCCATGAATGCATACTGATTTCCACTGTAATATTTCACGACTCCTGTTGCATGCTCATCCTCAACATAAAGTGACTCTTTGCTCTCTAACATTGTGACTGTTTCTTTTTTCCCTTCGATGTTAGTGAATGTCTGTCCGCTCTTTACCTGACTGTCCTCGTACTGCTTTTTCCATCTGCCCTCAAAAGACAGCGCATTAATCAAATACATCATTGTGTCATCTGAAATAGAATCAATAATCGTTGGTATCATGTGTTCTGTATTTTTATCCACCCAGCGATTAATATCCTTCACAGTCTGATCATTAAAATCCCTGACAAATAACGGTGCGCCATAAAAATCCTTCATCCTCTGCAAATAATTTTCATTTACTGTCAGCCTATCGTCCTTTCTCGCCCAGATGGAATTGGCAAGGTGAATTTTCACGTCCTGGGAAGCCATAAGATACGCATTGTACTCGGACAATCTCTTATGAAACGTTTCTACATCCATATCTCCGCATAAATTTTTGCAAAGCTGCGCCCGCGTCTCCCCGTTCGCGCCATCCAGAACAAGGGCAAGGGCATTCATAATGGATTCCGGCGAAATAAGGACATTTTCCCCGTCCTCAACTGCCTCTGCCATAGCGGATTTAGCCATATTGACAGAAAATTCTGCGTTTTGCTTTACAAACTCATCATCTATCGTATAAACTGGCGGATTAACGGTAACATCCGGCTTCTTTGATGATACCGTTACGTTACACCACAGTACTTTTTTTACATATTTTTTTGAGCCCCTGCTTTTTGCATACCAGACTACTGCTTTTATTTTGCAGGTTCCCGCTTTTTTGGCGGTTACTTTTCCCTTCTTCCCCACTGTCGCAATTTTCTTTTTTGTACTGCTGAACTTACATTTTTTTATGTACTTACCTTTTACTTTTAATACCTTTTTCTTTCCCTCTTTTAATGCAAGCTTTTTCTGCATTGACGGTACAACCCGTGCCGTCATGGCACTTGTCATCACTGCACCTGTCTCTCCGCACATGCCTGTCATAAGTGAGATGGCAATAATTTTCGCTAACGTCCTCTTCATATAAAATCCTCCATTCCAAACTATCACAAATTCTCCTGTGACACTCTTTTTTGATATATGTATTAGACCCTTTTCTCGCTTAATGTGTTGCAGGAAATGATAATATAAAAAATAATGCAGAGCACCGCTGATAAAAAGGAGCCAAGAGGAGCCGCCCAGCCCATAGGATAAAGCGTGGACGGAAAATACACAATAGCCAGATAGGCAACTGGAATGCGCAGCAACAGAATTGCCGCAATATTGTGGATAAAGGAAAGACCAGCCTTTCCAATGCCGCAAAAATAACCGCTGAAACAAAAATGGACGGCTGCAAATATACAGTCAAAAGAATAGGCACGCAAATAGTCACAGCCTGCGGCAGCTACCGATCTGTCCCTGGTGAACATTCCTACCAGCATATGGGGAAAGAATTGACTGAACAGACAGCAGAAAATCCCCCATCCAACCGTAATCGCAAGACCATAATACAGGGAATGCCGGGCACGCTGTATTTTACCCGCTCCCATATTCTGTGCCGTAATGGCAGATATCGCAGCCAGAAAAGCAGAGGGTACAAGAAACAGAAAGGATATAATTTTTTCCACAATCCCCACGCCGGACGCATATACCAGTCCGCGGCTGTTTGCTATTGCGGTAATAACAAGAAATGCCACCTGAATCAATCCATCCTGCATGGCTATCGGAATACCAACCCTTAAAATACCGGAGAGACATTTTTTATCAACCCGGATTGATTTGCGGGTGACCGGAAATCCCAGAGCTCTTTTTTTCAAAAACACTGCTGCCAGAATTACACTTGCCGCCTGTCCGCATACGGTCCCCAGCGCTGCTCCGGCTGCACCAAAATGACATGCGCCTATAAAGATAAAATCCAACAGAATATTAACCATACAGGCAGCACCGGCAAAGTACATGGGACGGCGGGAATCCCCTGCCCCGCGAAAGACAGCACTGATAACATTATAAGCCATAATAAATGGTATCCCGCCAAAACAAATGGAGAGATACACGACCGTATCCCCAACAGCTTCCGGTGGTGTCTGAAGCACTCCGGTAATCATACGGGCAGTAAGAAGCAGTATAACTGTCAGCACGACAGCAAAAACAGAAAATAGAACAGCGGCTGTGCCCACTGTTTTTTCCGCCTCGCTCTCGTCCCCTGCCCCTACGGCCCGGCCAATCATTACCGTAGCCCCCATAGCCAGTCCAACAAGAATAACCGTAAGCATATGGGTAACCTGGCTGCCCGCCGCTACAGCAGCCGTCACTTCCGGCCCGTTAAACAATCCAACAACAAACAAATCCGCCATACCATAAAAAGTCTGTAAAAAGCAGGACAAAAGATAGGGAAGGACAAAACGAAAAAGCACTCTCCCAACCGAACCTCTGGTCAGATTATCTGTCTCCTTCATTTTGTCCTCTCTTTCCGGCTATATCAAAATCCTTAATTATAGCTGACGATCTGTTTTTCTGCCAAAGCAGATGCCAGTTTTACTTTTACCTTCTTGTCCACCGACACGTAGTCCAGTTTATTATAACGTTTTAAGTCAATGGACTTAAGCTTGTTCCCAAACAGAATGACTGACGTCAGTGTTTCCGGATTCAAACGGCTGTTGCTGAACTTGCTGAGATTGGCATTGACCCATTTAAAGGTACTGATGATATTTTTTTTCGGAATAATAATACTCTTCGTCTTCTTCCCCTCACAGGCAACCCAGGTCAGTTTTTTATTTTGGGATAAATCCAGCTTTTTCATTGCACAGTTATCAACATAAATATCTTCCAGAGCAGTATTTTGGGAAAAATCAATGCTCGGAATATTAACTGTAGTCAATGTCAGCTTCTTCAGCGCTTTCAATGGTACAATCGACATTTTCTTTATTTTTGTCTTTCCATTGCCCGTAATATGAAGCTGTTTTATCTTTTTATTTTTCTTCCCGAATAATACATTAGGCGACTGCAAATTATCCAAATACAATATTTTCAGATTTGGTGCCTTTCTGAAATCCAAGGTTTTCATTTTTGACGTACTGTCCCAAAAACGCAGAGACCTCAGATTTTTATTATTGATCGTCAGTGTACGAAGGCCCTTTATACTCAAATCCGCCTTTTCCAGCCCGGAAAGCTTTGACAAATCGATTTTTTCCAGCTTAGCACTGTGAAAGGAGAAAGACGTCAGCTCCTGAAGTCTATACACCTTACTGAAATTAGTAATAACCGACTCATAATGTTTTCCGGCTCCGCCATCACTCACAAGTCCACCACTGAGATTAATCTCAAGTTCCTTCAGGGACGTAAAATACTCAATCCCCTTAAAATCAAAGGTGAAATCAGACTTTTGATAATTTGTCTCCTCTTCCGTATCATCCGGGTCTAAAAACTTACGAATCTTTAGACTTTCCACTTTTTCAAGTTCATCCGATGACAGTTTGCCATCCTGATTCTCATCAAAAGCAGCGGCTTTTTCTCTAAGCGCCACATCCGGAAAATTCTTCTCATTCACCTCTACTCCGGCAGCAGCTGCCATTACAGGCACCCCCATGCAAAAACTGGCCGCTGCTGCCGCGGTTATCAACAACATTTTTTTAAATATACAATTTGTATACATATACATACCCCCCTTTTATATTTTACCTATATAACGAATCAGGAGGCAAAAAAGTTGCAAAAAATTCAAATTTTTATTTTTTTTCTTTCAGTTCTTTGACACCCCAGACCGTAACATTATCCCCGGCTGCCGTAAATGTCATCGTCATATCGTGTTCTTCCGTCTCATTGGCCTGCTTTAAGAATACACCTTTATAAACCTTATCTTCCCCAAGATTTAATGTCATACCTGATTTATCCGAGGTCCAGGTCCCCTGATACTCTCCTGTTACCGTACCATCCTCATTCAGTGTAATCTTGTCTGCTGCCTCCTGACGGAATTCTATCGAATAATTTACAGTAGAGACGTGGTTTCCAACCGTTATCTCTCTATCTCCCTCAAACTTCTTTGCCCTATCACCTTTTCCGACAATACCAAGCTGTTTATCTCCGGAAACCTTATAAAAACTTGTAGGCTCGTGATAAATAAACTCATAGGTACCTGCCATGTCCTCTTTTGCATAACCCTCCGGCGAAATAGTTTCTCCGGTATATTCATAAGGCGCTGCAACAAGCCAGCCATCTTCATTTACAAACATCTGGTGAACACGGACCTGATGCATCTCAACCGTTCCCGTGTTCGACTGGAATCTGGTGTGGTAAACAAGAAATATTTTCCCATCGTCATCCACAAAAGCAGAGTTATGTCCCTGAGCCACCTGTACTTTATCAAGACCATACATATCATAACTGCCAAAAATCTTCAGGCCGTAATTCGTCAGTTTGACATCCTCGCTGCGGTCACGGATCGCAGATACCCCATTCTGATCCACATAAGGACCGCCGATATTCTCCGAACGGTAAATTCTCATCTGATAACCGCCCACTGCCTCTAACCCGGCATAAGATAAAAACAAATAATAATATTTTCCTGATTTCAAAATATAAGGGGCCTCACCGGAGCAGTAATATCCACCCGCAATTTTTTTCCCCAAATAAGCGTCCGAAACATCCTTTTTCGTCTCATATTTCGTATTATAATCCCGAAGCCCCGTTGTCTTATCCAGTTTCAGCTGAAAAATACCTGCTGACCAGGAACCGTAAGTCATATACCAGTCCCCGTTTTCATCCTCCTGAATATTCGGGTCAATGGCATTGATGCAGCTCTCATCGGTTGAGGCGTAGCGCGTAAGATCCGCCCCTTCTCCCAATACTTTGTAGATATCGGTCTGTTTTTCATCCACAACCTTATTCGGATTATTCATACCGGAATACACAACAACATCTTTATACTCATAAGGACCCTCCAGTTTATCGGCCGTCAAAAGGCAGATGGAA
The DNA here is from genome assembly GCA_002490465.1 of Lachnoclostridium sp. UBA7215. Taxonomy (GTDB): domain Bacteria; phylum Bacillota; class Clostridia; order Lachnospirales; family Lachnospiraceae; genus Eubacterium_F. Next base: position 80,631 of record DKUB01000098.1, read on the forward strand.
GAGACCCAGTTATCTCCATTGATGCTCATATACATGCACCACTTGTTGAGGTTTTCATTCCAAATCACATCCGGCGCCCACATCATGCCGTTCAGAGTCCCCGACGTCGTTGCTGTACCCGCCCATTCATACCATGGATGCTTGAACAATTTATCCTGATCCTCTGACAGATTGGAACCAATATACTCCCACTCCATCAGATTATCCGATTTGGCAAAAGCACGATGGGAACCAAAAATATAATACATACCGCTTTTAGGGTCTTTTACAATCGACGGGTCATGCACAGACACCCGGGAAACCATTTTTTGATGATCAATTGTATAATTCCCTGTTTCAGTTGTTACCGCCGCCTTTCCCTGATTGGGAACGCTGACAGCCAAAAGCGTCAGCACCATGAAAATAGAGAGTACCTTTTTCTTTTTTCCCCTCATAACAAGTAACAAAACAATAACAAATAAAATTACCACAGCGCCCACAACGCCGAGGATAACATACAGGGTAAACGCGCCTTCAGACAGCGGAGCATCCGTATCTTCCGTAACCGTTGCCTTGAGCTCAAGAGTCTTTTTCTCCCCGGCTGCCAGTTTTTCAATATTTTCAAGAGTGCTTCCACTCTCCTTCTTGAAATTTCCCGGCAGGCTGTACTGTACTTTTACATCAGTAACCTCGTAGTCATTTGTGTTCTCCACTTCCATACTGAGCGTTGCCGTATCATTTTTACTATAGGAATCTTTGTCCGTTTTTAATGTGACACGGATGCCGCTCATTTCCCTGCTCCCGTTCTCGTCTTTTACATATGGTTTTAACCCTTCCTCCTGTTTCATAAGAGAGGCAGCCGCCACATCAAGACCGCTTCCAAACAGCAGGATAAATGCAAGAAATAAAACTGCCTGCCAGATATGTAAACCTGCTTTTCCCATTTTACTCCACATACAAAATACCTCCATCCTTTTTTATTTTGCCTCAAGCACAACTACATTGACAGAATCCGGCGGAAGCAAAAGTTCATAACAGCTGCTTCCATCTGCCTGACTTACCGCCTCTACCTCACTGCTGATTGGTGCGACAAGCTCCTGCTCCTTTGTATTGACATTCGGGCGGTGCGCCGTCTCACTATCGGGAGCTGCCAGAGTAACCCTTACCCCCTTATCCGCTACGGAAACGCCCGGCAGATTGACTTTAATATTCTTCTCAAAATTATCTGCATTTACAAGTTTCAAATACAGTTTGGATGCATCTTTTGTCACGGAATAATAAATATCCCGATTGTATGCCTCTAACCTGCCCTCTATCAGCGCTTTTTTCTCTCCATCCTGTCCGGCATAAAAACAAGATAACTTATCCCGTCTGGTACCGCCAAAGTCTACCGTGACCTCATAGATTCCGGCAGGCACCGTCCCCGGGAAGCAGGCTCTGAGGTTTCCTGCAAATACACTGGAAGAATAATCTCCCATTGTATAGCCCTCTTTGCCGTCCTTGTAAACTTTAAGCCCGGTCCCCCGATCTCCAAGCCCGACACAATATTCATGCAGAGATATTGTGTCCACGGACAGTCCGGTTTCAGAAATTCCCTGCAAACCGGCTCCCACAAATAATTCCGCCTGCTCATCCTTTTTGTCAGCCACAAGAGTCACCGTATACTGCTCCCACTCCGGTTCATTGAGATAAAATCCCTGACGAACGGCAGACGATGCATAAATCACCAGCCCCTCTTCCGTCACACGATACCAATCCGGGTCCGAAGTAACCGGAAGCAGCCGTTTATCTAATTCCACTGTGAAATCCTGCTCAAATAGGATTTCCGACGGGCCTTTTTTGACCACCAGCTTTTTCAACACAACCTCACCGGAAGCAGCCATAACCGACACACCACCCCTTGGAGCCCATGTTATTTTTTCCCCATTTACATAGGAAGCATAATCCGTATCGAGCAGTTTCTCTCCGATATACCCGGCAAATAACTGCTGCACATAATAGCTCGGCGTATGCCAGACCGACTCATTATCAAACCAGATAGCATCCGGTGTCCAGCGGTATGTCCCATCATGGACTACTTTATTAAACAGTGGTGCGGTCGCAGCCAGACGCACAACATCGGAATTTTTCTCAAACCCTGTCATGACAGCAGCCTCTGCCACTGCTCCAGCCAGCGTATTTTTATCACTGGAAGCATATTCTCCGACAAAAACTTTGGAGACCTCCTCCTCTACCAGCTTTCCATCCTTATATGGACGGTAATAATAATTATAACGGTCCGCATTTTCTAACAAATATTCATTGGAGCGGTAATAGTGTTCATCGACAATCGTATCCAGATAGTTTTTCTTATACGGATACCAGGTAACTTCTTTTGCCGAACTGTTTTCACCATCCGTAAATTCTACTGCAGCGCCGCCCTCACAATATCCCGCAAGGAATTTCCAGCCCTGCTGGTAAGCATCGTCATCCGCCTGGGCTCCGGCAGTAGAAATGATATGGAGTTCATAACCCGGATATACCTTTTCCATATGCTCTTCTATCGCGTGCATAAACATCTCAAAACTTGCATAAAACTCTGTTCCCCAGTTCTCATTCCCCACTCCGAGATAATGCAGGCCAAACGGTTTCTCATGTCCCATTTCCTTACGCAGCGCCGCCCATTGATTCCCTTCAAAATCCGTACTGATGGCAAAATCAATTAAATCAATAAAATTCGCAATATATTTTTCCTGGAGTTTTCCTCCTGCCGGATTCACGTAATCCGAACGCGCCTGACACAACACACCGCAGGCCATGACAGGAAGCGGCTCAGCTTTTAAATCCTCTGCCAGCTGGAAATATTCCATATATCCAAGCCCCATTGTCATTGTATATCCCCAGACATTGAAGTTTTCTTTTCTCACTTCTACCGGGCCGACAGAGTCCTTCCAGTCATATACATTGTCCCAAATATAAGACCCCTCTGAAATACACCCTCCAGGGAAGCGCAAAAATGTCGGATGAAGGTCAACAAGGGATTCTACAAGGTCCTTTCTCAGCCGATAATTTTCATTTGCCGTATAGTTGCTGTGAGCCGTATCTGAGGCCTTCTCCTCTTCTGCCCCCCATACATCACATGGCATGAGTGAGACCATGTCCACATCAGATGCTCCGGAAAATGCAAGTTCAATCTGTCCCATTACCGTCTGATTTACCGTCAGAAGCGGCGCCTTATATTTTTTCCATTGATTCGGCCCGTCTGTCTTTATCTCCACACAGTTACTGACCACATTGCCCTGTCCGTCCTTTAGAACAACGGCCAGGGACGTCTCTGCCTCCGGCCTGAGCCATATGCTGAACTGATAACTCTTTCCCTCTGTCAAATTCATGGAATGCTCACACAAATTGTCACAAAAACCGCGGTTTTGCAAAACTGTGCCATCTTCCACATGAATATACTGAGCATTGGCATCCGGGTCCTTCAGTTGGAAATATTCATTTAAACCGCCTTTATCACAGGGAGATACTTTGTCCAAATCCCCAAACCAGAATCTCAGGGGATTGTGGTTGCGTCCTCCGGACTTTCCGTCAACACCACTTCTTCCATCGTATATCTCATAAAAAAAGTCCTCGAATGAGCGGTTATTAATCATTTCTGCATATAATCCACCGTCTGCAGCATTATTTATATCCTCATAAAACAACCCATATAATGTCTTACTGATATCAAGTATCTCTTTTTCCCCATGGACCGTTATTTCATACGGTGCAAGATCCGGGGGAACAACTGTCGCCGGAAAACTCTTTTCTATTTGTTTATCGCCGCACCTCAATACTGCCCGGATAAGAACGCCTGTCGGCTCTTTTGCCGGGGTAACATGTCCCTCCGAGGATATAATTTCCGGTTTGTCACAGGACCATTGCACCTTTACTCTCTCTTCCATTAACGTCCCTGGAAGGCATAAATCTTTTGTTATTATTTTTCCGGGTGCCGGTAAAAACTTATCTCTTGCCAGATTAAGTATCTCATCCTCCGACAATGCTTCGCACATTAATCCGAGTATTTCATCCTCTGCAAGCGCTGTGCGGTAAATCCTGAAATCAGACAGTGCACCGCAAAAGTCCACATCCGCATCAAACTGGGAGTGGCCGATATAATTCCTGGAATAATTTTCGGTATTCTCCAGTGTTGCCAACCATTCCCGGAACGCTTTATATGTTCCGCTTGAAGTCTGGCTGATAAACCCGTCTGCCACAAGTTCACCATTTTGATAAATCCGGGGTCCGGCACTGCTTAAAGTTCCGCCTTTTGTCCCGGTTACTGTCATGGCAATATGTACCCATTCCCCAACGGCACAGTTCGCATTGGCGTCAGCAAATAAATCCGATCCGGCAAAACATACTCCTCTCAAAAAACGGGTCAAAAAAAGATATGGTCCGCCCTGCCCTTTACCAAAATCAAAAATGCGCTCCCAGACATTGACCGCCCTGTCCGGACAAACCCATGCCGTAACGGTAAAACCGGAATCATCCCCTACTCCCTTTAAGAGCTCTGCAGGCAGCTCCATATAGGATGCACCGAACTCTCCGCCTTTAAATACCGCCGCTTTTCTGCCGCACACATCTGCCACCACCGGTTCCCGCATCCCCTTTGGTACTGCAGTATTGTCATGTCCGGAAATATCTTTTCCGACATGATCGGCATCATCAAACGGATACCAGGCAATCAAATCTTCCTTTTTGTGCATTCTGTTTTATCCTCCTGTCTAATAATTGACTCTTATATATGATATATGTTATTATAAGGTTTCTAAAGTTTTCTGTCAATTTTATCTTGTCAGAACAAGTTAAAAAATGGAGGGATTTTATGTATAAACAAATGGAGATTCTTGAACTTATGAAAAAGCTGGCAGCCACGGCCGGCAAATTAATTATGGAAATCTATCAGACGGACTTTGATGTAGATTACAAGGAGGACGAGTCCCCCTTGACAATGGCCGATAAAAAAGCGAATGCCCTCATTGTCTCAGAACTGGCAAAAGAATATCCGGACTATGCCATTCTCTCAGAAGAAATGAAGGATGACAAAACCCGGATAAACAATCCTTTCTGCTTTATTGTAGATCCCCTGGACGGAACAAAGGAATTTGTAAAACGCAATGGACAGTTTACAGTAAATATTGCCCTTGCTGAAGAAAACCGCCCGGTTATCGGCGTTATTTATGTACCAGTAACAGAAGATTTGTATTATGCATCCACCAGCGAAGGCTCTTTTTTACAAAGCGGTTCTGACGGCACGGTACAAAAGCTGCATGTCACTGACAAGACAGACCAGCTAATCTGGGTTGGAAGCAAGTCCCACTCCTCGGAAAAAGAGACAGCTCTGATTGATGCACATAAAGACCATATAGCGGAAACCATATCTGCCGGAAGTTCCTTAAAAGGCTGTATGGTAGCCGATGGAAGGGCAGACATTTACTATCGCTTTGGACTCACCTGCGAATGGGATACGGCAGCCATGCACTGCATTGCTGAACAGGCCGGCGCAATAATCCGCCAGATGGATGGCACTCCGCTGATGTATAACCGCGAGAACACGTTAAACGAGAAAGGGTTCTTTATTGTAAACCGTAAAGAAAATGTCTGGTTATAAAGCCCTCCCCGTAATAATCCACGGCGCCGGCTCCTGTTTAAAGGAATGGCTGCTGGAAAGCCGGGAAACAGAAATCTGTATTGTCTGGATATCCTGTATTCCATATTTACTAAGAATTTCTGCTGCCCCGGCTGCCACCTGAAAATCTAACGTATATATAACAACACGAAGCTGCGGATTTAATTTTGTCAGGCAGGCAAGCTCCTGTTCCATACTGGCAGATGCCACCATAAACACCAGTGACGGCACTGGACAATTCTGCATATTTTCTTCATCCACATGGTCGATTACAATTACATTGTTCAGCCCAAAATGCTGCACATTATCTTCCATCGTCTCGCGGTCTTCTCTGTTGTATTCCACCGCAATAATATTTCCTTCCTCTGCAATCAGTGCCGCTTCAATGGCAATACTCTCTCCGCTGATCACGCAAATATCATCCTGACTGTCCACTCCCATTTTGTTCAAAATAACAGCGCGTATCTCACTCCCGACATAATGAATCGAACCTTTCTGAAACAGGTCATTTCCAATACCGATTTTTGCCGTATTTCTTGCCTCGGAATTAATAATAAGCATGCCTGCTGACGCATTAATGCCCCGATTGATCATATCTTTTACCTTACTGTTCAGAATCTGCCCTTCCGGTTCTGAGCCCTCATTGTACCAGACCTCGCACTCTCCCAGGCCCGCATTCCACAGGCGGTAAAAAATATCCTCAATCCCCGCATTAGAAAACACCATAGTAGTGCGGTGTGACTCTACTGTTGGAATTACATTTTTATTCTTTTTGGTAATATCAATCATTTTCACGTGTTCCAAATCTACCGTAGTATTTTTGGCATAATATTGAAGCCACGATAAAATTATCTCGTTTGTAAAAATCTGCTGTTCCATAACTACCCTCTCCTTTCGTTCAACTTAAAATTTTTTACAGGCGCATTATCCCGACAGACTGCAGCAAAAGCAGAGCCAGCAAAATCGGCGCAACCACTTTCATCATGGCAATATACAGCCCTCGTCTGCGAAATGTATAACCACCGAGTACCACCTCGTCAATTATTGTTTTCGGCTTCACAATCCAGCCGATCAATATGCATGTCAAAAGAGCCACAAGCGGCATCAGACAGTTATTGCTGATATAATCCATAACATCCAGTATCTGGGCAGGCGAACCATTGGGAAGATTAATTTCAAAATACCATATATTATAGCCCAAACATACAACCAATGCTCCAATCAAGGCATATATAGTAACGATTACTGTGCTTTTCTGCCTTGTCCAGTGTTTGGAATCCATTAAACTGGCAACAATTGCCTCCATGACCGATACCGCAGAAGTAATTGCCGCAAACACCACCATCAGAAAGAAAAGTACACCAATAATCGGGCCAACTGCCCCTATCGCATCAAATATCTTTGGCAGGGATACAAACATAAGCCCCGGCCCGCGAGACATCCCCTCTAATCCCATAAAAGTGTAAACGGCAGGAACAATCATCAATCCGGCGAGCAGGGCAACTGCTGTATCAAAAATTTCTATGTGATTAATGGACTTCATTAAATTGACGTCTTTCTTAACATAAGAGCCATAGGCGATCATAATTCCCATAGAAACACTGATTGAGAAAAAGAGCTGCCCCATGGCATCCATTACAATAACAAAAAATTCCTGAATGGTAATGGCACTAAAATCCGGCACCAAATATATCTTTAATCCCTGCAATCCGGTTCTTGTAGCGCCGCTTTCGTCCGTATGCTGTATTGTCAGCGAATAAATGGCAATTCCAATGACAAGCACAAGCAGCAACGGCATCAGTACCCGGCTGTATTTTTCAATTCCCTTATTCACACCGCGGTATACAACGAAGGCTGTGAGCAAAAGAAATACGAGCATCCAGATAATTGGTTCCCACTGCTCCGTTATAAAACCGGTAAAATACGAATCCTCAGCCGCCGCTTTCCCCTCTCCTGTTATAAAAGTGACCAGATATTTCACAACCCATCCGCCAATCACACAATAATAAGGTAAAATAATCGTTGGCACAAGGCACGCCAGAACACCCAGCCCTTTCCAACGCGGCCGCAGTACGCCGTAGGCCGTAAGCGGACTCTGCTGTGTCTTACGGCCAATGGCAATTTCCGTTGTCAACAGGGCAAACCCAAACGTCAGGGCAAGAATGATATAACAGAGAATAAATACCCCTCCATGATCCTTTGCCGCCAAATAGGGAAAACGCCAGATATTGCCAAGGCCGACTGCACTACCGGCTGCCGCCATAACAAAGCCAATCGTACCTGAAAAATTTCCTCTTTTTTTCTCCTCTCTCATACCCATACCTCCATTTATTCTCTATTGTACCAAAAAAAGGCTCATATGAAAAGCAAAAACCTCGGAAAAACCATAACAAATGGTTCTCCCGAGGCAGTTAAAGACTTCTCTTATTTTTTTGTCAGATACAAATATCTACGGATGTAGCAGGGGCCGGCGCCGCTGCTGATGCATCCACAGCCATAGCCGCCTCTGCGGAAGATGCTGCTGACACGGATTCTCCTCCTCCCTCTGCTGCCGCTGAAACACCCGCTTCACGGCAGGCCTGCCTGTATGCTTCGCGATATGCCTCACGGTACGCTTCTGCGTACGCAGCTCTCTCCTCCGCATAACTGGAACGATTCTGGTCGCGGTGATAACGGCGCTGTGCCTCATCTACTTTCCCTTTTTCTTTTAACCGGTTGCGGCGTCTCATTTTCCTCAATTCCCGCTGCACAATCTGTTTTGCCCGCTGCTCTTTAGTCAGATTGTCCGGATCTTTCTTCTTCTTTCCTTCCCTCTCTACATTTTCTTCCTCTAACAGATGATTCTTTTTTAACCTGGCGCACTTAACCATGCTTCTTGCGTGGGCAATTGCCGCCCTCATCTCATTCATATCATAATCTCCGGTAACTGCCATTTTCTGCAGCTGCGCCAATTTTTCCGACGCCCGTATCAATACCTGTCCGGCTCCGATTGAACGGGTTGCCTGCGCCAACTGTGTGGCAATCTCTCTGGAATTATATTTTAATTTCTTTTTAGCCTTCTTCTTTGTCTGCTTTTTTACGGACATCGACCTCTTTTTGGCCATTTCTATACGCTGCTTCATTTCTTCAAGCGCAGTTCCGTAATCCTTTCCTACCGTCATATCCATATGACCATCTCCTCTTTCACCCATTCCGGCAAATCCATTTGCCACTTTTCATCTAATATAGATATCGGCAGTTTTATTAATAAAGCTAACAATTCAGTTAAAAATTTGCTATGTCAAGCTTGCTACGTCATGCTTGCTATGTCAAGCCTGACGTTATCACCTCTATGGCCTTTTTCAACTGGTTATCATCTTCCTCACCCAACGAATCCTCCGAACCGGTATATTCACACTCAACATCCGGCGTCAGGCCTTTCTCATGAATGGAGCGGCCGCTCGGCAGGAAATATTCCCCTGTTGTCAGCTTAATTCCGCCCCCGCAGCTGTCCTGAAGAGAATATATAGTCTGGACAATGCCTTTTCCAAATGTTTTCACACCAACTAAACTGGCGGCTTCCCTGTCCTGCAGCGTCCCGGCAAAAACCTCCGACGCACTGGCACTATTCTGATTTACCAGCACAACAATAGTCTTGTCAAAATGTTTCTCATCCGTGGAAGAATACTCTACATCCTCTTTCCCACGGCTCTTTTCCGTAATCAATTTGCCCTCCGGCAGCAGATAATCCAATATGGATATTACTGCTCCAAGAGATCCCCCTCCATTGTTGCGCACATCTACTATCATACCCTTTTGCTTTTTCTTTTCGAGCTGTTTCACCGCCTCCTCAAACTGGGCCGTAGTCTCATTATCAAAAGAGGAAATCCGGACATAGCCGATTGCACTCTCAAGCATCCGGTATGTAACCGACTGGTTTACAATTTTTTCTGCCGTAACGTTGACGATAAGCGTAATCTCTTTTCCGTCCTGCTGGCGCGCAATTCCAAGGACAGAGGTTTTCCCCTCCTCACCCCGAATTTTACTCACCGCCTCGGAAAGCGGAATGGTGCGCACATCGGTACCATTGACAGAACGGATTTCATCTCCCGGTTTCAATCCTGCCTTATCCCCGGGTTTCCCCTTCTGCACTGCCCGGATTATTTTCCGATCCGTTTCCGGCTCCTGTTCTACAGTAATACCAATCCCGGCATAGTCCCCCTCCACACCGCTCATTGTTTCCTCATATTCCTCGTCCGTATAATATACAGAATATTTATCATCGAGTGCTGCCACAATTCCCTTTGCTGCATATTCCGACATTTTTTTGTCAGACACGCCCTCTTTCCAATAATAACTGTCAATATATTTTTCTACTACCTTGGCCTTCCTCCATACCTCCTCTGACATAGAGCTTGAAGGTATAAGATGAATATCAAGGTAGTCCGCAAGCAAAAGAATCATGACGCATAAAATTATCCCGGATAAAAGTCCCAGGAAATAATTTCGAAAACTGTTCATTTCCCTTTCCCCCTATCGTTTTACATAATCTAACGGATTCACATATGTGCCGTTTTTTGAAACACCAAAATGAAGATGGCTGCCTGTCGAAATCCCTGTCGAACCTACATAGGCAATTACCCCGCCTTTTTTTACAGAGTCCCCTTCTTTTACTGCCAGCTTGGAACAGTGCATATATACTGTATACAAACGGTTTCCATGCGAAATCATGACATAATTGCCCGCACTGGAGCTGTAAGCAGCTGTCACAACAATTCCGGTTTCTGCTGCCACAATCGGGGTCCCGGAAGCCACAGCAATATCGATTCCCTTATGGTAAGAACTTGCCCCGGCTGTAGGACTGTTTCTTGGACCAAAACCGGAAGAAATGCGTCCGGCTACACGGAGCGGCCACCTCAAAATACCGTTTCCGCCACCGGAGTCCCCGCCGCCCATATCGTTCTGTCTCTCTAATTCACGCTGTTTGGCAATCAGCAGCCTCTCTACCTCCGCCTCTGCCTTTGCCGCCTGACGGGCATACTCATCCGCCTGTTCCCTGCTTTTTTTCAAGCTGTTGTTATAGCTTGCCAATTCCTCCTGTTTCTTTCTCTGCATATCTTTCAGGGCATCTTTCTCCGCGGCGGCATCCCCGTGCATATCCTCCAGCTGCGTCAATGCCGTCTCGATTTCACCCTTCTTTATCTCTACTTTTTCTCTCGTCCTGCGAAATTCCTCAAAAACATTTTTATCATAGCTGCTGATCTTCTCTATATACTCGGTACGGTTTAAAAGCTCTGCCATACTGTCAGCTGAAAACAGAATCTCCAGATAATCCTGATTCCCATTTTCATACATATATTTTATGCGCTGCTTCATTGTCATATACTGGTTTTCTTCCTCTGCCTGAGCTGCAGACAACTCCTGCCTTGCCGTCTCAAGCAGGCTCTCCGCCTCGGCAATCTGCACCTCAAGCTCCGCCAGTTCTGCCTCCACCTCTTCGGTCTTTTTATCCAGTTTCTCAATATATCGCAGCGTATCCTCTTTATCCGATTCAATTTCTGCCATCTCCCGCTGGAGCTGTTCCGATTGCTTTTCATACTTCTTCTGTTCTTTTTCTGCCTCTTCTATCTGTTCATCATAGTTTACTGCTGTAGCAGTGTCCCCGGCAAAAAACAGAAAAACAGCACACATACCTATGACTGCATATATAAAATGTCTTTTATTGTATATCACTCTCGATTCCCCCTTTTGCACAAGTTCAGATGTTCAGATTACGGCGCACCGTAATAAAGCTTCCCAACAAACCAATGCCAACACCAATCATCAACGATACAGGAACAAGCACCGCAAAGATGCTCTTTGTGCTAAGAAATGTGAGCGTACCTGTAAACAAAGTAAACCTTTCTGTAACATAACGGATAATCCGGCCGTAAGAAACAGCCAGGACAAGCAGTGGCAGGGCAGAGCCGATTATGCCAATCACCACTCCCTCCACAATAAATGGAGACCAAATATAAAAATCCGATGCTCCCATCAGCCGCATAATTGCAATCTCCGGCTTCCGCACAGCAATACCGGTAGCAATCGTTGAGTGAATGAGAAATACGGAAACAAGGACAAGAACAAGAATCAGCGCAGCCGATGCAATTCCAACCAGATTACTGACATTGGACAGCCCGCCGGCCACTTCTGAGGAGCGTTTCACAGACCTCACACCTGAAATACTCTCAATATATGCCACTACATCATCCTGCGTATCAATGGATTTCAGATAAACTGCATAAGAAGCTGATTCTGCCAGAGGATTATCCTCCCCAAAGCTCTCAATAAGGTCCGGAGAATCACTAAAATTCTCTTCTTTAAAATTTTCCCATGCCTCCTCCGCAGACACAAAGTCCACATGGTCTACTTCCGGCTGTCTCCGCAGCAAATCACCAATAGAGAGAATTTCTTCCGTCGGTATCCCCTCTTCAAAAAAAACAGAAATTCCTACCGACTGTTCCGCCTCCCGTATAATATGCTGAAAATTACTGATTACAAAATAAAACAAGCCGAACAAAAACAGGCAGGCCGCAACAGTACTAATAGAAGCCAGCGTAAACATCCGGTTTTTTTTCAGATTATGAAAGCCCTGTTTCAGACTGTATCCGGCAACACTAATCCCTCTCATATTCGTACCCGCCTTCTTGCACGTCATGCACCAGAATTCCGTCTTCCAGTGTCACTACACGCTTTTTCATTAAATCCACAATATCATTATTATGTGTCACTACAACCACAGTTGTCCCTGACTGATTCACTTCCTGCAGAAGCATCATAATATCCCATGCTGTCTGGGGGTCAAGATTACCTGTCGGTTCATCGGCTAGCAGTATTGTCGGTTTATTAACAATCGCCCTGGCAATGGCCACCCGCTGCTGCTCCCCGCCGGACAGCTCACCAGGATATGCCTCCGCCTTATTTTTCAGTCCGACAATATCCAATATAACAGGAACATTGATTGCAATCTCTCTCTTTGTCATACCGATAATCTGCTGTGCAAACGCAATATTGTCATATACCGTTTTGTTTTTCAGCAACCGGAAGTCCTGAAAAACCACGCCGATCTGTCTCCGATAACGGGAAATCTGCTTCCGGGCAAGTTTCGTAACCTGCCGCCCTCCCACATAAATTTTTCCAGATGTCGGATCCAGCTCTTTTAAAAGCAATTTAATAAAAGTGGATTTCCCAGACCCACTTTTACCAACAACAAATACAAATTCCCCCGCGCGAATCCGGATAGAAACATCATGCAGGGCATCTACTCCTGCCTGATATTGCTTTGTAATATGTTCCAACGCAATAATCGGAATTTCTCTTCTGACCTCTTCCATATACACTTACACCTCAAATCAATAGTCAATGGATTCCAGATATTTCATATACTTTACAACCATTAGCGCAATGCGGAATGTGATTGCATCCTCAAACACCCGCAAATCAAGCCCTGTGCTCTTCTGCAGCTTATCCAGCCGATATACAAGGGTATTGCGGTGAATAAAGAGCTGGCGCGATGTCTCGGAAACATTCAGATTATTCTCAAAGAATTTATTGATTGTCGTCAGTGTCTCCTCATCAAACTGGTCCGGCGTCTTGTCATTAAAAATCTCTTTAATAAACATCTTGCAAAGCGGCATTGGCAGCTGGTAAATTAATCTCCCGATGCCCAGGTTACTGTATGCCATAACATTACAGTCATTATAAAAAATCTTCCCCACATCCAAAGCCATTTTAGCTTCTTTATAGGAACGGGAAACCTCTTTAATATCCCGGATAATTGTTCCATATGCCACATGAACACGGGCCATGGCCTCCGTATTCAGCATGTCTACAATCACTCTTGCCGTCTTATCCAAATCATCATATGTCTCATTTTCTGCCACCTCTTTGACGAGAATAATATTTTTCTCATCCACTGCGGTAATAAAATCTTTATTGCCCCCGGCAAACATGCTGCGCACCGTCTCAAGCGCACCGTTATCCTTTTCTTTACTTGTCTCGATAATATACACAACACGGCGCACATTCATTTCAATATGAAGCTTTTTGGCGCGGTTAAAAATATCCACTAGTAATAAATTGTCCAATAATAGATTTTTTATAAAATTATCTTTGTCATAACGCTCTTTATATGCCACCAGTAAAGTCTGAATCTGGAACACCGCAATTTTGCCAATTGTGTACACTTCCTCTGAATCCCCTTTAGCAACTAAAATATATTCCAACTGTCCTTCATCATATACTTTAAAAAACTGAATGCCACGGAGCACCTGGCTGTCTGCCGGCGATTCAACAAAAGAGTTGACTGCCTCCCCATAATCGCCATCTTCTGCCCCCGTATCTGCCAATACATTTCCCTCGGTATCCAATACCCGCAAATCAATTTTTGTAATTCCTTTCAATCCATCGATTGTACCCTGCAAAATCTGGTTTGATATCAATGCGACACCTCCTGCCTGTCTTCTTCCCCGTTTCCGTAAGCATACCTAAAATTATTATATCATTTGGGGCAGAAAAAAACAAGATTCGATGGTTTTCCAAATCATTTAATCATTTGAAAGTTTTATGAAATTTTGACAAAAGAAATCCAGAGAAAAAAAATAAAAACGAAATAATAACAGATATCTTAATTAATTCCATGTTTTCTGTATCTGCTACGCTGTTTTCCGGAAAAACAGATAAAAACTTTAAAAGTTTTAGAGTATCAAACAAATTCAGATAAATGCAATATGTCATTGCCATCCATAAGCCTACTCCTGTCTTTTGAAAAGCAAAACACAAAAAATATGTGGCGGAACTAATTCCGAATCCTGCAGAGTAAGGAATGGGAAGGTATTTTGCCCCTGACAGATGCCATACGCACGAGCACAATTTATACCTTTTCAAATTTGCTCCCTTGCCCTTTATACTTATATAAAGGATAAGAGAGCAAAAAGTTGTAAAAGGCATCATACAAGATTAAATTAATTTCTCCCGCTTAGGCCACTCTTTCAGCTTGTAACAATTTATAAATGCAGTTTTTACAATTCTCTTTATTTTCTTTTTGCAAGAGACTCCTTCCAAATTCCGGCAATCCATAAACGCTTTTTCGCCGATATAGGACACTGTATCCGGAAGAAAAACCTTTATTAAAGTTTTGTTTCCGATAAAGGCTGCCGCCGCGATTTTTTTCACTCCCCGCGGTACATGAAACTCGGTATCTTTTTTTCCTGCCGGAAAAGACAGCAAAGTTTTTCCATTCCGGCTATATAGTACACCGTCTACGCTTTTATATTGTTTATTTTCCTTTTCTACCTCTATTTTCTGCAGCTTATCATTATAGCCAAATGCACCTTCCCCAATGGATTCAACAGAAGAAGCTATGACAATATTTCTCATTTTGTGGCACTTTTGAAATGCATTGCTATAGATGGTTTTCGTTCCCTCGGGAATAGTCACCTGCTTCTCAGCCATGGGACAGGCTGCCACCCCCTTACATGGATAAGCAAACATCAACATATTATTTTTTACAAAAAGATTTCCGCCGATAAAATGTTCTCTGTTTGTGGATTCATTTTCTGCATCTGTCCAAAGCTTTTCATCATGTATGTATTCTCTTTTCTTTACATGAATCTCTTTTACTTTTGGACATCCATGAAACCAGGAATCATATTCAGCAATAACAGCCTCCCCATCTACTTCATAATCGATATTGTCATCTGCCAACTCCACATTTTTATCGATTATTATCGTATCTGCCTGTGGTGCATCTATATCATATAAACACATCGGCTTTTTTATATGCACAACATTTTCTTCCACGGCATATGTCTCACCATTGGCAACTTTATAAATCGGAACAATTCCTCCATCATACCTGTTATACCGGATTCCATATTGTAACTGCGCTGACTCATCCATCTGCATATAAGCGCCTACAACCGTGTAGCGTTTGGCACCCGCCGCTTCTGACGAACCCGCATACTCTGTTGGCTCCGGCGCAAGTGTCTTTTCATCTTTCTGTTTCACCGTTTGACTGCACCCGCAGATACATAGGCATGCCAATAAGTATACTGCTATGATACTTTTCTTCATAACCTGCCCCCTTTTTTCTATGCAACAAATTAATTACCTGATGATAAACTAACATCTTTATTTACAGCTGAATAACCTGAAGCAACACTATTTCCTGCCAAACTATTCATATGTTTTTTTATATTAACCATCTTATATGATGAAGCTTGCTTTACAATATTAAATTCTTTATACGTTCCGCTGGAATTGCCTTTCTTAAACATTTCCATTCCTGAATCAACAGCTATCTTCGCATGATTCCAACGTTGTTTACATGTATTTATATTATCAGCGCCTGTATCGTGGGTAATCACATGACCATTTACAAATACACTATGTGCAAATGCATCTGCCAAACTATGAAGTGCCATTCCCCAAACAAATGCTCTCTCTGTCTCTCCCGTTGGAATATACCCATAACTTCTTTGCCAATCCAATGAGCCCAAGTCATACTTTATTTCACTTTCTATGTCACTTGTAAGTCCCAAAGGAGCATTTGCCACTTTCTTTGTTTTCATTTCATTCGCTAATCTTGTTATATAAATGTAGCAAGCAACATAATTATTAAAATATTCCCCTTCATATTTGGGGTTATTTCCAACCACTTTTCCTTTTTGATAATATCCATGCCACCATGGATTATGCATCATCCCTGCAAACCTATACATTTGTACCCCCAAAACACTTCCATCAAGATAAGGGTCTTTTATATCAGGAAATCTTGCCCCTTTCTTTACATTAGAATGCCCACTTCCAATTAAGGTTTCATGCTTATCTCCGCTCCAGCTCCCTTTAACACATCCAGTATCGCCTAATACATCAATCTCCGTATCATTAACTTCAATTACTTTATCATTGTCATATTCTATCAATTCATCATAGTTCTCAAGAACATATTTTTCATCCAAAAGTCCATATCCGACTCCATTAGAATAATTTGCTCCATGAATAATTGCGTTCTTAACATCCGTGTTTGAAGCATTTGGATTCTCTTCCATAATCCTCGACGCAACAGCCGCTACCTGAGGTGCAGCTAGGCTCGTTCCAGATTCAATAAGTAAATCTCCAAATTGACCTGTAGAACATACAAGTTCCCCAGGCGCAACTACATCTATTCTCTCACCTCTTGCACTGCTATCAGCTAAATCTGCATCGGAATCTACAGAGCCAACAGCCAAAACGCTATCATAAGCTGCAGGATATTGAACATTAGCACTCGTATTTCCTGCAGCTGCAACAACCAGTATACCCGCATTTTCTGCTGCATCTATCGCTTTCTTTAACGCTTCGGAATATGAATCTAAACCAAAGCTCATATTAATTATATCAACCTTTTTCGAAATTGCATAGTAAATTCCATCAATTACTCTGCTTAGGGGAGACTCATTATTATCATCTAATACTCGAATAGAATATATAGCTGCATTTGGATTAATTCCCGTAATTCCTTCATTGTTATCCTTTGCAGCAATTAAACCAGCAACACTATTACCATGTCCCGTTCCATCCATGAATAATGGATTCATCTCTTCTTCACCAGGCACCAACGTAATCGTTTCCTCCAAATCTATATCATTTCCCCAATCCACTCCGGAATCAATGACGGCAATTTTTACTCTTTTTTTAACATCATCATCCTTAATACTTTTACATTTAATAAGCTTCTTATTCCATTCTAAATCAATATCCTTACCGTTGATTTTTTTTACATTTTTCTCTTTTGCAGCTTTTACTACTTTGTCTTTCTCAATTGAAACAATATCTGCATCCTCTTTCAATTCTTCTACTTCATATTTATTAAGTAAAACAGTAGCCATATTTTCATCTACTAATTCATCTTTTGCTGCTTCAGTTACACTTTCAATCTCATCATACACTCTCAAAATATGATCTAGCTCTCTCCCTGAGGACGTCTGAATAATATAATTCTGCTTTTTTTCACTTGCATTTATCTTTGAACAATTGTCACTTTCAATTATCCCACAACCCATTTTACTTTGATTTTCATCTGGACTTTTTCGTGTTTCGTCATAGGCTTTTCTATGCAATCCACCGGAGATATTATTGCTATGATAACTAACCATAATAATGCACTAAGTATGTATATTATTATTGATATATTATACAAATATTCAGGTGCTAAAATACACACAAAAACAATTCCACAAGAGGCAAGAAAGCACAAAAAAGGACTATTTAAATGGCACCCTCCAATTGTGGAACGAAGTGGTATCATTATTAGTAAAAAAACAAGTGCTCTAATTATTTCGCCACATAATATCCCTATCAAAATACAAGATACAATATTTAAAATATTTCCCAGTAAAGACTTAATAGAATATTCATATATATTTCTATCTTTTGCCTCTATAATCGCTGCATTTATTAAACGTTTTGTTATCCAATAACTAATCATAATCCTTTCTCCCGAATCGGCACCTGAATCATCGTTTCGTAATACTCTTGGGAGCTCTTCACTGCCATGCTCCCACCATATTTTTCTATCGTATCTCTCACATTATAAAGTCCTAAACCATGATACCACTTGTCTTTTTTCTTATGTTCGGACTTAAACACACTGTTTTTCGAGTAAAAAATAAACGCTGTTTCTGTTGTCTCCAATTTAAGCTCCACACACGTTTTACCGTCTTTACTTGAGCCGGACACTGCCTCTATGATATTATCTGTAACGTTTCCGAGTACCACGACAAGGTCATAGTCCTCCATGATTTTTGTATTCTTGTCTATGTTTATGGTCAGTTTACTGTCGCAGTTGATTTCATCCAGCTTGTTCTTAAATGTCCCGACAATGGAATCAATCACCAGATTACCGGTATTTACAGAAGAGTATAGCTTTTCAAAAGTTCCGTCAATTTTTTCTATGTAACGAAGTGCTTCACTTGTGTCAGAAGCTGACAGATACTCTTTTATTATTCTATGGTGTTTGTTCACATCATGAATGAGACGGTTGCTCCGCACAAAAAATGTAGATAATTGCTCATACTTCTCCTTCTGTACTTGTATTTGCTGTTCCATTTGCTCCTTGAAATTTTGCTCCAGACAATATCTGCTTAACGCATTCATCAAACAATATGCCACCATATTTAACACAAGAATGCTTAACAGACTTATCAGCCATGATAATGTCGGCACACTCGGTATCATTCCATTGATAACAACAATACTTATCACAGGGAAGAACAGAAAACCAATCTGATACCGCGCAGGAATATTTCCTTGTTTTTTTGCAAACAATTTTGTGACCAAAACCAGTATAAGCAAAAAAATCTCTACCAAAAGCAGTAAAAACACTTCTTCTCCTTTTCCCTGTTCCACCCCCATGAGTGAAACGGATACTACGGCAACGCCCTCTGCAATAATGGAAAATCCCACAAACATTGCCATTGCAAGAATACGCTTTAGCATACTTCCCTGATAAAATAAAGTGAGTAATAATACAACAACAATCTGAACCGCAAGCCGCACATAGACAGAATCCATATGATGCGAAATGAATGATGCCACCGTCTGCTCGAATAATAACCCAAGGGCAATATGCCATTTTTCAACTCTGGGTTTTCTTTCTTCAAAAAAGCTCTCAAACAAAAGATAGATGACAAAGGCGTCAAATATGCAGGAAACCACATATATCCCAATCATACCTTTCCATCTCCAAGAACTAAGTATTTTGTAAACATCTCCTTGATTTCCGTCACCTTTCTCCTGCTCATTTCAACCCGCTTCCCATTTGTCATTTCAATTTCGTGTCCGAAAAAGGAATGAATGTACCTCATATTAACAATGCAATTTCTACTTACCCTGATAAAGTTGTTTTCTAACAATATTTTCTCATAATCCGTAATATTTCCTTTTGCAATGGTAACACCTTTTTCCAGCGAGATTTCCATAACTGCATTTCCTTTTTGTTTTTCAATGGCAATAATATTTTTCAGACGCAATACAACTTCTCGACCGCTTGACTGGGCAATAACCAGAATACTTCTGTCATCCTTTTTTAAAAAATCTATCGTCCGGATAATTTCTTTTTTAAAACTCTCATATGAGAGCGGTTTTAACAGATATTGGAAAGCCTGTACGCCAAAACTCTGCTGCATATACTCCGGATAACTGGTAAGAAAAGATATGATTACGTCACCGGAAACGAGCCCACGAATCCTTTCTGCCAGTTCTATTCCATTGAGCTGTGGCATTTCCATATCAAGAAATACAACATCATAATAATCCGGTTTATTTTCTAAATTCTCTAGCAAAACAATTCCCGAAATATAATAATCAAACGCAAACTCTATATCTGTTTGCACTTCTAACTGAGATATAAACTCCTGCATTTTTCTCCCATTCTCAGGCTCATCATCACAATAAGCAATGCGTAATAACATACTATTCATAATCCTTTCATATTAATTACAGAAAATTATATCATATTGGGGTCAAAAAATTAAATATTTTTATGAATGGTCGATTTGTCAACATGAATATTTCATACTGCACTCTCCGAATTCTATTTTTTAAAGTTTATCTTCTTTCGGTTGATTTTTACTTATTCGAACTCTATCTTCTTATAGTTTTTCCCCCATTACCTGGCACATTCTTCTTTATGCCAATTACTTTCACTCCTTTGTCAACCTTAATCATTTTACTTCAAGGTTTTTGGGTTAAGGTTCTTTACACTAAATTTTTTCAGCCAGACATTGATGTAGCGGAATGGACATATCCGCCATATGCGGCTTCCACAGCTTCGGATTTCCTTTAAGGTTATTTCTTTTATCCTGTTGAATTAGGAAAGAGATAGTTTCTCAAGTTCGGGAAAATGGGGTGTTTCTAAAAGGTGCACTATGGGGTTTGTTTATTACTGTATTATGATATGATACCTCTAAAGTAGA
>DKUB01000029.1:0-1049 GCA_002490465.1 Lachnoclostridium sp. UBA7215
CAACAATATCCGAAACTGATTCTTAACGCCCACTCACCTTCTGTAACAGAAATTTGTTCTTGTATGGAAGTATCCTCCGTAATTTCATCTCCCACTTTTTCAAAACAGTATACGGTTTCTTCGTCTGGCGAAATCACTTCAACTATAACCTGTTCATCTATTGGGAAGGTATTTTCTTTTGGCTTCATAAGCAAATTAGAAAAACTTACTTCTAAGTTGACAGTATTTTCTTCATGCACATAAAAAGGCCAATTTCCCTGTGTAACAAATGGCGCATAATCTTTTTCAAATGCTGTATCTAAATGAAAGATATAACCCTGTTCAATATCCGCAATAAGTTCTTCCTTTGTAAGATAATATTCATATCCACCATAGTTACCATCAAAATCATCAGCAATGTTGGAAGCCTCCTGTTTTGCAGGACTACCGCACCCGCTTAGTGATAATAAAATAGATGTTGATATAAATACAATTCCTAGTTTTGTTCTTGCAGGGCCATGTTCAGGCAAAAGATGTTCTAAGGTTCCCAGCCTGCGGACAATAGTTGAAGTAGTGGAGCCATTTGCTTTAACATAAGATTTGCAGATATAGAAAGATTCGGCATTTTGGGATTTTGTAATATGGAGATTCATCTCTCAGTCCTCCTTTTCCTTATTATACCATACAATAATATCGCACGGGTAATGGAAAAATACTTTAAGGAAGATGAAACATTCAACCTGCGCCTGATCATTATCTACACCGGCGATGTACAAAGCGCAGAACCAACGCTTGAAACGGACTGTTTTACCCTGCGTACCGAGCAGGCTTTCCTGTCCCGCATAGACGGCGAGACAGCTTTTCATGAAATTCAGCATCTCTTTGGCAAATGATGACCTGATGTGGCTGATAATTCTGCTGCTTACGGTTCTCGGTACAGAAGGAAAACAGAGTATGCTGGAGAGAATCGTTGACCTGGCTGAACAGATACCAGATGAAGGGCAGCGAATTTTTACCCTGTCCGGTGTAATAGTTGCAAGTGATATATTTATAAACAGGAATTACATGGA
>DKUB01000029.1:1410-7012 GCA_002490465.1 Lachnoclostridium sp. UBA7215
AGTCATAGAAATTGCAAAGTCTTTGCTGGAAAACGGTACTGAAATCGTAAAAATCATGAAAGCTACCGGCTTACGAAGAAGGAACTTCTGAATCTTCAAAATGAATTATTAACGGTATAAATAGTATATGCAATGATTTCGGACCGGTTCTCGCCGGTCCTTTTTAACTATACTATACTTTCATATCTAATATCGAATAACCACATTCAACGCTTCATTTACCTGTGACGCCTTTTCAATCGCCGGTACAAGCTCCTCCCAAGGATACTCATGGGTGATAATAGATTCTATATCCCATTTTTTGCTGACCATGACTGCCATTACATCGTCTACATCTACCGGGAAATAGCCTCCGGAGCCAATCAATGCGTGCTGGGAATAGGTCATTGCAAGGACATCTACCGGACGTTTCCCGGCAAGCACCGCAACCACTACCATGCGGCTTTCTATTTTCCCGATTGCCTGATAAGTCTCCAAAACAGACTCCGCACCAGCCGCATCAATATAAATATCTGCATCCGCGGTAGCACCGAAGCGTGACGGTGCGGTTCCAAAATACGCCATTGCGGTTTCTTTCAAGTCATCCCTGCTGCTGTTGCATACTGCAAATCCTAAATTTTTTGCTATATTAAGCCGAAAGTCAGATATATCACAGATCATGACTTTATCACACCCCATATGCTTTAAACCAATTGCAGCGGCAATTCCAATCGTTCCGGCACCAAATACAATCGCATTTTCACCCGGTTTTGGATAAGAACGCCTTGCCGCCCGGAATCCTACCGTAAACGGCTCAATCAGACAGGCAGTTTTAGAAGAAATCTCATCCGGCACATCATAAAACTGTTCCTTCCATTTTGCGTTGGGTATCAAAACGTATTCTGAAAAACCGCCTACCGTTCCCGCCCGTTTCGGATCGCCTTTTGCCAGACGGGGATAAGGATAAACCCTGTCACCTACACAGACATTCTTAACATTCTTTCCAACCTGAACAACCTCGGACACCATTTCATGCCCAAATTCACCGCCCACTGTAACCCTGTGTCCTGTCTCTGCCCCATGAAGATAGACTGCAACATCCGTTCCGCATATGCTGGCGTAAATATTCCGTACCACAATATCGTTATCTCCGGCTTTCGGAGTGTCCAGTTCTGTCATCAAAATATTCCTTTTACCATTATAAATAGCTGCTCTCATACCAAATTCCCTCACTTCAATCCCTTGCAAAGCGGTATCAGACACATCAGGATAATAATGCCGACCAGCCCGATAATAATTCCCGGTACCATGTTATTCCATACCATACAGAAGCACATCCCGACACCAAGCGCAAGCGCACCGATAATACCGACTGCTACTGTCAACACTGCTTTCCCGGTAATCTTGATCGGCTCCTTGTTCTCCATCTTTCTCCACACCATGATTGTAACCACCGCAAATACAAGACCGACACATCCTGCCACGATACCCGGCTTAAATGCGTTCCATTCCTCGATCATCGCCATGCACATACCCAGTGCAAAAAAGATAAAACTAACGGTTCCAAGAATCATTGCTACAAAGTTACTTTTTTTCATTTTGTTCATCCTCCTGAAATGTTTTGTTTGTTTTTATGGCTGTATTATAGTTCTGTTTTGTTTGTTTTCTATTTCAAAATTGTTTAAGAAATATTAATTGTCGTTTTTGTTTCTTTAATGGATTATTTTCACTGCTGTATTTTTTACACAAAAAACACCCCCTGCAAGACAGTGCCTTGTAAGAGGTGTTTCCTGATCTTCCACATTTATAATAAAGAATGTCCCTTTTCGCAGACCTCGTATATTTCCTCTAATTTCTGCTCCATAAGAGGCTCTATCCTTTCCTTCTGCTTTTGCACCACTCTGCGGTAAACAAAATAGGGAAGAATCCAGCCAATAATTCCCGGAATAGCAAGTAAGATGCACAACCAGATGACAGGCGGTTCGTGGGTAACGGCAAATGTGGAACCTGCCATAAATACCGTTCCTGCTACGCCAACCACCAATGCCCATATTGTTGCGGCTGATGTCTTTGCTTTTTCCAGCTTTTTCAAATCCAGCGCACAGGCTTCGAAATTTCTCTGCAGCCTTGTCAGTTCCATTTTATTTATAATCTTGCGGTCACGCTTCATGCGGAGAGTTATTTGTCCGGAAGTGCCTCCTGTGCCAGACATTTGTTCGTCCGCAATCCAGCCAAAATTCTCATAACCGTCCAAAAACATAGATACCTGCCCCGCATCTACAGTAATCTCCTTATACTCATATCCAATAAATGATTTTTCTTCCTGATTCATTCTACGATTCCTCCCTGTCCAATTCCTGACCTTGCGATTTTGGTAGTCTGACTGTGAAAGTCGTACCTTCTTCCACTGCGCTTCTCACTTCAATGCTCCCGTCTGATAACTGGAGAATCCGTTTTACAAGCGCAAGTCCAAGTCCGTTCCCCTCGGTGGAATGGGAAGTATCCCCCTGATAAAACTTCTCGAATATCCGTTTCCTTGTTGACTCATCCATACCACATCCATGATCGGCAACCGAAACCGTTATCATTTCCACATCCGAATTCTGTGACAGCTTCACACTTCCTCCTGACGGCGTAAACTTCATCGCATTTGATAAGAGATTTGTCCAGACCAGTTCCAGCAGTCCCTCATCTGCCTCAATCGTTGTCCTTTCCTCTATATCCACTTCAAAATCTATCCCCTTTTGCTCCCACACATCTTCAAACTGCAAGGCACATTCACATAGCTGGGCGCATAAATCATACGGATGCGGAACCGGTTTAATCGTCTGCTTTTCCAGTTTATTGAGCTTTAGCATATTGGTGATAAGGTTAGAGAGCCGTCTTGTCGCATGGAGAATGGTTTCCGTATATTCCATACGTTTTTCTTCTGCCAGCCCTTCTGTTTTTAAAAGCTGCGCATTGTTCTGTATTACCGCAAGCGGCGTCTTGATCTCATGGGATACATTGGAGAAAAAATCCGTTTTCAGCGTTTCAATACTTCCAAGTTCCTCCACCATCTTATTGAAATCCATAAACAGCACATCTAAATGCGTCAGCTTATCCGCTGTGTGGTTTGGCGCAAGATAAACGGAAAAATCGCCGGAAGCCACTTTTCGGGCAGCCTCCGAAAACCGTTCAATGGGTTTCTGATAAAATATTCCTATCTGGTAATTTGTCAGCAAAGTAAAAGCCGCTGCAACCACAAACCAAAAGCCGACAACTATAAGCTGGCTCTGAAATGGTACACTCCGATAGTCAATCGCTTCCCCAATTACTTTCATCTCTATCGTAGTAAATATGCCAAAGGCAAAAAAAGCCGATAGGAAAACAGGAATTGGGAATATTTTTCTTTTTACACGCACATCCTGATATTTCGTTTGTTTTTTCATTGCAGCAACTTCCTTTCCCTTACATGACAGCCTTATACCCTAACCCCCGCACTGTCTTGATTTCAAATCCGTCACAGGCGGAAAATTTATCCCTGAGCTTCGTAATATACACATCCACCGCCCGGAGGCTTGTTTCACTGTCCACTCCCCAAAACTCATCCATGAGCTGCGCCCTCGAAAAAGTCTTGTTGGGATAGGAAAGCAGCTTATAAAGGATATTGAACTCCCTTGTAGTCACTGCGATTTCTTCACACGCTATCTTTGCTGTCATAGCGTCCGCATCCAGTTCCAGATTTCCTGCAACCAGTTTCCGATCCATTTCAATATTGGCACGCCGGAGGAGCGCACGAACCCGCAAAAGCAGCTCATCCAGTTCAATGGGCTTCACCATGTAATCATCAATGCCAAGTTGAAACCCCTTCTGTTTTGACGGGAGATCGTCTTTTGCCGACATAAACAAAATCGGGATATGCTTATTGACACGCCGCACGTTCTCCGCAAATTCAAATCCGTCCACCTCCGGCATCATAATATCCGAAATAATCAAATCATACAGGTTATTGTACATTTCTGCATAAGCATCATTGGCATTCAGACACCCTTTTGCCCGAAAACCGCTGTCATTCAGATAGGTGCATACTGTCTGGTTTAATTTTATGTCATCTTCAAGCACAAGAATATTGATCATGTCATTCCTCCCTTTTCTTTCTTTATTTGGCTGGTTGTCCTCCCTATAATATAAAATGCCATAGCAAGCACAATCATACTTACCCCGGCTCCGGTTGCAGCACTCATCATCTGTCTAAAAGCGGCGTCCCTGGCTGCGCCAAACTGTGTCAGCATTGCTGTTTCAAGAGAAAGCAGGGATACTAATGCTGCGGTCAGGTTGATTACTTTTATAACCGACAATGCCGGACTTTCATGTTTTCTGTACTTTATCACATTTACCGCCGCTGTGATAACTGCATAAAATGTATAAAGCGCCATAATATAAATCAACATCCCCGGATATTCAAAACCGCTGTTTTTCCTGACCACAAGGATAATAATGCCTGTCAGCGCCCAGTCCAAAATCAATAAGATCATACCACATAAACGACAGATTTTTAACTCTGATACGAAGTTTTGGTGTTTCTTCCCTTTTCTTCTTACATGATGTAGCAGAGAAAAGCGCATTACCGCAAGCAGGATATAATAAACTGCAAGTGTTCCAAACCACACCGAATGATACACAATTCCTGAGAAAAGTTTTATCCCCGCATAAAACAGATTGATAACAAGCCCCGGATACAGAGATACTTCCACCCGGAAAGACGTTTCCGAGAAATACCGTTCCACCAACGGGATACTGAATACCTTTCTTGTAAGAGGGTGGTTTTTAATCCCCTTTTGTATCCATTTCACAGCTCCTGCGGATTTGATCACAGTAAGGATCATCGCATAGAAGGACAGGGCATAAGACAGGTAGGCAACCGCAGACGGCATATCTCTTTTTATCAGCACCCAAAACACCAGCGCAAAAGAAGGAATAATGATAAACAGGGCAGGCAGCGGCGGCATAAAAAAAATCTTTTTTAACATTCTTTTTACTTTTTCCATATTTATTACATCTCCGCATACTATTATCGTTCCGTCTTTTATAGTATAGCCCGCCTGTGTTTGGATTTTGTTTGAGTTTTGTTTCCAGATTGTTAATTCACATATATGTCAGAAGAAATTGATCTCCCGCCTATCCAGGAACCTCAACAGTCAGATGGGAAAATAAAATCCCCACCTGCTCTGTAAACAGCGGTGCCAGATAACTCTGCCCGATAAAGTACTGTACAAAGCCGTCATTGGGCTTTCCAAGCGGGAACAGCATACTTTTTTCATGTGTCTCCTTCGCGCTTTCGGCACAGGTCTCCTCTGTCCAGACTTCCTTTGCCATACGGAAAGCTGCCTATGCCTTCGGCCAGCCTGCATAAAAAGCCGCGTAGGTCAGGATCTCTGTAATTTCTTCTTTTGTGATCTCATTATTTTTTGCACTGATCAGCTGAAACTGGAATGAGGAATCCATAAGCCCAATGGTGGGACAAAAGTATTGAAAAATAAGGATTTTGAAAGATATGATAATAGAATTTATACAGTTTATGCACTGTATACAAAATAACTTTTTTTAAAGACAAACCGGAAGTTTCTTCTCTATTAGCGGT
>DKUB01000058.1:0-41493 GCA_002490465.1 Lachnoclostridium sp. UBA7215
TCGTCATGTTTTCGAGAATCCAGGATGAAAAGGGCAATAAAATTGGCGTTTGGCTATCTGCAGATGTAACATATGAGGATGTCGCAATTGGTAATCGTCCAGCAACAGATGCTAAATTAGAAAAAATCACTGTAGATGAAAATAATCCTGTGTTGGAAGCGAAAGATGGTGTCCTTTTTACAAAAGGGTTCAAAGAACTTTTATGGTATCCAATAGGAAAAAGAGACAAAGAATATAAGGAACCAGATACAGTTGAAAAGAGTGAAGGTTATGAAGATAACCCCTATTTGACTAAACTTACTTTTTCATCCAATTCAAATTATACAATGGCTGCTAGTTGCCAGAGGTCGGGCATTCAAACTGTTATTATACCTGATAATATTAAATACATTCCAGCAAATGCATTTGAAATGTGTACAGACTTAAATGAAATACAGTGGGGAAAGTCCGTAGCAGTAATTGGGCCATGGGCATTTAGTAGGTGCTATGCATTAAAAAACGTCAATATTCCCAAAAGCGTTCGCCTAATTGGCAATTATGCGTTTTCACATTGTGACTCTCTAAAAAAAATTGTAATTCCGGAGGGCGTAAGGAGAATGGGGATTGGAGTTTTTAAATGGACAAAATCTCTGAAAAAAATCACTTTGCCGGAAAGCCTTTTATATATTGGTTCAGAAACTTTCGCCAGTTCCCCGGTTAAAATTTCGAAACCGGTTTATTTGAAGAAATTAAAAAAACATGGTATGTCGTATAGTGCCAGAGTAGCTGTAAAAAATAAAAAAGGCAAAAAAAATATTTATCCGGCAAAACAAATAGTAAAGATTAGCCCGGTAAAGAAAAGTTTTTCGACTAAGTGCTTTACAAAAGGGAAATTAAAAACAGTTGTTTATATGGATAAAAACATTGTGAATTTAGGTTATCTTGAGTATACGGCTTTTGATTCTGACGGAGCTGAGAGACACAAACCGGAAGAAAAAAAAGCAGGTTATCTGGACGCTTCTATCTTGCGTTTTAAATCAGGTAATCAAAAGGTGTTGAAAATAAGCAAAGAAGGAGTATGGCGTGCTGTTGGTAAGGGAACTGCTATTGTCAAGGTACAGCTTCGGACAACAAAGGAGAGCTATAAGGTAAAAATCAAAGTGAAAGGTAACGGAATGGGTAATTCATAAAATTCTGTATTTACAAACAAAATGATTTGTGGTAATATGTATGAGTTGAAAATTTTACCATCACCAGGGTTTCGGAAAACTCCGACCAAATCTTAGTGATTGGTGCAAAACAAAGATATGGAGGTACATCACAATGATGACAACAGAGAAGAAAAAAGAAATTATTGCAGCTTACGGAAGAACCCCGAATGACACAGGTTCACCGGAGGTACAGGTTGCGCTCCTGACTGAGCGGATTAATACGCTCACCGAGCATTTGAAAGAAAACAAAAAAGACCACCATTCCCGCCGTGGAATGTACAAAATGATTGGTAAAAGAAGAGGTCTTCTTGACTATCTGAAAAAGACAGACCTTGAGGGCTATCGTGCTTTAATTGAAAAACTTGGTTTGCGCAGATAAAAAATACCGGAGTGCTTTCATATGCAAATATGGAAGCACTCTTTTAATAGTGGAATGAGGATAATATGAAAAGAGACAGAAGTCAGGCGCTTGTCTGCCGTGGTGACAAGCTGTTATTGGTAGAACATATATTAAAAGGACGCGATTTTTTTACTCTGCCGGGCGGGGGAATTGAGGATGGAGAGACACCTGCAGAGGCAGCTCTCCGTGAATTAGAGGAGGAGGCCGGAGTGAAGGGAAAAATTGTGCGTCCGCTTACCATTGAATATAAGCCGGATATGAAGAGCCGAATTTTTTCTTTTCTTGTGGAAATTCCGGAAGAGGCTGTTCCTGTAAAGGGGACGGACCCGGAGCTGCCGCCGGAAGAGCAGACAATTAAAAGCGTAAAATGGCTTGCTCTGAATGAAATTGCAGAGCGGGACAGGGCATACTTGTTCGGAGCAGGGCTGATGCGCGTCCCGCAATTTCATGATGAGGTCCTTTTGTGGGGTGATAAAGAAATCAGTTATCCGAAATAATTTGCATTTTGCCAGTTAATCGGGTATAATTAAAATGTTGTGTACACTAGAGAGAATGCGCCGAGACTTCTGAAAAGCACACAGATGAGAAAAGAGATGTATGTTTTTCAGATGTTTCGGTATCTCTCATGAATAACAATAAAAGGAGATTACACAGATGTATAAGACATTTAGTATGGAGCTTGCAGGCCGTACCCTGAGCGTTGATATCGGACGGGTGGCTGCGCAGGCAAATGGCGCAGCTTTTATGCGCTATGGCGACACGGTAGTTTTGTCGACAGCAACGGCTTCTGAAAAGCCGAGAGAGGGGATTGACTTTTTCCCTCTCAGTGTAGAATATCATGAGAAAATGTATGCGATCGGACGTATTCCCGGAGGATTTACAAAGCGTGAGGGAAAACCGACCGATAATTCCATTTTGACATGCCGTGTGATTGACCGTCCAATGAGACCATTGTTTCCGAAAGATTACCGCAATGATGTGACATTAGAAAACCTTGTTATGGATGTAGATCCGGACTGTGCACCAGAACTTCTGGCAATGTTAGGTTCTGCACTGGCAACCGGTATTTCTGATATTCCGTTTGACGGTCCGATTTCCGCTACGCAGGTTGGCCTTGTAGATGGAGAGCTTGTTTATAACCCGACTTGTGCCCAGAGAGAGGTTTCTGACCTGGCACTTACAGTTGCCTCTACCCGTGAAAAGGTAATCATGATTGAGGCAGGTGCCAATGAAGTGGCTGAGGATATTATGATTCAGGCTATTTATGGTGCACATGAGCTGAATGGACAGGTTATTGAATTCTTTGATAAAATTATTGCAGAGTGTGGAAAAGAAAAGCATGAGTATGAACACTTTGACACTCCGCAGGAGCTCTGGGATGATATGGTGGCATTTATTACACCGGAGGCGATGGAAGAGGCTGTCTTTACGGATGTAAAACAGGTCCGTGAAGAAAATATCCGTGAAATTAAGGACAGACTTGAGGAGCGCTACGCGGAAGAGCATGAGGACTGGATTCCACTTCTGGATGAGGCTGTTTATAAGTTCCAGAAAAAGACGGTTCGCAAGATGATTCTGAAAGACCACAAGCGTCCGGACGGACGTGAAATTACTCAGATACGTCCGCTTCATTCAGAAATTGACGTCCTTCCTACTGTGCACGGTTCGGGATTGTTTTCACGTGGACAGACACAGGTACTCAATGTAACAACATTAGCCCCTCTTTCTGAAAAACAGAAATTAGACGGCTTAGATGAGACAAAGACGAGCAAACGCTATATCCACCACTATAATTTCCCGTCATGGTCCGTAGGCGAGACAAGGCCTTCCCGTGGTCCGGGACGCCGTGAAATTGGTCACGGTGCATTGGCAGAGAGAGCGCTTCTCCCGGTCATTCCGAGTGAAGAGGAGTTCCCGTATACAATCAGGACAGTGTCTGAGATACTGGAATCCAACGGTTCAACCTCACAGGGAAGCATTTGCGCATCTACCCTGTCCCTCATGGCTGCCGGTGTTCCGATTAAGGCAGCTGTAGCAGGTATTTCTGTAGGACTTGTAACGGGAGATACGGATGATGATTACCTGATCCTCACTGATATCCAGGGACTTGAGGATTTCTTTGGAGATATGGATTTTAAGGTTGCCGGAACGAAAAAAGGTATCACCGCAATCCAGATGGATATTAAAATTCACGGTTTGACAAGAGAAATTGTTGAGCAGGCAATTTACAGGACCAAAGATGCAAGAATGTATATTCTGGATGAAGTAATGCTCAAAACAATTGCCGAGCCAAGAAAAGAAGTCAGTCAATTTGCACCGAAAATTCAGCAGATTATGATTGACCCGACGAAGATCGGAGATGTTGTCGGACAGAGAGGAAAAACAATCAATGCCCTCATTGACCGCACAGGTGTTAAAATAGATATTACCGATGACGGCGCCGTATCCGTCTGCGGGACAGACAAGGCGGCAATGGATGAAGCAATCCGTTTGATACAGATTATTGTGACTGATTTTGAAAAGGGACAGATTCTCACTGGTACGGTAGTCAGCATTAAAGATTTTGGTGCATTTATTGAATTTGCACCTGGTAAAGAGGGAATGGTACACATTTCAAACATTGCGAAGCGCCGCATTAACCATGTAGAGGATGAGCTTACTCTTGGTGATAAAGTAAAAGTGATATGTCTTGGCAAAGATAAGATGGGACGTATCAGTTTCAGTATGAAGGATGTGCCGGAGGAAGCCTGAGGAATCCGATAAAATGAATAATATTTAATTCTTTTACAAATACTTTCTATAGCCCGGAGGTTCTTTGGGACCTTTGGGTATAATAGAAAGGAAAGAGAATAATGGGCGATGATGTAAAAGAATTTGGTATAACCGAAAATAATGGTATTCAGACAATTTCTATAATCGGAGAAATAGAGGGGCATGACTGTCTCTCACAAAATGCTAAAACGACAAAGTATGAACACCTTTTGCCACTACTTGCAAAGATGGAGCAGACAGAAGCGGTAAAAGGTATTTTGTTTCTTGTAAATACAGTGGGAGGAGATGTATCCTGCGGGCTGGCTCTGGCTGAAATGATTTCATCAATCAGCAAACCAACAGTATCTCTTGTAATTGGCGACAGCCATTCCATTGGTGTACCACTGGCCGTTTCAACAAATTATTCCTTTATTGTTCCATCGGCCACCATGATTATTCATCCGGTAAGAATGAATGGCATGGTCTTAGGAACACCTCAGACTTACAGTCAGTTTCAGCAGATTCAGGATAGGATTCTGGATTTTATTGCCAGTCATAGTCAGGCAGAGAAAAAGAATCTGGAAGCTCTGATGATGAATACCAGCATGCTGTCAAAGGATTTGGGAACGGTACTGGTGGGCAAAGATGCTGTTGAACAGGGATTAATACGGGAAGTGGGCGGAATGAACCGTGCCTTAGACAAATTGAACCAGCTGATCGCAGATAAAGAACAGTGACCGTTTACTATATTCGGAATGGAGTTTTTGTATGGCTGCAAATAGGAAGTCAGTAAAAAAATCCGGGGCTGCAAAGAAAGCTCCGCAAAAGAAAAGAGGAAATACGAGGCAGTCTCCCGCCAGAGGTTTCAATCCGCTGGCAAGGGAGATTACTTTTCTTGTCATTATTGTTTTTAGCATATTGTCACTGATGAGTGCCTTTCATATGTGTGGTATCTTTGGTGAATATTTAAGTGGTTTAATGTTCGGCCTTTTAGGTGCAATGGCATATGTATTTCCTGTTTATCTGATTGTGGCATCCGGTTTTTTAGTATCTAATCCGGATAACAGCAGAGTAAAATGGAAAATTGGATTTAGTGTTGGATTATTTTGGAGTATTTGCGGTCTTTTTCAGTGGGTGATTAACCATCCGGTGGCAAATATATGGGAGATATATTCCGTCTGCGGTGAAAAGCAAAACGGCGGCGGTTTTTTGGGAGGCCTGCTGTCTTTTGAACTTGCCCGGGCACTTGGCCGGGGCGGTGCATTGATAGTTATTCTTGCGCTTGCCATTTTGTTTTTTATGCTGATTAGCGGAAAACTTATATTTTCCTCTATCCGTCAGCTCTATCAGGAACGAGGAGAACAGGGACGGGAAGAGGAGGAAAATTACTATGCCAGAGAGTATGCGGACGGCTATGCCAATGGCTATGTGGACGGATATGAGAAACGTCCTGCCCCAAGACGTATGAACATATATAAATTTGAAGAAGAAACGGAGCAGCCAAAAGAGCAGCAGACAGAAAAGCTGTCCGAAAAAAAGAAGAGGAAAAGGAAAGCTGAAAAGGAAAAGGAACCGGAACAAAAAGAAGAACCTGTTATTCAGCAGGACCCATCTGAAATACATATTATCCGTGGCTCGGAGCCGGAAATATATAAAGAGGAATTAGCACAGAAATTTGGTCCGGATGCAGAACCCGAGTTAGGGCAGGAACCTGTTAAAGAAGAAAAGGAACGGGAAAAGAAAGAAAAGGTGGATACTGGAAAGGCTGATATCACGGATTTACCAAAACCAGAAAAACAAGTGGCGAAAAAAGAAGCACCATACCGTTTTCCTTCCCTTGAGCTTTTAAACAGGCCGAAATCCGGTACAAAGACAATGAACAATGCAGAACTGCGTGAGACAGCGAAAAAGCTTCAGGATACCTTACAGAGTTTTGGCGTTGGTGTCAAGATGGGGGATATCAGTCTGGGACCGAGTGTTACCAGATATGAGCTGATTCCGGAACAGGGCGTAAAGGTCAGCCGGATTACAAGTCTTGCAGATGATATTAAGTTGAGCCTGGCCGCCTCTGATATCCGAATTGAGGCGCCAATTCCGGGGAAAGCGGCAGTGGGAATCGAGGTGCCAAATCCGGAGCGGACCATGATTACCCTGCGGGAGCTGTTAGAGAGCCGGGAATTTACCGGGGCAAAGTCTAAGGTGACTTTTGCCGTGGGAAAAGATATCAGCGGCAGAACCATTGTAACAGACATAGCAAAGATGCCCCATCTGCTGATTGCCGGAGCAACCGGGTCCGGAAAGTCGGTATTGATTAATACCCTTATCATGAGCATTATTTATAAGGCGGACCCTGCTGATGTAAAAATGATTATGGTAGATCCGAAAATGGTCGAGCTGACCGCTTATGAGGATATCCCGCACCTGATGATTCCAGTCGTCAAAGACCCGAAAAAAGCTTCTGCTGCATTAGCGTGGGCGGTAGCAGAGATGACAGACCGGTATCAGAAATTTGCGGATGCCGGGGTTCGTGATATTGCCACCTATAATGCAAAGATAAAAAAAGGGGCAGGGAAACCGCATGCCGGTGAGGAAGAGCCTGAGCTCCAGAAGATGCCCCAGATTGTGATTATCGTAGATGAGTTTGCCGACCTTATGATGGTAGCGCCCGGTGAAGTAGAAGATGCAGTCTGCCGTCTGGCACAGCTGGCAAGGGCTGCAGGGATTCATCTGGTACTGGCGACACAACGCCCGTCTGTCAATGTCATTACCGGTCTGATTAAGGCAAATATACCATCACGAATTGCACTGTCAGTTTCATCTGCTGTGGATTCCAGGACAATTATTGACTCCGGCGGTGCGGAAAAACTGCTTGGAAACGGAGATATGCTGTTTGCTCCACAGAACCTGCCAAAACCGATTCGTGTGCAGGGTGCTTTTGTGTCCGATGAGGAGAGAGACGGCGTTGTAAATTTCCTGAAGACAAACAGCAGCGGCCCTGCGTACAACGAAAAAGTGACAGCACATATAGACTCAGCTCCCGCTCAGGGATCCGGAACAGGAGGCGGTCCTGCTGCAGGTGCAAACACAGCATCTGGAATGGATGAGCTGTTTTCGGATGCGGGTTTCTTTATTATAGAAAAGGAAAAAGCCTCTATCGGGCTTTTGCAGCGGATGTTTCGCATCGGGTTTAACCGTGCCGCGCGGATTATGGACCAGCTCTCGGATGCCGGTGTAGTCGGCCCTGAGGAGGGGACAAAGGCAAGACAGATCTTAATGACAAAAGAACAGTTTGAGAGTTATCTGGAGGAGAATGCGTGACAGGAATTTTAATTGTAAACGGTTTTTTGCGGACAGAAAAGTTCCGGGAATTAGAAGAACTTTTCCTTGAGGCCGCACGCAGTCTTTCCATTTCCCTTTCTGTTCTGACAAATGCGCAAGTTTTTACCGGTCTGACAGAACGGCCGGATTTTGTGCTGTTTTGGGATAAAGACACTTTGCTTGCCAGAAGATTCGAAATGGAAGGGATTCCCGTATATAACAGCGCCCGCTGTATTGCCCTGTGTGATGATAAAAGGAAAATGCATCTTGCACTAAAGCAGCATAGGATTCCAACGCCGGAAACTATACTGGCGCCGATGACCTATCCCGGAATCGGTTTTACGGATTTTTTGTTTTTGGATGCGGTAGAAAAAAGACTTCCCTATCCTTTGATTGTAAAAGAGGGATATGGCTCTTTTGGCGCACAGGTTTATCTGGCAGAGAACAGAAAATCACTGGAGACGCTACTAACAGAAAAAAAAGCAGATGGCTTTTTATTCCAGCGCTTTGTAGAAAGCAGCAAGGGCCGTGATATTCGGCTTCAGGTAGTCGGAGACCGGGTAGTAGGGGCAATGTATCGCTACTCTTTGACAGATTTTCGGGCAAATCTCACAGCGGGGGGAGAAATGAAACCATATGAACCGACAGAGGAGGAGGCTGCTCTTGCTGTATCTGCTTCTACTGCAGTAGAAGCAGATTTTTCCGGGGTTGATTTGCTCTTTGGAGAGGATGGCCCTCTTGTCTGTGAGGTAAATTCCAATGCGCATTTTAAAAATCTTTACCAGTGTACCGGAGTTAATACGGCGTATGAGATTTTAAAATTCATTAAGGAAAAAGAGAACTATGGCAGATAAATGGACGGCATGGCTTGTTTATGACAGGCAGGGGGCAAAGAGGAATGGCGATTATATCCGGATGCATAAAGAAATAGGCGCTAAGTTTGGATTTGATTTTAAACTAAAGATTATAGAGGAAATATATCCTCGGAAGATGTTTTCTACGGACACCATTATGTTAAATCCAGATTTTGCCATTGTCCGGACAATTCAGCCGGACTTTACTAAAGCGCTGGAGGGCAGGCATGTTCCTGTTTTTAATAATGCTTTTGTATCAGAAATCTGTAATGATAAGGGCAGGACTATTCACTACGTGTCAAAACATACAGACATACCAATTGTACCAACTGAAAGATTTTCAAATATAGATTTAACAAAAGAGATACTGAACCATTATCCCAACCATGTCATTAAGGCGGTAGACGGGCATGGAGGAAGGCAGGTTTTTGCTACATGGGAACCCTATGAGAGAATTGTGGATGGGATTGGCGAATCGGATTTTGTATTGCAGCCGAAGATAGAAGGACCGGGAAAAGACGTGCGGCTCTATGTTGTGGGCGACGAGATTGTGGGAGCGGTAGAGAGGACAGCGAAAGAGGGATTTCGTGCCAATTATTCCCTGGGGGCGGATGTATGTACCTATATTCCCACAAAAAAAGATATTCAATATGTAAAAGAGCTGTGCAGGTTCTTTTCTTTCGGGCTTGTCGGGGTTGATTTTCTTGTCTGCCGAGACGGGCGGCTGTTACTGAATGAAATAGAAGATGTAGTCGGTGCAAGGATGCTGTACCGGTGCAATCCGGACGCCGGCCTTTTGGAGAGGTATTTTGCCTTTATTCGGGATAAGTTATTGCGTGAGGGGTAGTTTATGGGTATAATAAGCATATGGTAGCACGGTGACAGGCAGAAATGGAGGATGCAGATGAAAGCAGACATTGATATTGCAAGGGAAGCGAAACTGGAGCTCATCAGGGATGTGGCGAAAAAGCTTGATATTGGAGAGGAAGAACTTGATTTATACGGAAAATACAAGGCGAAACTGACGGATGATTTATGGGAGCGTGTGAAAAATAATCCGGACGGGAAACTGATACTGGTGACAGCGATTAATCCTACTCCGGCCGGCGAGGGGAAAACGACAACAACCGTTGGTCTGGGACAGGCGATGGACAAGATAGGGAAAAAGGCGGTAATTGCTCTCCGTGAGCCATCTCTCGGACCGTGCTTTGGCTTAAAAGGCGGTGCGGCAGGGGGCGGATATGCCCAGGTTGTGCCAATGGACGAGTTAAATCTTCATTTTACCGGAGATTTTCATGCAATTACCTCGGCAAACAATTTGTTGGCCGCTATGCTTGATAACCACATTCAGCAGGGGAATGCCCTGCACATTGACACAAAACAGATTGTCTGGAAACGGTGTGTGGATATGAATGACCGTGTCCTTCGGAATATCACGGTAGGCCTTGGGCGTAAGGCAGACGGAGTGACACGCGAGGACCACTTTATTATTACTGTGGCATCCGAGATTATGGCTATTCTGTGCCTGGCGGAAAACATGCAGGATTTAAAAGTCCGCCTGGGACGCATTATTGTGGCGTACACTTATGACGGAAAACCGGTGACAGCCAGTGAACTCAATGCTGTCGGTGCCATGGCGGCCCTGTTAAAAGACGCCATCCGTCCCAATCTGATTCAGACATTAGAACATACGCCTGCCATTGTTCACGGGGGGCCTTTTGCTAATATTGCCCACGGCTGCAACAGTCTGCGCGCCACCAGGATGGCGCTGAAGCTGGCGGATTATACCATTACAGAGGCGGGATTTGGCGCGGACCTCGGTGCGGAAAAGTTTCTTGATATTAAGTGCCGGAT
Source organism: Lachnoclostridium sp. UBA7215 (assembly GCA_002490465.1). Lineage (GTDB taxonomy): Bacteria > Bacillota > Clostridia > Lachnospirales > Lachnospiraceae > Eubacterium_F. The sequence continues at coordinate 10,368 of DKUB01000058.1, forward strand.
TGGTGGTTTGACCCCGGACGCTGTTGTGCTTGTGGCTACTGTGCGGGCCTTGAAATATAATGGTGGTGTGCCGAAAGAAAGATTATCAGAAGAAAATCTGGATGCCCTGAAAAAGGGAATCGTAAATCTCGAAAAACATATGGAGAATATTGCAAAATATGGTCTGCCATGTATTGTGACACTGAATCAGTTTGTTAGTGATACTGAGGCAGAACTCTCTTTTGTCAGGGAATTCTGCGAACAGAGGGGATGCGAATTTGTACTTTCCCAGGTGTGGGAACAGGGCGGAACAGGCGGAATCGCCCTTGCCGAAAAGGTTGTCAAAATGACGGAAGAAAAAGAGAGTGATTTCCATTACCTGTATGACGATAAGCTCTCCCTGAGACAGAAAATGGAGACGATTGCCAAAGAAATCTACGGTGCGGGAGAGGTTCTTGTGGACGCAGAGGCAAAAAAGCAGCTGGCAAGGCTTGAGGAACTCGGTTTTGGAAATCTTCCGGTGTGTATGGCGAAAAATCAGTACTCGCTGTCAGATGATAAGTCGGTACTCGGACGGCCGGAAAATTTTCCGATTCATATCCGGGAAGTCTATGTGTCCGCCGGCGCCGGATTTGTTGTGGCGATTACCGGTACGATTATGACAATGCCGGGACTTCCGAAAGTACCGGCCGCTGAGCGCATTGATGTGGAAGACGGAGGAGAGATTACCGGCCTGTTTTAAACGAAAGTTGACAAAAATGCCAAGTTTGACAATGTCAACTTTGGCATAGAAAGGATGCGGCATGAATAAAAAGATAGTAATCATGATTATATGCCTCTGCGGTATTCTGACAGCCTGCAGCTATAAGGAGTTTTTTAAGCAATATCAGCGGGTTATGTCGGGATCGGCAATTGATGGCGGGGAGAACAGCGGGCAAGTGAAAGAGACAAAAAAAGAGACGGCAGCTACGTCATCTTCTGTAATGGGAGATATCGTTACCGGGTCAGGCATTCATTCTGCCGATAACGTCACAATGGATAGGCAGACAGCGGATTACTGGATTGACCGCACCAATGCACCGGATAAAGTACTGGCCAATCAGAAGGAAATACAAAACTACAATAAAGAATTAAAAAAACAGATGTCACAGGATTCCGATACCCTGTTTTTTGATGTAGATTCTTATGATGAAAGTATAGCCGGGTACAGGCTGAGGAAACTTATGGGTGAGAATGCCTTTGTCCTGAAACCCTATACCGACAGTCAGGGAGAAAATATCTCGTCAGAGCGGTGGCAGGAGTATTTGAAAAACTGTAATTATGACAGCATCGCCGATTTTAATACTGTTCGATATGGTGTTGTGTGCCGGCGTGCCGACGTGCGTGTTCTTCCGACGGCAGACCGCATTTTTGATAATCCGGACAGCGAAAGCGGTGACGTATTGCAGAGCACAGCCCTTGCTGTCAATGAGCCGGTTCTTGTTATGCATACAAGCAGTGATAATGGCTGGTATTTCATTGTGGCAGAGGAGTATGCCGGGTGGGTTTCCTGTGACACGATAGGACTGGCGGCCAGCAGGAAAGAGTGGCAGGAGATAAGAGAGGCTGAACACTTTTTAGTGGTGACGGGAGACCGTATTCAGACGAAAGAGATTCCCGGGGACGAACTGTCCGGGAATTATGAATTTACCATGGGCACAAAACTTCCTTTGGCAGAAAATGCGGCATGGAAGGATTTGAAATCCAAATCGGGAGACAAAAACAGTGTATATGACAGTTATGTTGTAAAAGTTCCAAAGCGCAGTGAGGACGGCAGTCTGACGTATGCCCTGCTTGCAGTTCCTCTGAATAAAGATGTGAGTATTGGTTATATGGAATATACGAGAGCCAATGTTCTTCGGCAGGCATTTAAGATGCTTGGCAATCCGTATGGATGGGGTGGCGCTGACAGCGGGCGGGATTGTTCTTCCCTCGTGCGCGATGTATATCTCTGTTTTGGTTTTCGTTTGCCGCGAAACAGCAGTGATATGGCAAAGCTCCCAGAAAGTGTTGATGTAAAGGAACTTTCAGAAAAAGAAATTATTCAGAAATTAATGGGGGCAGAGTCCGGTTCGATACTGCAGATGCCGGGGCATGTTATGCTTTACCTGGGATGTGTGGATAAAAATTATTTTGTACTGAGTGCACGCGGCGGAAAATTTCAGCGTGTCATGATAAATGATTTGCATGCGCAGACCGGGGATGGAAAAAACTGGGCTGCGCAGCTTGAAACCATTATAAATTTAACGTCTTCGTGAAAATTTCTGTTCGCAGTACTGACAGCGGTAAATTCGATTTTCCTTATCCGTCAGTTTAAACCGGTGCGGCAGCTCCTGTTCAATGGAGGTGATGCACCGGGGATTTTGGCATTTGAAGATTCCCTGTACGGTTTCCGGAAGAGGGAGTTTGCGTTTTTCTGCAATTTTATCATCTTTAATAACATTTATCGTAATATTTTCATCCAAAACACCCAATATTTCAAGATTAACGGTAATAGGCCCCTCAATTTTTATGATATCTTTTTTTCCCATTTTATTGCTCTTTGCATTTTTTATAATGGCAACAGAGCAGTCAAGTTTCTCAAGCTCAAGGTAATGGTATATTTCCATCGCTCCCCCGGCCTTTATATGGTCAATGACAACACCTTCCTGTAAGCCTCCAATTCTTAACATGACGGAATCACCTCCAATAATGTCATAATAAGTGCCATACGGATGTAAACGCCATATTGTACCTGTTTAAAATAAACAGCCCTCGGGTCATCATCAATCTCTGTTGCGATTTCGTTCACGCGGGGAAGGGGATGCAGTACCAGCATGTCCTCCCTGGCCAGTTTCATTTTGTTTCGGTCAAGGATAAAGCTGTCTTTTAACCGGATGTAATCCTCCTCATTAAAGAAGCGCTCCCGCTGAACGCGTGTCATGTAGAGTAAATCCAGTTCCGGAAGTACATCCTCCAATACATTTACTTCCTTATAATCAATATGATTGGCATCTAATGTATCTTTTCTCAGATAATCCGGTATTTTTAATTCTTCAGGAGAAATCAAAATAAATTTTACACCGGGATAACGAACCATTGCCCCGATAAGGGAGTGCACGGTGCGGCCGAATTTTAAATCTCCGCAGAACCCAACGGTAAGATGGTCCAGATGACCTTTCAGATTTTTTATTGTTAAAAGATCTGTCAGTGTCTGAGTGGGATGGTTGTGTCCGCCGTCACCGGCATTGATAACAGGAATAGAAGAATGGAGGGACGCCACCAGCGGCGCACCTTCTTTTGGATGACGCATGGCACAGATATCAGAGTAACAGGAAATAACACGAATGGTATCGGCAACGCTCTCTCCTTTGGATGCAGAGCTTGACTCCTCTGAGGAAAATCCGATAACTTGTCCGCCGAGGTGAATCATGGCAGATTCAAAGCTCAGGCGCGTTCGTGTACTTGGTTCATAGAAACAGGTGGCCAGTATTTTGCCTGCACATACTTTTGCATATTTTTCAGGATCTTTTATAATGGCCTCTGCCAGTGTAATCAATTGATTGATGTCGTCCACTGACAAATCAAGAGCATTGATAAGATGTCTCATGTCCCCTCCGTTCTGCCATCATTATGGCGTGTTCAATTGCCTATTATTTTACCTCATTTTTATATATATGACAATACCAACTTGCAATCTAAGCAAAAAGTCAGTATACTATAGTTTGGATTGCAACGAAAGGAGAATATCTATGATAAAATTATACGATGGCGGCGCTTATTTGATTAATGGCACAGAGCTGATTGCTGATTCATCAGATGCACTTGCCGCACTCGAGAGCAAAACAGGAATAAAGACAACAAAGGAAAAGGCCGGCGAGGGGACAATGGCCTACCGTATTTTATCTGCTCATAATACATCAGGCAATATGGAAAACCTGAATATTAAATTTGATAAACTGACTTCCCATGATATTACGTTTGTCGGGATTTTGCAAACGGCAAGGGCGTCCGGCCTTGAGAAGTTTCCGGTACCCTATGTATTGACAAACTGTCATAACAGCCTCTGTGCTGTTGGCGGTACCATCAACGAGGATGACCATGCATTTGGACTGTCCTGTGCCAAAAAATACGGTGGAATTTATGTACCTCCCCATCAGGCGGTTATCCACCAGTTTGCCAGGGAAATGCTTGCGGCCGGGGGCGCTATGATACTCGGCTCGGACAGCCACACACGTTATGGTGCGCTTGGTACAATGGCTGTCGGCGAAGGCGGGCCGGAAATTGTAAAACAGCTTTTAGAACAGACATATGATATTCCGATGCCGGGCGTAGTAGCTGTGTACTTAAAAGGAAAACCGCAAAAGGGAGTTGGTCCACAGGACGTTGCCCTCGCTATTATCGGTGCTGTATTTAAAAACGGATACGTCAACAATAAAGTAATGGAATTTGTCGGAGAGGGAATTAAAAACCTCAGCGTGGATTTCCGTATTGGCGTAGATGTAATGACAACGGAGACAACCTGTCTTTCTTCCATTTGGGAGACGGATGCCGCTGTCAGTGAATTTTATGATATTCATGGACGTGCCGGGGACTATAAAGAAATGAAACCGGAAAAAATAGCTTATTACGATGGTGTGGTAGAGGTTGATTTGTCAGCCATTAAACCAATGATTGCCATGCCGTTCCACCCGAGCAATGTCTATACGATTGAAGAGCTGAATCAGAATCTTATGGATATTCTGCATGATGTGGAAGAAAAGGCGCTTGTCAGCCTGGATAATAACGATATTCAGTTCTCATTGACGGATAAGGTACACAATGGCAGACTGTATGTGGAGCAGGGAGTAATTGCCGGGTGTGCCGGCGGTGGTTTTGAGAACCTCTGTGATGCGGCGGATATTCTGCGCGGCAAATCTATTGGTACGGATGAATTTTCGCTGAGTGTTTACCCGGCTTCCCAGCCAATTTTTATGGAACTTGTGAAAAACGGACGCATTGCTGACTTCATGGCGGCAGGCGCTACTGTGCGTACGGCATTTTGCGGTCCATGTTTTGGCGCCGGAGATGTGCCGAGCAATAAGGGACTGAGTATTCGTCACTCCACCCGTAATTTCCCGAATCGTGAGGGCTCAAAAGTTACAAGCGGACAGATTGCTTCTGTTGCGCTGATGGATGCCCGTTCCATTGCGGCAACAGCGGCCAATCAAGGATATCTTACAGCGGCAACAGATATGGATATTGAATTTACAAAACCGGCTTATTTCTTTGATAAGTCAATTTATGATAACCGTGTATTTAACGGTGTTGGCAAGGCAGACCCATCTGTAGAAATAAAATTCGGTCCTAATATTGTAGACTGGCCGAAAATGTATGCGCTTACGGATAACGTAATGTTAAAGGTTGTATCCATGATTCATGATCCGGTTACGACAACAGATGAGCTGATTCCGTCCGGCGAGACCTCTTCGTATCGTTCAAATCCGCTCGGGCTGGCAGAGTTTACATTGTCCCGCAAGGACCCGGCTTACGTAGGCAAGGCAAAAGAGGTAAACAAGGCAGAAAAAGCTCGTATTGCGGGTGAGGATATCTATGCGGCAGACCCTGCCTTGAAAGATATTTATGCGGCCATTCAGAAATCATTTGACGTTGTGCCGGAGGAGACAGAGATCGGCAGTGTCATCTTTGCTGTAAAGCCGGGAGACGGTTCTGCCCGTGAACAGGCAGCGAGCTGCCAGCGCGTACTTGGCGGTATGGCAAATATTGCAAGAGAGTATGCGACAAAGAGATACCGTTCCAACCTCATTAACTGGGGCATGCTGCCATTTGTATTTGACGGCGACCTGCCTTTTGATAAAGACGATTATATCTTTGTCAAAGATATAAAGAAAGCGATTGAGACAAAGAGCGATACCGTACAGGCATATGTCGTAAATAAGGACATGAAAGAAATGACGCTCCGTCTCGGCGCACTGACGGACAACGAGAGGGAGATTATCCTGAAAGGCTGTCTGATTAATTACAACAACAAGAAGAACTAAACAAACAGAATACAGAAACTTTGCATAAAATTTTTCATTCTGTCAATAATGCTATCGATAGAAATTAAGCATTAATCGCGTAGGAAATGCGCAGAAATGAGGGTGAATATGAAAGTTTTTGTAGACCAGGATACCTGTATTTCCTGTGGAATGTGTGTATCTGCATGCAATGAGGTATATGAGTTTAACGATGACGGAAAAGCAGAGGCAGTTGTCGATGTCGTTCCGCCGGAACTGGAAGAAGATGCGGGCCAGGCAGCACAGAATTGTCCGGTAGAGGCCATAACAAAGACAGAGTAACAGGGTGAGATGTTGCGTATGCAGCGAGTTAAACGCGGAGTATTTTACTAAAAACAGCGGCCAGCAATTTTGTTTGCTGGCCAGTTTGTTATGTTGATAAAAAAATAAGGTGAAAGAAAATGCGAATAGTGTTATAATTTAATAAAAAAATAAATTCGACTTATCATAAGATGTAAGAGAAAGGGGCGCTTTATGACTCTTCAACAGTTAACCATGGAAGCTATGGCTCTTTTACCAGAAAGCAAAAAATTACAGGTACTCAATTTTGCAAAATCATTAAACGCTGCACAAAGTGCGTCTAAGCATGTTTCTGCCAGCAAATCCCGACGCAAATCCGGCATATTGAAAGGGCAGGTTAAGATGGCGGATGACTTTGATGAAACGCCAGAATGTTTTAAGGAGTATATGTGATGATGTTATTAGATACTTGTGCATTTATATGGTTTTTAGAAGACAGTCTAGAACTGTCGCACGAGGCAAAGTCTGCCATTGAGGATGGTGAAATGGTTTACCTCAGTATTGTATCGTTATGGGAAATCGCAATTAAAAAGAATCTTGGGAAATTGGAAATTAATCAGACGATGACAGAACTAGCTCAAATATGTCAGGATGCAGATATTACTATTCTCCCGATTAAAACCAGCTATCTTGACAAGTTGGAGACCTTACCAGAAATCCACGGAGATCCTTTTGACAGATTAATTATCTCTACTGCGATGGAGGAAGGAGTTTCCATTGTTACGCATGATGCGAAGATTGCAAAGTACGGTATTCCTGTGATTTGGTAGATAACAACTGTAGCTAGCTTTCCGTTACTTTATTATTTAATAGAACTTTTTATACTTTGTATCAAAGGTGACATGCAAACTTGTAGGCGAATTTTACCAACATACATTTGATATTAGCTGGGATGGCAAGGTGAATGGGACTTTATTTGATGACAAGAAAAAGAACGAAGCACGATTTACGAAAAAAGGATTTATGATAGATAATACAACACTACAAAACAGTTGGAGATGCAGTAAAACAAATTGTAATTACATTAGCGAAAATAGAGAGAGCGCGGGTAATGTTTCTAAAATTTAGCTGATCCTGGCTGGTTAAGACAACTTTAAATTCCATACTCTGCCCTAAGCTTGGCAAGGAACTCACCAGCTTCCTGGTATTTCCCCTCTGCCGCTTGCTGCCTCGAGATTTCTAAGTTCCTATAAATATCTTCCCGTGATTTTGGTGGTAAAATCTACCAACCGCTTCATCTGGTTTTATTATAACATCTTATGAGCTAAATATAAACAGTATTTTTAAGAAAAAATCTGGGCTTTTTGGCAAAAGAAAGAAAAGTGGTTGACAATATTATGTAGATGTGATAGATTATAGGTAATGAAAAGCTTTAGTGCTTTTGCGGCGATAAAAAGGAGCTACCCGTCCCGACTTTGCGGGCAATAGAAATACAAACAAGCTCTCTGCCTATGGAGTATCATAGGACTTGCTCCTGCAATTGTAATTCAAATAAAGAAAATTTTGTCCTGGGCTTAATTGCTCAGGCATTTTTCTTTTACTATAAAAGAAAAATTTTGAAGAAATAATAGGGAACAAGAGAGGAAATGATAGATGGCAAATCAAAAGCTATTGGAAGTTTTTTTAGATACCAAAAGAATTTTGTGTAGGTATGACTATTATATTCATATACCGAAATTAATAACGAAATATTACCATGACGAAAACAAGCAGGCGTCTTTATTTGCAATGGTAAATGGGAAAATTGACAATCATGCAGATTATGATTTGCATTACCGCTGAATAAAAGCAGGAGAGCCGGATGATGAAATTACCCGCAGAACTCCAAAATGCTACGCGGCAAACTATGGAGCATACCGTAAACTCTTGCTTACAGCCAAAGGAGGGGTTTTATGGGTAAGGGGAATCAGGTGCGTGAAAGAAGGAATTCTTTCAGAGTTTTTAAAAGAAAATAGAGCCGAGGTGGTAAAAGTGATGCAGTTGGATTACACATTTGACAGACAAATCGTACTTGAACGACGTGAAGCCAGGGAAGAGGGCCACTCAAGAGGCCGATTAGAAGAAATAATCTCCTCCGTACGTGAAGGGGATTACAGCATAGAGCGTGGTGCCGAGAAACTTGGGGTAACGGTTAAGGAATTTGAAAACTTGATGGAAAAGGAACAGCTTTTTACTGCTCCTTAACATTTCTATACATTTTTTAAAAGGTTATAAGGAGAAATGGTTTGAATAAAGCGAGAAATATTATAAGCATCTTAATAGGAAGTGTCATACTTACTCAGATGTGCTCAAACATGTCAAAGATAACTGGAGCCATCAGGCAGCTCGGGTTTAACATTGGCGGTGGTCTTTTGATGGGATTTGGAATATGCCTGGTCATTGTTATTGTTATGATATCTGTATTTATTTTGCAAAATGTATTGGAGCTTGTCGCAGCTCTTATTTATAGGGATGGGAGTGCAGAGGAAAACAAGTTTGCAGGCATACTGAATAAAATTAGTAGCTGCTCTGATCGTGTGCATCCAATCGATTCGGTCGATTGTTTCTATTGTCCGAAAGAAGATGTAACACCAGAGATGGGAAAATTTACATAACAGTGGGAAAATTCTTTTTCTACTCGTCACGCCAATCCGCATCGGATTCCCACTGGCATTCAGTAATCTGCATATTTGAAAATGTTGCCTTGTAGGAACCTTCGGTTGGGCTGCAGGCATATATTCCATATGTGATTTTTTCTGCTCCCTCCCACATATGGAAAATCCGCATCTGTCTGAAATTTATGCCATCCTCACTGCATTCAATGCAGTAGTCGCTGTTCCTGCGCGAAAAGCGATACCACATACTTTTAATATCTGAGGGTATGTCTGTGGTTGCCCAGTCAGAATATCCATGATTTGTGACAACACTTCCCAATCGCTGTATTTTTTCATCTTCATATTCTATAGATGCCTTAAACCAGTTATCGCTATTTAAATACATGACAACGCCGCACTGGTCAAAACGACAGGCACTCTCAAACTCTGTCTTTACAATAAATGAAAAATACTTATCCGTTGTTTCAATCTGAAATACTGGAGCATTATCATTTTGAAAGCCATAATAGGTGCGTGCCCATAAGTCAGTCCCCCTTTCCGTAATAATCACGACATTGTCCTTACCAATCTGTACCTGTTTTGGTTGACGGATCCATTTCGGACTACATTTCAAAAAGTTCATCTTTTTTTCCTCTCTTTCTCTTTTTATATTCCTTACAAAGACCAATCCCTATGAGCAGCACTATCGGAAAAATAATGCCTGTCCCAATACCCATCTTTAGGCTGTCTCCCAATGCCACTGATACCATTCCAACCAGTGTAGGACCTCCTGAACAGCTGACATAACCGCCCAAATAATGGCCAGAATATTCACAGCAATCGTAATACCGGTAAAGGGCGCTGGTAAAATTTCCGGTAAGACGGTAAGAAGAAGGATACCTGCGGCTGATAAATGAGATTATATCGCATAATTCATATCTGGTCATTGCACAAAATTACATATTTATAGTACAATGTAACAAATTATATTTATATTTTGAGAGGAGGGGTGCTATGGAAATTTATAAGATATCTACAGATGAAACATTGCGTGAAACCATTCCGCATGGCAATAGCCGTTATCCCTTTGCTTATTATCCCGAAAATATCTGGCACTTTGATTTCCACCGCATTGACTGGCACTGGCATCATGAACTTGAATTCCTATTTGTCGCTGAAGGAACGGCACTTTGCCTTGTGGGGAACAAAAAAATAGAATTACATAAAGGCTGCGCTATATTTATCAACAGCGGCATTCTACACCGTTTTGAAGCACAATGCAGTACATTTACCCCGAATATTGTTTTTTCGCCTGCCCTGTTAGCGCCCGAAAAAAGCCTTATATATGAGAAATATATCCTGCCTGTTATAAACTCATCTGTTTCATATCAGATTTTTAGTCCGTACACAACATGGGAGAACGATGTTTTGCGGCTTTTATCACAAATTTTCACCCTTCAGGAAACAGAGCAGGATAATGAATTATCTACAATACAGCTTCTATTTCAGCTTTGGAACATATTGTTGCGAAATTTAGACTTGGATTCCGGTTCTTGCGGTATTCATCGTTTAAATCACAAACAGGCAAGGTTACAAGCTATGATGCAGTACATCCATGACCACTACATGGAAGAAATTACTCTTGGGATGATTGCGGCATCTGCGTCCATTAGCAAAAGTGGAGCTTTAAACATTTTCCAGTCGGGCATCCATATTTCTCCAGTGGCGTATCTCATCCAATACAGACTGGCGCAGGCTGCCGAACAGCTCTATGCTACTCAAAAATCCATTTCTTCCATTGCAGAAGAAACAGGATTTACAAGTTCCGGTTATTTTTGCCGGAAGTTTAGACAGCATTATCATATGAGCCCAAAGGAATACAGGCAGAAGAAAACGGAATAATTGGCATCATATTATCAAAATAATCTCGTCACATAGCCTTTGTGAATCGTATCTATAGTGTAAAGGGAATACGGAAAGGAGGGAATATACGGGATGAATTTGTCAGGTACCGGCAATGAATCAGATGGTGCAGATCTGTATGCGCTGTACAGAGAAAGAGAGTTTACCGATGTTTATGAGAGGTATGCAGACGATATTTACCGTCTTTGTTTTTCGTTTATGAAAAACCATATGGATGCAGAAGATGCGGTGCAGGAAACATTTTTGAAGTTCTACTATTCGGAAAAGAAATTTGAATCGGAAAAGCATCAGAAAGCCTGGCTTATTGTCACAGCTTCAAATTATTGCAAAGATATATTAAAACAGCATTGGCGTAAGCGGCGGAGTATCGAACAATTACCGGTGACAGCCGGTGTAGAAGAACCGCTTGTGGATGAAATGATGGAATTGATTCTTGGGCTTCCGGATAAATACAAACTGGCGGTATACTTATATTATTATGAAGGATATGACAGCAGTGAGATTGCCAAAATGCTTAAAAAGCCTCCATCTACGGTACGCACATATTTACAAAAAGCAAGAAAACTCTTAAAGGAGCAATTGATTTAAAGAAAGGGATTGGTGAAGTATGGAGAAAGAAATAAAAGATTCTTACAGAAACATAAAAATGCCGGAAAAATCAAAGGAAAGGATTCATTCGGAAATCCTCCGTTCCGGCACTATCAATAGGAAGAACAGGCATTTGTTCCGCGCATGGAGAGCAGGTTTGGCGGCATGTCTTGCATTTGCTCTTGTCATTCCGACAAGTGTATTTGCCGTTGAGAAAATTTCCGGACTCTTTATCAAAGAGGGCGCTGGGCAGTATGAGACAAGAGTCGAGCTTTATGGGGATAAAGAGTCAGCCTTGGCGGAAAAGACATCAAAGAAGGACAGAAAATATATTAAGGTAGATGCAGATTTTGGAAGCGATTATAAACTGGTTGGCGATATAGAATATTATTCCGGCGAAGATGGGAAAATGCATACCAAAAAAGTAAAATACAAAGAGGGCATGGACGGGACGTACAACTACGCTCACAAAAATGGTTTTTCTGCTGGCCTGGATTTTTTTTACAACGTCCTGTATATTGATACCAACAAGGATGTTTTATTGGATTTATATAATCTGGTATCCCAAAAAGAGATTACCGTAAACGGACACCGGGCGCTGTTATGCAGGATGAATACAATACAGGGCTCACAGTATGCAAAAGACCATGATTCGGACTATACGATTGATTTGTATGTATTTTATGACGAATATGGATATGTCATTGATTTCTGCGGCATGCAGGGGCTCGGTGAGGACGCCCTTGTGTCTCTTGCGAAAAAGGCTACCGTGACGGAGAGCGAGAAAGATAAGGCGAGCCGATATGAGCTTCTCAGCCACTACAATAAGGCAAATATGGTGAAACTTGACGAGAGCAAGACAAGAGAAAAAATTAATCACCAGGTAGGAAAAGTAAGCCAGACATTGAAGAATGACGGCTTTGTCTATCAGGTGACAGACGTAACCGTTTCATCAAAAGTGCAGGATATGGATGGGGACAAATTTGAAGACAACACGAAGAAATCCCTATGGGGTAAGGATGGAAAGTTAAGACCATATACGCGGGAGACGTTGCAAATGGGCGACGGGGTAAAAACCCCGGAACGTCGTGTTGTGGGAACGCAGAAAGTACAGCCGAAGATGGTTTATGTGACGATGAAAGTAAAATCGGAGAAGAATAATAACTTGTTCAGTTTACCAGATGTTATATTTGCTGATAAAGACGGAAAAGATTATTATCAAATCTGGTCATATGACAATTACAATCGACCGGCAGCCATTGAAGACGCCTTTATGGATCGTATGCCATGTTATTTTAAGGAAACATCAGGAGGAGCAGGATTCTGGCTGAAAGATATGAATGCAGGAGAGGAAGCCGTTTATCATTTCGCCTATCTCATTGATGAGGATTTGGAAGATAATATGCTTTTACGTTTAGGAACCAGACAGGATAAACTTAAGTTCATTGATTTGTCGAAGTAAGAGAAAATTTTATACATTACCTGGTAAATAATAAAAAAGTTGCAAAAAATTTAATTTTTTTGCAACTTTTTTGCTGTCTGAATCGTTGTATAAGTACAGGGGAGTGCGAAATAATTAAAAATTTTTATGTTAGGGTGGGATGCATATGAATGATAAGAGAAAAAATATTGTGTTTCGGCAATTGGTTTTAATTTTGCTCTTGGTACTTGTATCAATTATTTTTTTGGAGAGTTGTTTTTATTTAGAATATAAAAATAGCTTTTTACCAAACAGCAAGAGGGATGCGGCACTTTGCGTTGTTCCGGGCGTGATTTTGCTTTCCGGTATGCTGCTTATATTATTTAACCGGATTGACAGAATAAAGTGCGAGAATGAGAAAAAAGTAAGTGGTGCAATTTGGTGTATCATATTTCTACTTCAAGCGGTAATCCTGTATTTGCTGATAAAGGGTGATTTTAAGGGAATTACAGATACCGCCCGTGTTATCAATGAGGCGATTGCCATGCTTGATACACAACAGGGCCGTATCAATAACGAAGCGGCATATTTTGCAAGATATGGGAACAATTATCCGTTTACGATATTGATATATTATATATGTAAAATTGTCCGGTTTTTCGGTTTCCGATGTTATACGGCAGTGCTGATGTTTTTGAATATCATCCTAATTGACATTGCTGGCATGTTTGCTTTAAAGCTTATGAAATTGTTGCGGGGAAATACTGCCGGGATAAAATTCCTTTTCCTGTTTATGATATCTCCAACTCCTTATATATGGATTCTATATACATATACAAACACATTTAGCATGCCATTTATCACGGGATTGCTCTATTATGGTATTCGGGCAATGCGTATGGACAAACATCGTATGGGAAATATAATGCTGGCTGCTGTAATTGGGGCAGTGGGATATCAGATACGGGCGACTACCATTATACCCCTGATTGCTGTTATACTGGGGATCTTTCTTGCAGCGGGTATACGCCGCAGAATGGAAAAAGGACTTATGGTATTACTTATTATCGGGATTTTTGTGGCAGTGATGCTTATGTCATCCTGCTTTTGTCGCCAACACCTTGAAAACCGTGAACAGGATATGACATTTCCTTTTACACACTGGGTTATGATGGGGTTAAATAGCGAGGAAAAAGGAGTTGTAAATAAAAGAGATGTAAAATTTACTATTTCAAAGCCAACCAGGCAGGAGAAGATAAGTGCAAATTTGGCAAAAATCAGGAAACGGCTGCAGAAGATGGGCCCGGCCGGATATGCAGAGTTAATTGTGGAAAAAATGAAAATGGTATGGGCTTTTGGGGATGATGGAATTCGGAGATTTTATGCAAACGGTGAAAATATATCAGGTATTCATTCGTATACCTTTGGCGATAAAGGAGGATTTTTTACCATATACTGTCAGATTTTTCGCAGTGTTGCATTTTTGTTTGTCCTATTAAGCATATTTTCCCAAATACGGAGAAAAGGTGCGGAAGAATTTTTTGTAATTTCTCTTGCGCTGTTAGGGGCAATTCTGTTCCTGATATTATGGGAAACAAATCGAAAATATAATTTATGCTTTATGACATTGGTTTATATCCTGATGGGGGATGGTATTTCCCGGACACTTGCCTGTGTCCAAAAAGCTGACACCTTATATGGAATATGTTCAAAAAGGTACTGCCGATGGGGAATTCGGCTGTTCTTTTTGTTAGTTCCGTCTGTCATATCCTTCTTTATGGCAAAGGATTATCCATATTATCTACAGGAAAAATCCGGTTATCACGAAACTGTCATATCAAATGTAAGTTACAAAGAAGAAAACCGTGTGCTGAAAAAGAGGGGTGATATGGCAGAACAGACCTTTATAATAAACCGGTCATTCAATGAAATTGGTATTATGAGCAGAAATGAAAAAATAGACGAGGACAGTTACCGCATTCAAATATTGGATGAGAATGAGAATCCGGTTCCAATTCGGAATATTTCAACAGAACAAATCTATAGAACGGGAAATTATTGGCTGATATTTCATTTGGATAATATTAATTCTGCAGAAAATCCCGCAAAGTATACGATTCGAATGAAATGTCTGAAAAATAATAAGACGGAAATGTCATTCTTTGTTACTCCTTTTGACACGTATGATCTGTATACAGGGGGTGCTTTATGGATAAATTCCCGTTTATCAAAGAGAGATATGGCATTTCGTGTTTTCTACAGGAAGGAAGAGCGCTTGATTGGAACGGATGGTTATGTCATATTTGGACTTGCCATATGGAGTTGGTCCTTTGTTTTGTGCTTGTTCTTTGGCAGGAAACCGAAAAAAAACCGGTATGGAGTTTCTCACATCGTCCAGCCATGCCGCTCTACTCCTCGATCACATGAATCTCAAGAAAATCAAACGCTATCCCTTCCATAAAGTTATCCTGGTAAAAACGGGTTTTATCCAGCCGTTTAAACTCACTGATATTTTTATCCAGCCAAATCGGCTCTGCCAAATCAAAGGCCAGGCTGAATTCATGAACAGCATCAAAAACCTTTCTTGTCCTGTTCAGAGAGGAATCGTTATTCTCATAGACCATATCGCGGACCATGCGGTTGTCTTTAAATATTTTACCCCAGATACGAAACATCATTTTCTCATTTCTCCGACTGAAAATCCTGTCAGGCAGTAGCCGGGATAACGCCTGACACATATCCGACGCTTTAATTATACAGAAATATTTGCAAATTGTAAATATTTCTTCACTATGTACAATTGACATTTTTTCTATTTGTCATATAATAATATGAGGGGAAATGTGGCTTTTGAGGACAGATAGGAGTGTACATATGCTGGATGAGGGATTGCAAACATCATTTATGAAACAGACCCGCCTTCCTGTAGACCTTGGTAATGTTTTTGATAAGGACCGGGAAGAATTTGGAGAAATGATGATGATGTATGGCTGTGCCATTAAGGAAGTGCAGACAAAACTGCAGGTACTGAATGACGAGCTGTCATTGGCAAGGAAAAGAAATCCGATAGAATTTATTAAAACAAGAATCAAGAAACCGGATAGCATTGCAACGAAACTAAAGAGAAAGGGACTTCCGATTACCGTAGAGGCCGCAATGAAGAACCTCAATGATGTGGCGGGAGTCAGGGTAATCTGTGCATTTTTGGATGATATTTACCGGGTTGCGGATATGTTCACGGCGCAGGATGACGTACAGCTAATAAAGACAAAGGATTATATAAAAAAACCAAAAGAAAACGGATACCGCAGTCTGCACCTGATAATTGAAGTGCCGGTATATTTCTCGGATCACAAAGAACAGCTCCGTGTAGAACTTCAAATCAGAACGATTGCGATGGATTTCTGGGCAAGCCTGGAGCATCAGGTAAAATACAAAAGAAATGTTAAGGACGCAGAGGATATTGTATATGAACTGCGTGCCTGTGCAGATGTCATAAACCGGACAGATTTTCATATGCAGTCAATACGTGACCGCATTGTAGAAATAGATTAAAAGAGCAAAGGTGAACAAAGTTCAAAGGTGAACGAAGTTCACCTTGCAGAAATGAGGGAAAATATGGCTAATATAATTGATGGAAAAAAAATATCAGCTCAAGTAAAAGACGAATGTAAAGAGCGGGTGAAAAAAGAGGGCCTGGAGGTTACACTTGCTGTCATTCAGGTGGGAACCGACCCGGCATCCACTGTTTATGTGGGAAACAAAAAAAAGGCATGTGAGTATATTGGGATTCGCTCTCTTGCTTATGAACTGCCGGAGGAAACAACAGAAAAAGAATTACTTGCGTTAGTCAATAAATTAAATAAGGATGACAGTGTTCATGGCATTTTGGTTCAGCTGCCTTTGCCGCCGCATATGGACGAGGATAAAGTGATTCAGGCAATTTCTCCGAAAAAGGATGTGGACGGATTTCATCCCCAGAGCGTGGGCGCACTCAGCATCGGTCAGCCCGGATTTGTATCCTGCACACCAGCCGGAATTATTCAGCTCCTGAAAAGGAGCGGTGTAGAGATGGATGGCAAGGAATGTGTCATTATTGGCCGGAGCAATATTGTCGGGAAACCGATGGCGCTGCTTATGATTCGCGAAAATGCCACCGTAACGGTTTGTCACAGCCATACAAAAAATTTGAAAGAAGTGACAAAGAGGGCGGATATACTGATTGTGGCAATCGGCAAGCCAAAGTTTATTACAAAGGAATATGTCAAAGAGGGAGCCGTCGTCATTGATGTGGGAATTCACAGAAATGAAAATAACAAACTTTGTGGAGATGTAGATTTTGATGATGTCGAGCCAATTGCTTCTGCCATCACACCGGTTCCCGGAGGAGTCGGACCGATGACAATTGCTATGCTGATGAATAACTGTATGGAAGCGAAAGGATTAACAGCAGAATGAAACTCTTTTTTGTATCATTAGGGTGTGACAAAAATCTTGTAGACAGCGAAAAAATGCTGGCACTGCTTTTGGAGCATGATATTGTGATAACTGATGATGCACAGGAAGCAGAGGTTATCATTATTAATACCTGTGGATTTATTCGTGATGCAAAGGAAGAGAGTATTGAAACAATTTTAGAAATGGCTGAAATGAAAATAAAAGGCCATTGCCATACTCTGATTGTGACAGGCTGCCTCGCGCAGCGTTATACAGAAGAAATTCAGGAAGAAATTCCCGAAGTAGATGTGGTTGTTGGTACAACAGCATATGACCGGATATTAGAGGCTGTGCAGGAGGGCAGTAACGATACGCATTTGTGTTTGATGCGTGATTTGGATTATCTTCCACAGGGCCTGACAGACAGAGTACGCACATCTTCTCTTCATATTTCTTACCTGAAAATTGCAGAAGGCTGTAATAAGCGCTGCACGTATTGCAGCATTCCCTCTATGCGGGGAAATTACCGCAGTGTACCAATGGATGAGCTTTTGGATGAGGCGGTAAAACTGGCGGCATCCGGGACAAAAGAACTGCTTGTAATTGCCCAGGAGACTACCGTTTATGGTATGGATTTGTATGGAGAAAAAAAACTGCCGGAGCTTTTGCAGCATCTGTGCCGGATTTCTGGTATTCAGTGGATTCGGGTTCTATATTGTTATCCGGAAGAGATTACAGAAGAGCTCTTGTTTACGATACAAAAGGAAAAAAAGATTTGCCATTATCTTGATTTGCCAATACAGCATTGTAATGATGAGATATTGCACAAAATGGGAAGAAGAACAGATATGGATTCTCTTGTGCATATCATAAAAAAAATTCGTGAGATTGTGCCTGATATGGCGCTCCGCACTACTTTAATCAGCGGTTTTCCCGGTGAGACCGAACAGCAGCACAGGGAATGTGTGGAGTTTGTGGCAGAGCAGGGGTTTGACCGCCTCGGAGTGTTTCCGTATTCTGCTGAAGAGGGAACAGCAGCGGCAGAATTTGAGGGACAGATTTCAGAAGATATAAAGCAAAAACGGGCAGATGAAATCATGGAGGCAGAGCAAAATATTATTTTTCAAAAAAACGAAGAGTGGATTGGGAAAAAATGTATGGTAATGGTTGATGGATTCATGCCGGAGGAAGGTGTCTATATTGGACGAACTTACAGGGATGCTCCCGATATAGACGGATGTGTTTTTTTCAGGACCGAAAATTTCAGTTCTGAAATGGAACTTGTTTCCGGTACGATTGTACCTGTTTGTATTACAAAGGCAAATGGATATGATTTGATTGGTGAAGTAGACAGAGAGGAGGAAGAGTTATGAACGTACCAAACCGGTTGACTATTCTCCGGGTTATAATGATTCCCCTTTTTGTGGTTGCCATGCTCTGGCAGTCCCTGCCTTATTCGGATTATCTTGCAGCAGCGCTGTTTATTGGTGCGTGCATTACTGATTTTTTGGATGGTCATCTTGCCCGCAAGTATAATCAGATTACAACATTTGGGAAATTTATGGACCCGCTGGCAGACAAACTGCTGGTCTGTGCTGCACTCATATGTTTCCTGGCAGAAGAAAATGCAGAGATGCCGGTGTGGGCTGTTATTATTATAATAAGCCGGGAATTTATTATCAGCGGTTACCGGTTGGTTGCAGCGGAAAAGGGGATAACCATTGCAGCAAGTAATTGGGGCAAAGTGAAAACATTTGTCCAGATGGTAATGTCTATTGTGCTGATCTTTGATTTTAAACACCCGGTATTTCGGATTATTAATGCGGTTTTGATATATGCATCGGTTATTCTTACCATTATATCTCTGGTCGATTATATATATAAAAACCGCGATATTATGAAAGATGTGGAATAAATGGGAACAGAATATGAACTTGTCAACAAACTGACAAATAAAAAGTATACAATAAGCACAGCGGAATCTTGTACCGGCGGGCTGCTCTCAGGAGCAATCGTGGGTGTAGACGGCGCATCTGAAGTTTTTGGCTGCGGTTTTGTTACTTATTCGGAAAAAGCCAAAGAACAGCTTGTTCAGGTAAAACATGATACGCTTATTCGTTGTGGTGCAGTCAGTGCCGAGACGGCCGGGGAAATGGCAGTCGGTTGTGAGCGGACGGCAAAATCAGATATGGGTTTGTCCACAACAGGTATTGCAGGACCGGGAGGGGGAACTGCTGAGACTCCGGTTGGTCTTGTATATATTGGGTGTTCACTGCACAATATAGTAAAAACAAGGCGGTTTTTCTTTCAGGGTGATCGAAATGAAGTGCGCAGCCAGGCGGTAGAGGCGGCTTTAAAATTCGCATTGGATTGTCTGGAGGAAGAAGTAACAGCCGGATAAGGAGAGGATTTGGTGAGACGGTTACGGTTATTATTTATATTTGTCAGTGTTTGTATCTTATTGGCAGGCTGCGTTCATACTCCGGATGCGCCCACAGTTCCAACAAGTATGCCGACGCAGGAAAACCGTATAGAAACAATTACAGTATACTCTATCAATTCAGATTCCCAGACGCTTGTTCCGGTATCCGTGCGTAAGGGAAAGGAAAAAATATCAGAAAAATATATTGTTTCACTTGTACTGAATAACTTAATGGAATATCAAATTACCCCCCCGGTTATTAAAAAGAAGGGGAACAAATTGTATCTCTCTTTTTCATCTGAGGGGGAACCAGTGAAAAATTGCAATAAAAAATTGGAAAAACTTATTTTAGAGTGTTTTGCCAATAGTTTGATTGATAATATAGAAACCTGTCATGACATTATATTCCAGGTAGATGGCAAAGCCTATAAAAGCGACAATTTGGAATTCGGGCAGGATGAGATTTATTTATCTCGCTAGTATAATTAAAATTATCTGAGGTTACACATGGAAAGAACAGTTGTTGTCGGCGGAGGCGCTGCGGGTATGATGGCAGCCATCCAGAGTGCGGGGGCAGGACAGCAGGTAGTCCTGTTTGAAAAAAATGAAAAACTTGGAAAGAAACTATTTATCACAGGAAAAGGAAGATGTAATATCACTAACGCCTGTGATGTTTCTGATTTATTTTCTAATATTGTAACAAATCATAAATTTTTGTATAGTTCTTTTTATGGATTTTCTAATCAGGATACCATTGCATTCTTTGAGGCACTCGGAGTTTCTACAAAAGTAGAGAGAGGCGGACGTGTTTTTCCTGTATCGGATAAATCTTCGGATGTAATTCGAGGCATGGAACGAGAGTGCAGGCGGCTGAATGTTAAAATACGGCTTCAAAAAAGAGTGGCCGGTCTCAGTATCCGGGATGGAATCATACAGGGCGTTGTTCTGGCAGATGGTGAAATCATAACAGCAGACAAAGTCATTCTGGCAACTGGAGGGATGTCATATCCATCGACTGGCTCTTCCGGGGACGGATATCGGATGGTAAAAAGGGCAGGGCATACCGTAACGAAGCTTCGGCCGGGTCTCACGGGGATATGCATTAAAGAGAATATCCCCCAAAAGCTGCAGGGACTTACTCTGAAAAATTCCGCCGTCAAAATACAGAATACAGAATCCAAAAAGACTTTATTTGAAGGTTTCGGCGAGGTTCTTTTTACCCATTATGGAGTAAGCGGACCGTTAATATTAAGTGCCAGCAGTCAGATTGGCGACTGTCTTACGGAGAACAATATGGTTCTCCACATTGATATGAAGCCGGCACTTTCCCAGGAACAGCTAAAAAACAAATTGATCCGTGATTTTGAGGCGGCAGGAGGGCATTCGTTGAAAAATACCATGATACACATGCTGCCTAAAAGTATGGTTCCGGTGCTCCTGGAAAGAAGCGGATTAAAATTGGACCAAAAGGCAAACCAGATAACAAAGGAAGAACGGCAGAAAATTGCAGACAATATAAAAAATTTTACCCTTACACTGACCGGACTGCGCAGCTGGGATGAGGCAATTATTACAAGAGGCGGTGTACAGGTGGATGAAATTAATCCCCAGACCATGGAGTCTAAATTGGTGAAGGGGTTATATCTGGCAGGGGAAATTCTGGATTTGGATGCCCTGACTGGAGGTTATAATTTACAAATTGCATGGTCAACAGGATATGCAGCCGGCACAGCCGGAATATTTGGACAGTGAGGAACGGTTGAAAAAACACGTTTCCGGATAGGAGGAATTTATGAAAATAGCGATTGATGGACCGGCAGGAGCAGGTAAAAGCACAATTGCCAAATTAGTGGCAGAGAAACTTTCTTTTGTATACGTGGATACAGGGGCAATGTTTCGAACTATGGCCTATTATTTTTTATCAAATGGAATTGATACTTCTGATGAGGAGGCTGTAAATGCTTCCTGTGATGATATTGAAATCCGTATAGCGTATGAAGAGGGTGAGCAGCACATATTTTTAAAAGACAAAGACGTGTCAGCAGAAATCCGGCAGGAAGAAATCGGGAAGAACGCCTCTGTTGTTGCAAAATATGGAAAAATTAGAACCCGGCTTTTAAATCTGCAGAGGAAAATGGCGGAATCTTCTGATGTTATTATGGACGGAAGGGATATTGGAACTGTTGTTTTGCCGGATGCTGAAGTGAAAATTTTTCTGACAGCAGCGGCTCATGCCCGTGCGGAGAGACGCTGCAGGGATTTGCAGGAAAAGGGAATTGCCTGTGATTTAAAGGAAATAGAACAGGATATTTTAGCACGCGATGAAGAAGATATGAACAGAGAAATCGCACCATTAAAACAGGCGGATGACGCCATTTACCTGGACACATCTGATATGACAATTCCGGAGGTTGTTGCAAAAATAATAGAGATAACAGAGGGGAAAAGGGTATGAAGATAGAACTGGCAGAGAGCGCGGGATTTTGTTTTGGCGTAAAACGGGCAGTTGACAGTGTATATTCGCTGGCCGAAAAAAAGCAAGGACCGGTTTGCACTCTTGGCTCTATTATTCACAATGAACATGTTGTAAACGATTTGGAAGGAAAAGGAGTTTTTGTTGTGGATTCTCCGGAAGAAGCTTTGGCTGACGGAAACACAACTGTAGTTATCCGCTCACATGGAGTTGCAAAATCTGTTGTCGATTTTCTTGAAAAAAAGGGGATTTGTTTTGAGGATGCCACATGTCCATTTGTAAAGAAAATCCATGAGACAGTTTCTTCTTATAGTGAAAGAGGATATGCTGTTGTTATTATAGGAACAGAGTCCCATCCGGAGGTACAGGGAACTCTCGGATGGACAGCTGGAAACGGAACGGTCATTGAGACGGCAGAGGAGGCAGAAGCGTTTTTTTTGGAAAATCCAGACCAAAAAGTATGTGTTGTGGCACAAACGACATTTAATTACAAAAAATTTAAAGATTTAGTTGAAATTATCTCAAAAAAAGGTTATGATATACTTGCTGTGAATACGATATGCAATGCGACTATCACAAGACAGAGTGAAGCTGCTAAACTTGCTGCTCGCTCAGATGCAATGCTAGTCATTGGTGGTATGCAGAGCTCAAATTCACACAAATTATACGAGATATGTAAAAATCAGTGTGAAAACACTTTTTTTATACAGACAGTAGATGATTTGAGTTCCATTTCACTCAGTTCATTTACAAGCCTAGGTATTACCGCAGGGGCTTCAACCCCAAATAATATTATACAGGAGGTTCTAGAGGCATGTCAGAAAATATGAGTTTTGAAGAAATGTTAGAGGATTCATTAGTAACAATCCACAATGGTGAGGTTGTAGAAGGGACAGTTATCGGAGTTAAAGACAATGAAATTATCTTAAACATTGGATATAAAGCAGATGGTATTTTAACGAAGAACGAGTACAGCAATAATACAGATGTTGACTTGACTGCCGAGGTAAAACCTGGTGATACTCTGAAAGTTAAAGTTCTCAAGGTAAATGACGGTGAGGGCCAGGTACTTCTCACTTACAAAAGACTGTTGCAGGACAAAATTAATAAACGTTTTGAAGAGGCATTTGAAAATAATGAGATACTTACCGGAAAAGTTGTTGCTGTTCTCAAAGGCGGTTTAAGTGTTGCTTATGAAGAAGGGCGTGTCTTCATTCCGGCAAGTCTTGTTTCCGATATTTATGAAAAAGACCTGACAAAATATGCTGACCAGAACATTGAGTTTGTTCTTACGGAGGTAAATCCTCATAAGAGAAGAATTATCGGTGACCGCAAACAGCTTATTGTTTCCCAGAAGAAAAAGATGAAAGAGGAACTGATGGCAAAAATTGAAGTTGGCATGATGATTGAGGGTACTGTAAAAAATCTTACGGACTTTGGTGCATTTATCGACCTTGGCGGTGCAGATGGACTGCTTCATATCTCTGAAATGTCGTGGGGACGTGTAGAGGATCCAAAAAAACTGTTCAAAGTCGGTGATAAAGTAAATGTCATGATTAAAGATATTGCAGAAAATAAAATTGCCCTGACTTTAAAACTGGAAGGTAACAACCCATGGAAAAATGCCGCAGAGAAATATCAGGTTGGTACACTGATTAAAGGAAAAGTTGCCAGAATGACAGACTTCGGAGCATTTGTTGAATTGGAAGAGGGAATCGATGCATTGCTTCACGTATCCCAGATATCTATTGACCATGTAGAAAAACCATCGGATGTTTTAAATGTTGGACAGGAAATCACAGCAAAAATCGTGGATTTCAATGAGGAAACTAAAAAAATCAGTTTGAGTATCAAAGCGGTCGAAATTGAGAATAAAAAAGCTGACACAGCTTCAGCTGGTGATGCGGCTTCATCGGGTGACAATGCTCAGACAGAAGATTCTGTTCAAACAGAAAATGTAGAAGAGAAAGTAGAAGAATAATATATGATGCAGGATAGCTATGAAATCTTTAAAAAAGAGTATCTGAAATTATCCACCATTGACCTGAATAATTATAAAGAAGGGCAGATGAAGAGGAGAATTGACAGTTTTGCCCAAAAATATAAGGTAGATACTTATAAGGAGTTTATTGCTTTGCTTAAGAAAGATTCGGAGGCATATGATAAGTTTATTGCTTATCTTACGATTAATGTTTCTGAATTTTACCGTAATCCAACACAGTGGAAAACATTAGAGACAGTGATTATACCAGATCTTATAAAGAGGTATGGAAAGCGTCTTAAAATATGGAGTGCTGCCTGTTCCACAGGTGATGAGCCGTATTCACTGGCTATGGTTCTCAGTGAGTTTCTTCCACTCAATAATATTCAGATTATTGCGTCAGATCTGGATAATGAAGTTTTGGAAAAAGCAAAAAAGGGATATTACTTGGAAAAAAGTATAAAGGATTTACCAAAACGCTATCAGGATAAATACATTACACGTGACGGTAAAGGAATGGTCAAGGTTTCAGACCAGTTGAAATCCTGCATTAAATTCATGCAGCATGATTTATTGCGTGACCCTTATCCCACCGGTATACATATGATTGTTTGCCGAAATGTTTTGATTTATTTTACCGGAGAGGCAAAAGACGGCATTTACAAGAGGTTTGCGTCTTCCCTCGTTTCAAAAGGTGTGTTATTTGTCGGGAGTACAGAACAGATTATTGAGCCGGGTAAATTTGGGTTTAAAGGTATGAAATCGTTTTTCTATGAGAAGACAGAATAGAGTAGCTAACTGAAAAATGTAAGACTAAGAGGAATCAGCTTTGCTGGTTCTTCTTTTTGCAATATTAGACATATCGTTTGTCAGGACATAATATAAAAACTCCGTGAATCCGGATACCCGGGATTCACGGAATAAAATTTATTACGCAGTAGTAAACCACGTATACGAGTTCTTGCCTGTCTGAATACGATAAGTAATAGGCGAGTATCCTTTTTCTACTAATATCGCTTTGCCACATGTTACGGTATTTCCCGGTGACAACAGTACGGTACCTAAATCATCGACCGGTTCAAAGAAAAATCCCCAGTCAAGATTTGTTAATTGCCTGGTGGAATTATCCCCGTATATATTGTAATAGTAGTTGAAGATATCTTTTGCCTCAATTGTCTGAGTACCGGAATTGTATTTAATCTGGAATTTAAAATATATATATTCCTGATTGGCTTCCGGAACCGGGTTAGAGGAGTTGGCTCTTGCCATCTGTGCAGCGCTTTCTCCTGATTCAAACCTTAAAAGCTTCATAGTAAAACTGCCTTTTTTCTTCCCCTCTTCGTAATAGTTAAAGGTATTATTGTTATAGGCAGATTTAGGATTTGCTTTTGTGCCATTACCCCCCTTTGTTTTTACACTGACCTTACAACGGAGTTTCTTTTTGGAAATTTTTGCTGTAATCGTTGCATTACCTGTCGCCTTTGCACGGACTTTTCCGGCCGATGTCACAGTGGCGATATTTTTTTTGTTCGATGACCACTTCACTTTTTTTGCCTTTACTCCTTTCACTTTCAAAGTAGAACTGGTGCCTACCGTCAACGTGAGAGTGGTTTTGTTGAGCTTAATAGCAGCTGCCTCGGATTCTGTTGTTGATGAATAGCTGATTGGTATTAGCAAACTAAGAACAAGAACCCGTGAAAGTATTGATTTCATAACATTTTTCCTCCTTAGTCGAATCCTAATAGTTTTCATTTTACAATAAAGTTGTGTAAAATACAAGGCAGCATCTTTTTTTTATGGAAAACATTTGGGAAATATGCTAAGATAAGCACAGAGAACGGGAAAGGAATTAACAGCCATGTCAGTATTAAAACAAAGTCATATAAGAAATTTTTGCATTATTGCCCATATTGATCACGGAAAATCTACGCTTGCTGACCGTATTATTGAAAAAACCGGACTGCTGACCAGCAGGGAGATGCAGGCCCAGGTACTGGACAATATGGAATTAGAGAGAGAGCGGGGGATAACAATAAAATCCCAGGCCGTCCGCATTGTATATAAAGCTGAGAACGGAGAGGAGTATCTGTTTAATCTGATTGATACACCGGGGCATGTAGACTTTAATTATGAAGTTTCACGCAGCCTGGCTGCCTGTGAGGGTGCTATCCTTATTGTAGATGCCGCACAGGGAATTGAGGCGCAGACGCTGGCTAATTGTTATCTTGCCATTGACCATGATCTGGAAATTATGCCGGTTATCAATAAAATTGATTTGCCGAGTGCTGACCCTGTACGTGTCATTCATGAAATTGAGGATGTAATTGGGATTGAAGCTGAGGATGCGCCGCAGATTTCTGCAAAACTGGGAACGAACATTGAGGCAGTTCTTGAACAGATTGTAAAGAAAATACCGGCTCCGTCAGGGGACGAAAATGAGCCGTTAAAAGCCCTTATTTTTGATTCCCTTTATGATTCCTATAAAGGAGTTATTATTTTCTGCCGTCTTTTTGAGGGAAAAGTAAAAAAAGGAACAAGAATCCAAATGATGGCAACTGGTATGGAAGAAGAGGTCGTGGAAGTGGGGACATTTGGCGCCGGACAGTTTATTCCCTGCGAAGAGCTGTCAGCCGGAATGGTCGGATATATAACAGCAAGTCTGAAAAATGTCGATGGTACCCGGGTCGGGGATACGGTGACAGATGCAGAAAATCCATGTAGAGAAGCTCTTCCTGGATATAAGAAGGTAATGCCTATGGTTTATTGCGGGCTGTATCCGGCTGATGGAGCAAAGTATCAGGATCTCAGGGATGCGCTTGAAAAACTACAGTTAAATGACGCCTCTCTCCAATTTGAAGCGGAAACTTCTGCCGCTCTCGGGTTTGGTTTTCGCTGTGGTTTTCTTGGGCTGCTTCACCTTGAAGTGATTCAGGAACGTCTTGAGCGGGAATATAATCTTGATCTGGTGACAACAGCGCCAAGCGTAGTTTATCGTGTTTACAAAACAAATGGGGAATTGGTAGAGGTGACAAATCCGTCAAACCTTCCGGATCCATCCGAAATTGAACACATGGAAGAACCGGTTGTCGAGGCGGAGATCATGGTAACATCTGAATTTGTCGGTGCCATTATGAAATTGTGCCAGGAGAGACGCGGTGTCTATGTCAGTATGGAATATATGGAGGAGACAAGGGCTCTTTTAAAATATATTCTTCCGCTCAATGAAATTATTTATGATTTTTTCGATTCGCTGAAATCCCGTTCCCGTGGATATGCTTCTTTTGACTATGAGATGAAAGGGTATGAGCCGGCAAAACTGGTAAAATTGAATATATTAATCAACAGGGAGGAAGTAGACGCTCTGTCTTTTATCGTACATGAGAGCTCCGCCTATGAACGCGGCCGTAAAATGTGCCAGAAACTGAAAAAAGAAATTCCAAGGCATTTATTTGAAGTTCCGATTCAGGCGGCAATCGGAAATAAAGTAATCGCAAGGGAAACCGTAAAGGCGGTAAGAAAGGACGTACTTGCCAAGTGTTATGGCGGTGATATATCCAGAAAGAGAAAGCTGTTAGAAAAGCAAAAGGAAGGGAAAAAGCGCATGCGCCAGATAGGAAATGTTGAGATTCCGCAAAAGGCATTTATGAGCGTTTTAAAACTGGATGATGAAGAGTAAAATCGGGCTATATATCCATATCCCGTTCTGTATCAAAAAATGCGGCTACTGTGATTTTGTGTCCTTTCCGGCAGAACCGGCCAAACGGCTGGCGTATTTACAGTTGCTGATAAAAGAAATGGCGCTTTGGCGCGATAGGTTTCCTGATGGTGAGGCAGAAACCGTATTTATTGGAGGGGGGACGCCGTCCATTCTGGAAGCGGACGAATTATCCCTTTTATTTCAGGCAATCCATGATACCTTTTCACCGGGGCGTGACGCGGAATTTACCATTGAGTGCAATCCGGGAACTGTGACAGAAGAAAAACTGCGGCAGATGTTTCATGCCGGGGTAAACCGTATCAGTTTTGGGCTGCAGTCCTCTGTGGACAGCGAGTTAAAGGCGCTGGGAAGAATCCACACATATGCTGATTTTTTGAAAAGTTATGAACTGGCGAGAAAAATCGGATTCCATAATATAAACATTGATTTGATGGCGGCGATTCCGGGACAGACGCTCATAAGCTATGAGAGTACCCTTCATAGAGTGACAGGGCTGGCGCCGGAGCATATTTCCTCTTACAGCCTGATTATTGAAGAGGGGACGCCCTTTTATCCGTTATACGGCGAATGTCCTCCGGTGGATGAGGAGACGGACCGGAAAATGTATGAATGTACCGGAGAAATTTTATCTGCGGCGGGATACAGGCGGTATGAAATATCCAATTATGCCAGAGATGGGAAAGAATGCCGGCACAATATAAAATACTGGCAGAGGGAGGAATATATTGGCGTAGGACTTTCGGCAGCATCCCTTGTCGGACAGAGGCGAATAGAAAACGAAGCAGAGCTTGGAAAGTATCAAATGCAGGTATCAAAGGGGGAGTTTCCCGTCCGGGAGACACAGATTTTGACGAGGGAAGAGGAAATGGCAGAGTTTATGTTTCTCGGCCTCAGGTGTATGGATGGTATTTCTGCCACCCGGTTCCAACACCTGTTTCAGAAAAATTTTGAGGCCTGCTATGGTGAAAAAGTATATTCCCTGATATCCCAGGGGCTCCTGGAAAGAGAAGGGGAGAGGATTTTCCTCACCCGGCGCGGGATTGATGTGAGCAACCGCGTATTTGCAGAATTTTTATAAAGAACGGAGGCAGCTATGATGGAAGTATGGAAAAAGGTAGAAGATTGTGCAGGGCAGATTCGTAAAAAAACGGTATTCCAGCCACGTGCCGCCCTTATTTTAGGGAGTGGACTCGGGGCACTGGCTGACGAGATAGATACAGAGACAACTGTAGAATACTCGGAAATTGCTGGCTTTCCGGTATCCACCGTAGCTGGACATAAAGGACGGTTTGTATTTGGGTACATAGAGAAAATGCCTGTTGTTATTATGCAGGGGCGGGTTCATTTTTATGAGGGATATGCCATGAGCGATGTTGTACTGCCCGTTCGTCTGATGCGCTGCCTCGGGGCGGAAATATTATTTTTGACAAATGCTGCGGGGGGTGTCAGCCCGACTTTATCTCCGGGAGATTTCATGATGATAACCGACCAGATTAGCACATTTGTCCCCTCTCCGCTGATAGGAGCAAATGAGGAGAAATTCGGGCCGCGTTTTCCCTCGATGGATACGATATATGATGAGAGATTGCGCAGCATTATTAAAGAGACAGCGAGGAGGGAACAAATCCCCATAAAAGAAGGAATATACCTGCAGACGACCGGCCCTGCGTATGAATCACCGGTGGAAGTGCGGATGATATCTATGCTTGGGGCTCATGCTGTCGGAATGAGTACCGCCGTGGAGGCAGTAGCGGCCAGACATATGGGAATGCGGGTCTGCGGTATTTCCTGTATTACCAATATGGCTGGGGGGACAAGTGCGAAACCATTGAGCCATGAAGAGGTCGGGCTTGTGGCAGACCGTGCCGCGCCGCTCTTTAAACGCCTTGTTACAAAATCACTGGAAGCAATGAGAATGGAGGAATCACTGTGAAAATACGTTTTTATAATGCAAAGATAATGACGATGGAAGAGAAGACAGACCTGATAGAGGGAGAGCTTTATGTAGAAGATGACAGGATTGTATTTGTCGGGGATAAAGACAGTGCCAAACAATATGCGGCTGAAAGACAGGAGAGCTGGGATAGGGAAATCGACTGTGAGGGAAATGTTTTACTGCCCGGATTTAAAAATGCCCACACCCATTCAGCTATGACTTTTTTGCGCTCCTATGCGGATGATTTGCCGCTGCAGGAATGGCTTTATGACAGAGTTTTTCCTATGGAGGCAAAACTCAGCAGTGAGGCACAGTACACGCTTTCCAAATTAGCGATGCTCGAGTATCTGACAAGCGGCATCACAGCCAATTTTGATATGTATCTGGACAATCCTGCCCATGCCAGGGCCTCTATGGATATGGGATTTCGCTCTGTTTTTTGCGGGGGCATGAATGATTTTGGCGGAACAATTGAGCGCACAGAAGCACAGTTTCATGAAATTAATGCCATGGGAGATTTGGTGTCCTGCCAGCTTGGTTTCCATGCAGAATACACAACAAAAAGGGAATCCATTGAAGGGCTTGCCGAGCTTGCCAACCGATTAAAGATGCCTATGTATCTGCATTTGGCTGAGACAAAAAAAGAGGTAGAAGAGTGTTATGAGCGCTATGGCATGTCGCCGGTTAAATTTCTGGATTCCGTTGGTATGTTCCGTTATGGCGGCGGCGGTTTCCACGGGGTATGGATGGACGAAGAGGATATGGAAATCTGTGCCAAACGCGGCGTCTCCATTGTGTCAAACCCGTGCTCAAATCTAAAACTTGCCAGTGGAATTGCTGATTTGTGCGCCCTGTTGGATAAAGGCGTAAATGTTGCCCTTGGTACAGACGGCTCAGCCAGCAATAATGCGCTGGATATGTTTCGCGAGATGTATCTCGCATCTGTACTGCCAAAAGTAAAACATAATGACGCCTCTGCCATGGATGCCCGTGACGTGCTGCATATGGCTACAACAGGCGGCGCAATGGCAATGGGCCTGAACGAATGTGACACATTAGCCATCGGGAAAAAAGCAGATATTATCATGATAGATATGCACCGACCAAATATGCAGCCGCTCCATAATATTGCTAAGAACATTGTATACAGTGCAAGCAAGGATAATGTAAAAATGACAATGATTAATGGGAAAATTCTATATGAGAACCGAAAATTCTTAGTGGATGAGGATGTTGAGGAAATCTATAGAAAATCCAATGAAATAATCCAATCCATTATTTAAAATTAGATGTTAAAAA
>DKUB01000058.1:41613-188642 GCA_002490465.1 Lachnoclostridium sp. UBA7215
TAAATTAGATGTTAAAAAATACCATTGTTTGGTCGATATATAATTTAGATAGCCGTTTTTATGAATAAAATTTTTTATGGATAAAAATATCAGGGATTGGAGGGGGAACAATGGTAGTGAATACTGGAAAAACAAACAATGATTTATTTATAACAAACGAGCGTGCAGCGTCCAGCAAAAGAGCGGCAAATAATAAATCAAATGGAAAGACGATATTTGCCGGCAATATGAATAAGCCGACAGACATCATTACTGCAAAACGTCAGCAGGCGCAGAAAAAAGCGTCAAAGATTGTTGGTGATGTATTTAAGAGTGCCAAGCAGATAGAAAAAGATATGACGGCAATGCTTGATAAATCCCAGGAGCTTTTAGATCAGCGAATAGCAGATAAGACAGCTATTAAAGAAATAGAAGATCAGCGCGGAAATATCATGGAACGGTATAACGTTACGGAGGACAGTGAAGAATATAAAAACCTTGAACTTCTCAGAAAAGAAAAAGAAGCGAAAAATCCGCTGTCGAGTATAGAACTCACGGAAGAGGAAGAAGAGAATCTGACGGAAATACATAAAGCAGGATTGACGAATTTCCAGAAAGAAATGCTTTCCATGGATAATGATGTCAAAGAGTACGAGAACAGAATCCAGTCAAGTGAGAAAGCCGTGGAAGCCATTCAGCAGGCCTGGGGAGATATGAAAATAGAACTTCTCAAATCCGAACCAATGCAGGAAGCCCAGGAAACAGCGGAAGATATTCTGATGACTGCCAATAAGGAAATTATTGGAGAGCTTCGTGATGAAGCTGTTGACCACGTGGAAGAAAAACTGGAAGATGTGGTTGAGGAAGCAAAGAAAAAGGCCGAGGAAAAGGAGAAAGAGGAGAGCAAACTCGAGACCAAAAAGGAGAAACAAAAGCAACTGGAGAAAACCGTGGAAAAGGCCAAGAACTCCAGCACCTCATCTATTGATAGCAATCCTCCCCACCACGATGCGCTGGATAAGATTATGGATAACCTCTCTTCTTATAGTACCCAGAAAAATACAGCGGATAAAAAACTCAAAAAAATTATGGATGAACTTGATTTGATCATGGAAGATTTGAAAGGGACAGAAGTGGATGTAGATATATAATACCCAGGAGGGAGGCATCAGCCTCCCTCTTTTACGTTAAGTGCTTCAAGTTCCTGGGCAAGCTGCTCCCACCGCTCCATGGCAGAGGTGAGGGCAGTTTCCTTTTCATCGCGTTCTTCTGATAATTTTGTCAATTGTTCTACACTTGTAGCATTCTCGGGAAGAAGCATTTCCCTGTCTATGGCGGCAATGCGGTTTTCCAATTCTTCAATGAAGTCCTCTTCTTTTTGATAGGCGGATTGGAGTTTTCTCTTTTTTGTTTCCTGTTCTTTTTGCGCCTTCCAGTTCAGTTTTCCCTGAGATACTCCTTTTGCCTGGGCGGTATCAGGGGCGGTGTCCAGATGAATACGTTCCATCGTTTCCTTTTTCTCAAGATAATAAGTATAATTCCCCGGGTAGGACAGGAGTTTTTTTTCTGTTAAATCCAGAATCCGCGTTGCCGTCCGGTTAATAAAATAGCGGTCATGCGATACATAGAGAACTGTTCCGGTGTAATTATTGACAGCGTCCTCAAGTATTTCGCGGGACGCAATATCCAGATGGTTTGTCGGCTCGTCCAATAAGAGGAAGTTTGCTTCCGACAGCATAAGTTTTGCCAGAGAGACGCGCCCCTTTTCCCCGCCGCTGAGCTGTCCGATTTGTTTAAATACGTCGTCACCGGTGAATAAAAAGGCGGCAAGGACATTCCGGATTTCCGTATTGTCCAGATAGGGATAATCGTCCTGAATTTCCTCAAATATCGTTTTCTTTTCGTGAAGAATATTATGCTCCTGGTCATAATACCCGATTTCCACGTGGGTGCCAAGAGTGGCCGTACCGGTATCTGCCGGTTCCAAACCGCAAATCATTTTCAGAAGTGTAGTTTTCCCTGTTCCATTCTGTCCTAAGATAGCAATTTTTTCCCCACGTTTTATTTCAAAAGAAATATGTTCAAATAGCTCGTTGTCTCCAAAACTCTTTTTGAAATCCTCCACTTTCAGAACATCATTACCACTGGTCTGGTAGGGAGTCAGAGTAAATGACATTTTCTTTTCGTACTCCTGTGGCTTATCCAGACGTTCTATTTTGGCGAGCATTTTTTCCCGGCTCTCGGCGCGCCGAATGGATTTTTCCCGGTTAAAAGATTTCAGTTTCTCAATTACCGCCTCGTGATGCCGTATTTCCTGCTGCTGATTGTAATACTGATGAAGCAGTGTTTCCCGGAGAGCTTCTTTTTTCTTTGCGTACATGCTGTAATTCCCATTAAAGGTCATTACTTTGCCGTGTTCGATTTCTACTACTTTCTCCGCAATACGGTCAAGAAAATAGCGGTCATGCGACACAATAAGAACACTTCCCCTATATCCGCCAAGATAGGATTCGAGCCATTGTATGGACTCCAAATCCAGGTGGTTTGTCGGCTCGTCCAGAACTAAAAGGTCAGGCTCCATAAGTAAAAGCCTGCCAAGTGCCACGCGGGTTTTCTGACCGCCGGAAAGAGTGTCGATACACTGATTCATGGCATCGCCACCAAATCCGAGTCCATTAATAACTCCAACAACTTTACTTTTATAAGAGTAACCTTCCCCGGATTCAAAGGCTGTCTGCAGGCGGTTATATTGCTCCATAATTTTCTTTAGTTCGTTTCCCTCTGCCTTTACCATATCCTGCT
The DNA here is from genome assembly GCA_002490465.1 of Lachnoclostridium sp. UBA7215. Lineage (GTDB taxonomy): Bacteria > Bacillota > Clostridia > Lachnospirales > Lachnospiraceae > Eubacterium_F. The sequence continues at coordinate 44,395 of DKUB01000058.1, forward strand.
CAAGAACACGAAGCCTTTTATCCATTTCAATTACATCAGATTTTACGGCAAGAAGTTCTTCGTAAATGGTCTGTGAAGAGTGGTATTCCTGCTGTTGTGGAAGATAACCGAGTGTAGTATCTTTGGCACGGATTACCTCCCCGGAATCAGCGTCCATTTCTCCTACAAGAATGCGTAAAAGGGTAGTCTTACCCGCACCATTTATTCCGACAAGAGCAACTCGTTCCCGTTCGTTTATATGAAAAGAAGCGTCCTTTAAAATATCCTGTTCTAAAAATGCTTTATTAATATTATTACATGCTAAAATCATAGGGCTCCCCGTTCTTGTGCCATTATTTTGCACATATATTGTCTACTGTGAATAAAACTATTTTACACAGTTTTCAGGGTTTTTGCAACCGGTTTGATTGACAGGATTTTAACATTCCATTATAATGACAATAAGAGGATACAATAGCTGAATTGGATACTGGAAAAATGGAGGCAAAACGAGGTTGGAAAAGAAAATATCTTCTGCGGTTATTAAACGGCTGCCGCGTTATTATAGATATCTGAGTGAACTTCTTGACAAAGGAATTGACAAAATTTCTTCTCAGGAACTGAGCCGGAGGATGCATGTCACCGCTTCCCAGATTCGTCAGGATTTCAATAATTTTGGTGGATTTGGCCAGCAGGGATATGGTTATAATGTTGAAGTGCTGCGTAATGAAATCGGTCGTATTCTTGGTCTTGACAAACAGCATTTTGTTATTATAATCGGAGCGGGAAACCTTGGTCAGGCGCTGGCCAATTACGGTGGGTTTGAAAAAAGAGGTTTTCTGATCTCTGGTATTTTTGACAGCAATCCGGATAAAGTGGGAAAAACAGTAGGTGAGAACACTGTTATGGACATGTCGGAGTTGTCTTCATTTGTCAAGGGGCACACGGTGGATATTGCTGCTCTGACCATTCCCAAATCCGCCGCCGCAGGAGTAGCTGCAACACTTATGGATATGGGAGTCCGCGCTTTTTGGAATTTTGCAGCTACAGATTTAAATTTGCCGGATAATGCTGCAGTCGAGAATGTTCATCTGGCAGAGAGCCTGATGAGCCTTTCCTATAATATGATTAATCTTTCCGAAAATACATCGGAGGACATATAATATTATGTTGGGGTCAAAAGGAATTTTGCCCCCAACATAATATTCTGTAATTCACGAAAAGGGGGTATGTGCCATGAAGAAACAACAAAAAAATAATTTTGTCCCAAAAGCAAATGTTGTCCAAAATACGGATTTTGCCATGGAAATAAAAAAGGCGTTAAGGGGAAAAGAAATTCCTGTGCTTGTATTGGATAACCGATGGCACAAATTATTCCCGCCCGGTAAAAAGCCAGCCGATATCGAAATACTGGAAAAAGAAGTAAACAGGCTTTTAAAACGCCAGGGCTATCTGGTAAATCATATTAAGGATTTAAAGAAGTCGAAAAAAAAGCTGATGAATGGCATTATTGCCGGAATGCAGGGAGATACAGATTTTGATGATTTAAAAAAGGATAACCAACAGAGGCTTCTGCTGGAAATGAATGAGAAAATTGAAAAAGACTCGGATGAGCTGATGCTTCTGCCTGGAGAAATCAAGGAGGCTAATGAAGCACTTATGATGCTTGGAGCTTCTTACTGTTTTGAGAGACTCGAAAATGGTGATGAAGAAATTGCACAGCTTAACCAGGAAATTAAACAGATTAAGAATATTTTAATAGATAAAACGGAAGAAAAAGAAGAGCTAGAAGAAACTATGGATAATGCCTATGCATTAATGCATGGCCTGTTAGGACATTCCATTATGAACCTTTATGATAAAAAGCACAAAAGGAGACCCAGTTAAACCATGGCTCAATTATAACAAGGAGGAGGTCCAGTGATTGTTGGGATTGGTATTGATACAATAGAAATCAGCCGTGTAGTGCATGCCTGTGAGAGGGAGCACTTTGCAGAGCGTATCTTTACACAAGAGGAACGGGAGCAGTGGGATACTTTGAAACACCGTGCTGCTTCAGACTTTGCCGGGAAAGAGGCAGTCGTGAAAATGTTCGGTACCGGTTTTTCAGGAATTGATGCTGGCGAAATAGCGATATTGCGAAAAGAAAACGGCGCCCCCTATGTAGTGCTTTCTGGCAAGGCAAAAGAAAAGCAAGAAGAATTGGGAATTGAAAATATTATGATTACCATTACCAATACAAAGGATTTAGCAACTGCCTTTGCCATTGGTACAAAGGGGGAAACGGTGTGAAATATTTATATACGGGAGACCAGGCAAAAGCAATTGATACTCACGCTATTCATACAATGGGAATGCCGTCACCTGTTCTGATGGAAAGAGCAGCTATGTCAATGGCTGCTATTCTTATGAAAAGAGAAAAGCATGATGTAAAAATACTGGCTGTATGTGGCACCGGAAATAATGGAGGTGATGCTGTGGCGGTAGCCCGTATTCTGCATGAACAGGGCTATTATGCCGCAATTGCCGTTGTCGGAGAAGAGGAGCGGATGACAGAAGAAATGAAACAGCAGCTCTATCTGGCGGTAAATTGCCAGGTGCCTGTACTGCCGCTCTCGTCAATTTCGGACGGCGTATTTGATGTGATCATTGACGGTATTTTTGGTATTGGGCTCTCAAGAGATGTAACCGGAGTTTATGAGGCTGTTATAAAGTCAATAAACGAGAGTAGTGCAAGATGTTATGCCGTTGACATTCCTTCCGGCATCTGTGCCGAAACAGGGCATGTTTTAAATATCGCAGTAAAAGCATTTGTTACCGTCACATTTGGCGTCAACAAAATGGGGCTTGTTCTGTATCCCGGCTGCGAATACGCCGGAGAAGTTTTTATTACGGATATTGGTTTTCCGAAAGCCAGCACAGCTTCTGTACAGGGCAGGGCATATTTTTATGAAACAGAAGATTTGCACCGTATGCCTGTGCGCGAAAACCGTTCCCATAAAGGAACTTACGGACATGTACTTGTAATCGCAGGTTCAAAGGATATGTGCGGCGCCTGTTTTCTGGCAGCAAAAGCTGCCTATACGGCAGGGGCAGGACTTGTCCGGGTAGTTACGGATAAAACAAACCGCACGGCACTTTTGGGTTCACTCCCGGAAATTCTCTTTTCGGAAAGAGAAGAACTACCGGATGTCCTTGATTGGGCAGATTCTGTTGTAGCGGGGCCTGGAATCGGCCTTTCACCCAAAGCAGAAGAAATGATACAATATCTAATAAAACATACATCTGTACCGACCGTAATCGATGGAGATGCCATTTCAATATGCGGACGTCATGCCGATACATTGCCGGGGAATTTTATCTTGACGCCTCATGTTAAAGAAATGACTTATCTGACAGGAAAAACAATTCCGGAACTATTAGAAGAAATTGTCCCTTCAACGGAAGATGCTTCAAAAAAATGGGGATGTACAATCGTACAAAAAGATGCCCGTACGGTAGTTTCAAACGGCACAGAAACATATATTAATACATCAGGAAACCACGGAATGGCAACCGGAGGTTCCGGAGATGTATTAGCAGGGCTCATGGGAGGACTTCTGGCTCAGAAAGTGGAACCATTTGAGGCGGCAAAACTTGCGGTTTATCTCCATGGTCTTGCCGGGGATACCATGAGAAAAGAAAAGACTGCGTATGGTCTGATGGCCTCTGATTTACTTGAGGGAATTCCCCGGGCGCTGAAAGCAGGACAGGAAAATGAGGATTAATATGGAACAGAAATATTTTGAACGAACGTATGCTTCTGTCGATTTGGAAGCAATCCGCCATAATATAAAAGAGGAAATTACGGTGGTTCGTCCCGGGACGAAAATAATGGCAATTGTCAAGGCCAATGCTTATGGGCATGGAGCAGTACCTGTCTCAAAAGCACTATATGATCTGGTAGACGGATATGGTGTTGCAACAGCAGAAGAGGCGATAGAACTGCGCGAGGCGGGAATTGATAAAATGATTCTGATTCTCGGTTACACGCCGATTGTCTGGTATGATAAAATAATAGAATATGATATTTCCCAGACAGTCTATACAGTTGAGATGGCAAAGGCACTGCAAAAGGAAGGAATGTTCCAGAAAAAACAGGCGCGCATCCATATAAAACTGGATACCGGTATGGGACGGATTGGTTTTATGCCAACAAGGGAAAGTTTTTTGGAAGTAAAAGAAATTGCTGCTTTGCCATTTATTCAGATTGAGGGATTATTTACCCACTTTGCCCGGGCAGATGAAGGCGGAGCAGAGGCGGCAAGAGAACCGTTTGAACAGTATCAGCGCTTTTCTGGCTGGCTGGCTGACGAAGGAATTGATATTGCCATTCATCATGTCTCTAATAGTGCAGCCATTATTGATTTCCCGGAAGCCAATCTTGATATGGTGCGCTCTGGAATTACTACCTATGGTTTATATCCATCGGATATGGTATCAAGGGATGTCATCCATCTTAAGCCTGCCATGCAGTGGAAATCATGTGTTTCTTATGTAAAAACTGTTCCAGACGGCTTTTCTATTGGATATGGCGGTACTTTTACTGCGAACCGGGAAATGTGCATAGCGACAGTTCCTGTAGGTTATGCCGATGGTATCAAACGTGCGCTGTCCAATCGGGGCAGGGTATTGATTAATGGAACATATGCCCCTATTGTCGGTCGTATCTGTATGGATCAGTTTATGATAGATGTAACGGATATTCCAGATGTAAAAGCAGGAGATGTTGTAACAATATTCGGCAGGGACGGGGACAAATATCTTCCCGTGGAGGAAATTGCTGAGGCTGCCGGTTCCTTTAACTATGAATTTGTCTGCAGTATAACAGAGCGTGTCCCAAGAAAATATTAATTTGGTCACAGTATTGAATATCATTCCGTATATTGGTAATACTACTAATAGTTTTTAAAGTTAATGGAGGAATACTTGTGGTAGTTAAACGAGGCGATATCTATTATGCGGATCTCAGGCCGGTCGTTGGCTCCGAACAAGGAGGCGTACGGCCGGTTCTTATTATACAGAATGATATGGGCAATCGGTATAGCCCTACTGTAATTTGTGCGGCAATTACAAGCAAAATGAATAAAGCAAAACTACCGACACATATTGCGCTTGCGGCAGAGAGATTTGGAGTTGTAAAAGATTCCGTCATTCTTTTAGAACAAATCCGCACGATCGACAAATCCAGGCTGCGTGAACGGGTTTGCCATCTGGATGCTGTCATTATGAAACAAATCAGTGAAGCGTTAAAAGTCAGCCTGGCTCTGGATACATAGAGAGAAAGATATAGGGCTTGACAGCATAGTGTATGATAAAATGTCGAATCTTCCTGTAAAATAAGGAAAAGAAAAAACACCCCAAACGGGGTGTTTTTTCTGATACCTAACGGTATCAAAGCGTATAATAGGGTGGGAGTAGAAAGTTTATACTTTCCAAAAATAAATATACCGAACAAATATGTCATAAATATGTCACAAATTAAAATAAATACCCGTAAGTGAAAAATACAACGGAAAGCACTTGCATTTCCTGCCTGTTTCAGAGTATACTAAAAGAATCAGCATATTCAAAATTTACAAAGCGCATAACGGCGTGTAGATAATATAGATGGAGGAGAACATGAAAATTGGTCTGGTTCGGCATTTCAAGGTAAACTGTCCCCATAAAACAATGATGACATCTGAGGAATTCAGGGAGTGGTCACAAAAATATGAACATGCAGGTGTCATTAAAAATAAAGTCAATATGTATGGCGTGGATTGGGATATCTGTTACAGCAGTGATTTAAAACGAGCGGTAACAACGGCAAAAGAAGTATACAGCGGAAATATTTATCTGGACAAGCTCCTGCGTGAAGTGGATAATGCTCCTTTTATCCACACGGAGCGATTAAAGCTTCCTTTTCCTGTCTGGCATTTCTGCGGTCGGCTGGCCTGGTTTTTTAAATCGAAAAGCCAGCCGGAAGACATCCATGCCACAAGGAAAAGAGTACACCGCTTTATGAGACGCCTTGACTGGGACAAGGAAAATATTTTGATTGTCTCGCATGGTTTTTTGATTTTTAATTTTATATTTGAATTATTCCGTCTTGGTTTTGTTGGAAAAGAGGTTCACCGAGTCAAAAATGGTCTTTTATATATATATGAACTTCCAAAAAACAAGAAAGTAAAATTGAGGTAAGCATGTGAGATACTCCGTTTTATGTGTGGGCAAGATAAAAGAAAAATATTATACAGATGCTGTCCGTGAATATGAAAAACGGCTGTCCCGTTACGGCAAACTCACAATTCAGGAAGTGCCGGATGAGAAAACGCCGGATGGTGCATCTGCGGCACTGGAACAGCAAATTCGTGAAAAAGAAGGAGAACGTCTTCTTTCCTGTATAAAAGATACAATGTATGTAATTGCCCTTGATTTAAAAGGAAAAGAATACGACTCCGTTGTGTTTTCTAATCACCTGGAATCTCTTATGACGAGTGGAAAAAGCCATATTGCATTTATCATCGGGGGTTCTCTCGGCCTCGCGCCGTCTGTTCTGAATAGGGCGGACGAATCGGTATGTTTTTCAAAAATGACATTTCCCCACCAATTGATGCGTGTCATACTATTAGAACAGTTGTACCGCGCTAACCGCATCCGGTGCAATGAGCCGTACCATAAGTGAGGGGAGGAGTTTAGGTATCTGGGAGGTGTGTTTAGAGCATGACAAAGGATGAATTATATCAATATGCGATGACCTTATATGATTTTTGTGATTATCCTGCGGTTAAGTACAAAATTTTATTTTCATTACTGGACACTCCATATGAAGATAAAAAATTGAGTGTTTTGCGTAAGGAGTTTTTGCAGAGTGACATTGTGGAAGAAATGTACCAGTTGCAGGATGAACATGGCGGATGGGGTAGATTCCGCTCAAAAGATTATTTGTCAAAGGCGAAGATTCCGACTTCAACAACAGGAATCAACAGATGTCTTTACATCGGTTTAACGATTCATGACAGAGATATTTTGTTCATGGCAAATGAATATCTGTTCTCGCTGTTAGAAGGAACCAGTTCAGAAGAAATATTTGAAAAAAATGAGAGGGCAATCCCCTGGCAAATGGCGGAAGTATGTAACCTGGCAGAGGCGATTGAGCCAAATCGTGCGGAGTGTGACGAAATATATAACCAATGGCTTTATATTGCTGAACGGGCGTATGCGAATGGTGAATATTGTTATGAAGCAGATAAAGCAGCCCAACACGAATTGTTTCTGACAAGAGAAGACCGACTTGTTCCGATGCAAAGTGAGCTGTTGTTAAAACGCCGTGACAGGGTTTCGCCGGAACTTGAAAATGCCATGCTCCGCCATCTGGGCGGGGAGGCAAGTATCCGGGGACATTTTTGGGAGAAGACGCCATATGATCTGCCGGATGAATTCCAAAACAGAGTGATGCGCCGGTGGTTTCATACGTTTAACTATATCAATCAGTTCCGGGGTTCCGGGCTCTATTTGAAAGATGCTGTGCAGTGGTTACAGGAACAGATGAACCCGGATGGACTGTGGGACTGGGGACCACAGGTCAATGATCCCTGGGGATATTTTGGGTATTTTTCCTGTAACAGACATTATAAGCATAACCGCATCGTTGATTGTACGATGGAGATATTAAACTTTTTTAAGCAGTACATAGAAAATAATGAGTGACTTGTTTTTAAAAAGGAGTGCAGATATGTTGAAAGCAGTCGTATTTGACATTGGTCAGACGCTTGTTGAATATAAAATACCGCTGAACTGGTCAAAATTGTATCGTCCGGCATTTGAGCATATTGCCGAAAAATATAATTACTCTTTTTCCGAAGAACATTATCAAAACGCCGGCAATGTGCTGACGAAATATAATACAAGAATTTATCCGAGGGATTATGAGGTTTCCTCTACTCAAATATTTACAGAAATATTACAGGGGATGAATCTTCCTCCGGAAGATATGGAACAGGTGAAAGAAAGTTTTTATGCTTTTTTTAAACAGGATTCCGCCTTGTATTCTGATGTCACAGAAACATTGAAAACTCTTTCAGAAAGAGGGGTACGGCTTGGAACCTTGTCTGATGTGGCGTATGGCATGGATAATGCGTATGCATTGGAAGACATTGATTCCATATTAAAGTATATAGAATTTCCTTATACATCAAACGATACTGGATATCGGAAATCGTGCACAAAAGGACTTTTGTTTTTGAGCGAGAAAATGCATACAGCCATATCCGAGCTTGTGTTTGTGGGTGATGAGGAAAAAGATATGACCTGTGCAAAAAATGCTGGTGCATATGCTGTTTTAATTAATAGAGAAAATGTAAAAAAAGATTATGGTCAGGACAAAGAGATACATTCACTGACAGAACTGCTGGAACTATTCCAATAATAAATTTATTCCCGCGAAGCAACGAGCCAAGCGAAGCGTAGACCAAATACCCCACCTCTTGGGGCGAAAAAGTTTCATTTCATGTAACTTGCTAAAAAGAAGTAAGGCGGGGGGCATTTTGCTTTAACAGAAATAAATCGGGGGGAGAACTTACATTGAAAAACATTTTGGCAAAAATGAAAAAAACGATTTCGTATCTGAGTTTATTCTGTATCTTATCCGTGCTGGTATCCGGCTGCAGCAGGCAATCTGCGGGAAACCAGCGGGAAATGGCATCCGGCGGTACGACCTCAGGGAGTTCTGTATCCGGGGAAGCCGCCCGTTCTGACGGAACAGAGGAATCCGGGGAGAGAAAAGATTCTGCGGATATCCCCCTGGAGGAGCATCCGTTTTGTTCGGCAAATTGTCTTTATATGGCAGATACGGATAATCAGCAATTGATACAATATTGTGTAAAAACAAATCAGGAAAAGACATATGAAGTAAAGGGAATTCTTGGCCTGCTTCTTGTTGAAGAGGACCGGATTTATTATACGAAAAGTTTTTGGAATGGAGAGAACGATGAGGAAGAACCGGAAGATTTATACCGGGTCTGCAGTATACCGGTTGTTTCCAAAAAAGATGGGTTGGAAGAGCCACTTGTAGAAAGAGAGGAGCGTCTTTTTGGGGAACCTGATATAGGTAGTGATTATGACTATTTTTATCCGGTAATGGATAATGACTCTCTTTATTATATGCCTTATGATTCGGATCAACTTATCCGGTATGACAGACACACAAAACAAAAGGAGACGGTTCCGGTGGTTCCGTATTTTTTTGGATCCCTGTATCCTATGCGGTCAGAGCGGGTCTGCTTTTTCCAGAAAAATAGCATTAATGTCTGGAACCGCAAAACAGATGAGATGACAAATATTGACCTGCCGAAAAATGACGATTATGAAATCGATTTCACGTTTGATGAGGAGTATATTTATTTCAGCTCTTATCAAGCGGGAGTCCCGGAGAAGCCGGATATAAAGCGCGTCAACATTTCTTCAAAAGAAGAGGAAACCTTTGTGACCGGGCGGGAGATTGCAGACATAATCTCAGAAAAAGCAGGTATAAAGGTAAGTTCGCTCAAAAGATGTGAGGCAGACCTGGAGGTCGTGGGTGAGCGCCTATATCTTATTCTCTCTCTCGAATGGATAGAAGGGACTTGCTATAAGATACAGGATGTGATTGTAAGCCGGGGGCTGAAAGCAGAAGATAAGCTGCAATATGAGGAAGAATTGACAGAATGTATCCGCAAATATGGGAAAACAAAAAGAGGGGAACCAAAGAAATTTAACAATTTTACTTTTGGCAGCCGTGCCCAAGAGGAGAGAGGCATAAAAGAAATCTGCTACAATATGAGCTTTTTTTCAGCTATCGAAGAGGAAAAGGCGTATTTAAATCCTAATACAGAGGAGTTCTTTGACGGCGAAAAATACATCCTGTTGAACCGAAAAACGGGGAAATGCAAGCAGGTCAAAAAAGGGATGCCGGAATATTATGAGTTCTATTATGACCGTGTGTGGGAAGAGGATTATAACTTTTGAGATTATTAGAAAATAAGATTTATAAAATTGTTCTTTATGGTTCTTATGCCAGAGGAGATTTTGATACAGAATCTGATGTAGATATCATAATTTTACTGGATAATTGTACCGTCCGGCCCAATAGTAATTTACTTAAAGAGGTAATTGCAAATGAAATCAATACAGGAGCGTTTACAGACAGCTTCCCATAAATGGAATTTGACAAAAATTGTGAGTATTTATGAACAAGAGAGCCGTGGAGTATATTGTGCGGATTCAGCAGAATTTGGTCCGGCAATTTTAAAGATAAATACCAACAGTGATTCTTTAGCCAGAGAATTTCATACATTAACTGATATGAAAGGAACTGCATGCTGTCAGGTATATGAATTTGACCACATGAATGGTCTGCTTCTGGAAGAGAGGATTTTACCGGGTACGGCATTAAAACAGGAACCGGATTGGGAAAAAAGAGCTGCAGGTTTTGCAAAGGTATTTGAAGAGATTCATACCCTGCCAAAAGACAGCACAAATTACAGCAGTTACTTAAATTGGGTGCAGAAAGCCTGCAGGTCAGTGGAAAATCAGGAAAACAAAGAACTTTCAGATGGAATGCATCTTGCGGTAGCGATTGCAGAAAATATGTTTAAAAAATATCCGGAGAAGGAACTTTTGCATGGCGATTTGCATCATGAAAATATATTGCAGAATGAGTCCGGAAATTATGTTATTGTAGATCCTAAAGGCGTGATCGGACCGCCTGTTTTTGATATTCCACGATATGTATTAAATGAGCTGGATGACCGTGATGATTCCCAACAGGAAATTCATATTGATAAAGTAATTCAAACCTTATCCCGCCTTTTAAAATATTCTGTCAATGATATTTACCAGCTTTTCTTTATGGAGGTAATGCTGGCAAATGCGTGGAACTTTGAAAGCGGGGAAGCACTTGAGGAAAACGATATCAATTTTGCATGGAAGGTTATATCTGCCAGACATCTGGAAAATGCGCCTGAATAAAAAGGCTCATTGCATGTTCTGGATTGGCTTTCAGGTTATATTTGTCAATATCTTTTTTTAATTCAGAAAATACAAAATTCATTTCATTTTCTGAAATTTCCTGTTTGGATTTAATTCGGAACTGACCGTCTGCTTCCTGCTTTTTGTAATATTCATATAAATCACAAATCTCAGATACATAATCCGGTTTTACAGGCTTTGTACAGGTATAGGCGCAATTTATCTGTGTGGCATTTTCGATATTTGGCAGATCATAACATTCATATAGATATCCCTTTTGTCCCTTATAGATATCAAAAAAGGCATTTTCATAATACTCATTGAAAACTAAAATTACATTTTCATCAAAACCATATGGGTAAAAGCTGAATGGTTTTGGAACGGGTTTCACTGCATATAGTAAAGCTACCAGGGGATTGGATGCAAAATATATATAAGGTTTGCCATGTTCGGATAAGAATGGCAGTAACTGTGTTAAGTTACCGGTACCACTGCCGTGATAAAACGTCATATATAACCTCCATACATAAAATTGCTTATGTTTGTTGTTTTGAATTATATCATACGGATATGGAATATTCCAGTTAAATCATTGAACAAATAAAGAAAACATGGTAATCTATGTAACAAAGGTGCAGTTAGAATTGTGCGCACTAATCTAAACTAAAGTCAGCAAAAAATTGGAGAACGAAATTATGAAACATACAAATTATAAAATCATAGAGGATTATATGTGCCAGTGTATGTCAGACAGCGCCCATGACAGGGAGCATGTATACCGTGTGCTCTATGTGGCGTTGGATATTGCCAACTCTGAAAAGGACGTGAATATGGATATATTAATTACGGCCTGTCTTCTCCATGATATTGGAAGAAAGGAGCAATTTGAAAATCCTGCTCTCTGCCATGCTCAGGTTGGCGCAGATAAAGCGTATAACTTTTTAACGGCAGAAAGATACGAAGTGGATTTTGCAGGAAAAGTTGCCTCCTGTATTCGGTCCCATCGATATAGAAGTGACAGGGAACCGGACACGATAGAGGCAAAAATCCTGTTTGATGCGGATAAAATAGATGTCACTGGTACTCTGGGAATTGCAAGGTCATTATTTTATATAGGCCATGTGGGTGAACCACTGTATTCTTTGGATTCGGATGGAAATGTATCAGATGGAACATACGATAAAGAACCGTCATTTTTCCACGAATATAAGTATAAACTGGAAAAGCTGTATGCAAAGTTTTACACGGAAAGAGGAACACAGATTGCGCGGCAGCGGCAGGAATCAGCAGTATCCTTTTATGAAAATATGTACCGTGAGGTGCAGGAATCTTATGCCCGTGGAAAAAAACTGCTGATTAATTTAACAAACACTAAGTAGAAACAATACACCGACAGAAAAAAACTTCTGCCGGCGTACTTTCATTTTCTTTATGTTAATAAAACAATAGGATACTTGTCAGACTGTCTTTTGGTTTTTGCACAGGCATCAGGACTGAAAAATACGTATGGCAAAATTATATAAGCCGTGTTTCCATACCTTCATTTCGTGACCGCCTGAAGTCACATAAAACAGATGTGGAATGCCATTATTTGTCAGAACCTTATGGCAAGTGCCTCCCAGTGCATTTTCTCCACCTTCCGAGTTCCCATTATTAATCAATAATAGTGTATTATCTTTATACTCATCCGGCAGACGGAATGTTTCTTCGGTAAACACCCCCTTTTCAGCGACGCCGTTTGCTTCATAGGCAAAAACTCCATATCCTGGGCTAAATGCGGCAATATAGCCAAATGTTTGCGGCATGTGCAGCCCAATATTTAATGATTCTCTGCCTCCCATGGAGAATCCTGCAATTGCCGTGTTTTCACGACCTTCTGCAATCGAATAGTTCTGTTTTATATAAGGCATGAGATTATCTCGCAAATCATTGATAAAGTTGTCGAATGCGGCATAATGCTCAAGAGTGAATTCTGTCGTTGCTTTATCATTTTCACGTGCACGGCAGTTTGGAATGACAAGTATCATTTCTTTTGTCAGTCCTTTAGCTGCAAGATTTCCAATAATATATTGGGGCGTTCCTGACATCCATTCATTTTCATCACCACCGATACCATGCAGTAGATAAAGAACCGGATATTTTTTCTCTTCCGTGTAATTTGCCGGCAAAATAATATTTACCTTACGTTCTTTTTTTGTTGTAGTGGAATAGTATGTATCCGCTTTTTTCTCTCCATATGTTACGCTTTTGTCTGCCCTGTCATAATCTGCCGGGACTTCAAAATTTTTTGGACCAATTGGAGCAGGGGTAGGTTTCAAGTCTGGCGTCTGGAACAGATACCGGGCATAGTTGTAAAAACCATTTCTCCATACTTGCCAGTCATGGCCGCCATTTATCATATAATAAATATGTTCAACACCGTTTGCAGATAATGCGTTATGATACCGTTCAGGTTCTTTTTTTACCATTGTATCCTGATATCCATTGTTTATCATGATAAATGTATTATTTTTGTATTCTTTGGGAAGGGTAAAGGTTTCTTCCGTAAATAGTCCTTCTTCTGTTAAACCGTTGTTGGTATAGGCAAAAATACCGTAAGCGGGGCTGAAAGCACCTGTAAATCCAACTTTGTCAGCCAGAGTAATACCAATATGAAGGGAGACTCTGCCACCCATGGAAAATCCTGCAACGGCAGTATTTTCACGTCCTTCGGCAACAGAGAAGTTTTTGTTGATATAGGGCATGAGATTGTCTCGGAAATCATTGATAAAATTGTCAAAGGATTGTACATGTCCGAGTGCAAAACCATCAGCATTTGCTGCAGAGTCATCCTCCCTGCACCGGCAGTTTGGAAGGACAATAATCATATCTGCAGCTTCTTCTGAGGCATTCATGTTGCCAATCATTGTCTGGATGTTTCCGGCCATCCAGTCCTTTTCATCACCCATTCCTCCATGGAACAGATAGAGAACCGGATATTTTTTCTGCTCGGAATATCCATCTGGTAAAATAACAATGGCATTCCGGTTTCTTTCGGTGGTTGTCGAATAATATTGAATTTCCTTTACTTCTCCGTATGTTACACCGTTCTGTTTTTTTGCAAGTCCGCTTGGGGTAGCTTTCATTCGTGGGTCGGACGGCAGTGCGGGAGTTGGTGTCGGTTTCGCTGACGGTTTGAGAGTTGGTTCAGGCGCATTTGTATTTGTGTATGTTGGCGTTCCAGTTGCCCGCGCTGTTTGCACTGGCTGTGGAGAAAAAGTTGGTATATTCTTTTTTGCACTGGATACTACCACTTTTACTGTACCGATTTTTTTCTCTTTTTTACCAAGCTTTTCCCGAACTGATATTTGGGCTGCACCAATTTTTACAGCTGTTACCATACCTCTTTTTGAAACCTTTGCCACACGTGGCGAGGAAGATTTATAGATATATACAGCCTTTTTCTTCCGGTTTATAAGGATAATTCTTTTTTTCTTTTTTACTGATAACTTTATTGACTTTGTTTTAATGCCTGTTTGTTTAGATTGTTTCGCCATGACAAAAGTTCCGTTTAGCAAGATGGAAAATGCCAGGGCAACTGCAATCAGTTTCATCGTTTTTTTCACTTTTCTCCTCCTTAATAAGCAGTTTCAGCAATTGAGCAGTACGAATTTGACCCCGCTGCTAAAACGAATTATTTTATTTTAATTTAGTATATCATAAACAGGAAAAAAACCCAATGATTTTTAAGCAAAATTTCATGGAATTATGCGCATGTTTGTGGTAAAATAATGAAGTTGAAAAATTTTCACAAAGCATAGTTGTTTATGGAGGAACCGTTATGATTTATCTGTCACAATTTACCTTTCCGTCCATTGCGGCGGAGGAGAATTTTCTGCATGGAATAAAAGAGACATGTTATAATACCGTATATCCCTTTCAGATCTTATCCAGACATGATGTACACGCATTAAACTTTGATGAGCCTGTTACGATATTATACGGCGGCAACGGTTCCGGCAAAACAACCGCATTGAATGTCATTGCAGAAAAGCTGCGGCTCGGTCGGGACACGCTGTTTAACCGCACAAACTTTTTTGATCATTATGTGGATTTTTGTGAGTATGTAATAGAAAGAGAAATACCGGAACGAAGCAGGGTGATTACAAGTGATGATGTATTTGATTTCATGTTAAATATCCGCAGTCTGAACGAGGGAATTGATGCCAAAAGAAAAGATTTGTTTGACGATTATTATGATACAAGAACATCAAAATTCCAGCTGCATTCGTTAGACGATTATGAGCAGTTGGCAAAAGTCAATGCGGCCAGAAGGAAAACAAAATCAAAATATGTCAGAGATCAGGTGAAAGACAATGTCAGGGAACATTCCAATGGGGAAAGCGCCTATTTATATTTTACGGATAAAATTCGCGAAAACGGCTTGTATTTGTTGGATGAGCCGGAAAACAGCCTGTCGCCCGAGCGCCAGCAGGAACTGGTAAATTTTATAGAGGAGAGTGCAAGATTTTTTGGCTGCCAGTTTATTATGGCAACACATTCCCCGTTCCTTTTGTCTATGAAAAACTCGAAAATATATAACATGGATGAAGAGCCCATGCGGGTCAGCCAGTGGACAGAACTGCCAAACGTAAGGGCCTATTATGATTTTTTTAAAAAACATGAACAATGTTTCATCGAAACATAGTTTCATGGAGGAGTAACGATGATGGAGAATAATCAGCATTTACAAAAAGTAAGAGAAGAGTGGAAAGAAATTGCCGGCTCAGACTGGTATATGAGTTATCGAACAGATGACGTAATAAATAAAATTATACAGGAGCCGGCGTCTGCGTTTCACTGGAGAACATGGGACGTCATCCAATCTGCCTTTCCGGATTTAAGAGGACGGAAAATACTTGTGCCATCCAGCGGAGATAACCGGGCGGTATTTGCATTTGCCGCACTTGATGCCAATGTTGTTTCCTGTGACTTATCAGAAAAACAAATACAGTATGCCAGGGAAATTGCAGACAAACATAACCTGAAGATACAATTTATGGTACAGGATACTATGACACTGCCGGATATACCATCTGATACTTTTGATTTGGTATACACATCCGAGGGAGTACATGTGTGGATTAATTTATTAGATGAAATGTATAAAAATATTGCACGGGTTCTGAAAAAGGACGGAGTATATATTAATTATGAGATACATCCGTTCTCAAGACCTTTTGCTTATGACGACGGAAAACCAAAAGGAAAAGAAATTGTGATTCAGAAGGATTATGATATGACGGGGCCGTTTGATGACGGAATTACTTATCATTGGCGTCTACAGGATATCTTAAATGCCATCTGTGATTCAGGATTGACGATTTGCCGAATAGAGGAAATGCACGATGAAAAGGACAAGGGACATTTCTGGTTTTACGAAGAGGAGAGGAAAACCATGCCGCCAGAGGAGATTGAGGGCTGGTATGACATAAAAAAGAACCCGCTGTCAGGGCTTCCACAGTGGTTTACCGTATATTGTACGAAAAAAGGAACGATATAGTATGCTTTACGACAAAGATATCCGAGACCCTCTTTTTGACTTTTTAGAGGAAACATACGGCAAGATACGAATTATAGAAGAAAAACAGATGGGGCGCTCCAGAGCAGATGTTGTCATGGTATTGCCGGATGCCGTCTGCGGGATAGAAATTAAGAGTGATGCAGACACGTATACCCGTTTAAAACGGCAGGTCAGGGATTATAATCAATATTTTGACTGCAATTATATTGTTGTCGGGACAAGCCATGCCATGCATGTCGAAGAACATGTGCCGGACTGGTGGGGAATTATTACCGTTGAAATAGAAAATGGCAGGGTAGATTTTTATATATTAAGACAGGCAAGAGAAAATCCAAAACGGAACCGGAAAAAGAAACTGAGTATGTTATGGCGCCCGGAACTGGCACATATCCAGGAAATGAATCAGATGCCAAAATACAGACAGAAGAGCAAAGATTTTGTGATAGAGAAAATACTTGCTGCCGTGCCGGAGGAGACGCTGTGCAGACAGGTGAGTGAAGAGCTGTTTGAAAGAGATTATAATGAGATTGAAGAGCATATTAATGCCTACAGGAAAGGAGTCAGATTATGAATTTCCCCAAATATATAACAGAGAACGGAGGAGTAATCGGTTTCCCGGCCCCCTCGTTTGGCTGTGCTATTGAACCGTATTTTTCGGCGTTTCAAAATGCAAAGAACAAATTGACAGAAATGGGCTTTCAAATACAGGAGGGACCGAATGTCTATGCTGACACGGGAATCGGCATCAGTAGCACTCCAGAGAACTGTGCAGAGGAATTTATGCAGATGTATCTGAATAAAAATGTCAATGCTATGATATCCTGCGGCGGCGGGGAGCTGATGTGTGAAATTCTCCCTTATATGGATTTTGAAAAGCTGAAGGAGGCTGCCCCCAAATGGTTTATGGGGTATTCCGATAATACAAATCTGACCTTCCTCCTCGCAACAATCGCCGACACAGCTTCCATATATGGTCCGTGTGCGGCCGCCTTTGGCATGGAGCCGTGGCATCCGGCAATAGAAGATGCCATTGCTCTGCTTCAGGGGAAAAAACAGACGATGAAAAATTATCCGCTATGGGAAAAAGAATCACGGAAAGATGAAGAGCACCCGTATGCCCCTTATCATGTGACAGAGCCATTTCACCCTGTAACAAACCGGGAAGAAGACACCCTGGAGATTAAGGGGCGGCTTCTCGGCGGCTGCCTGGATTGCCTGTCCTGTCTGCCCGGAACCCGCTTTGACAATGTACGGGAGTTTAATGAGCGATATCGTGATGACGGAATTTTGTGGTTTCTTGAGAGCTGCGACTTAAATGTTATGGATATGCGGAGACGTCTGTGGAGTTTGCGTGAGGCCGGATGGTTTGATTGTGCCAGCGGATTTCTGATTGGGCGCCCCATGCATTATGATGAGCCAATGATGGGGCTTAACAGACATTCGGCAGTAACCGGCATTTTATCTGAACTTGGAGTTCCGGTTATAATGGATTTAGATATCGGCCATCTTCCCCCTATGATGCCGCTGATTTGTGGTTCTCTTGCCACGGCAGGGGTACATGACGGGCAGTTTACCATTCAGATGGAGCTTCGCTGACAAATGAAAGATAATAATTATGGGAAAAATTATATTTACGGAATAAAAAAAGGCATCCCGATTGCACTGGGATATCTGTCCGTCTCTTTTACCTTCGGCGTTAAGGCTGTTAATGGCGGGATTCCGGCGTGGGCGGTAGTATTAATCTCTCTCACAAACCTGACTTCGGCCGGGCAGTTTGCCGGGACAAACCTGATACTGGCTGGCGGCGGTTTTATTGAGATGGCAGTTACAACATTGGTTATTAATATCCGTTATATGCTAATGTCTTTAGCGCTGACGCAGAAAATCCAAAAGAATACTCCGCTTTTTCACCGAATGGTTATGGGATTTGGCATAACGGATGAAATTTTTGCCGTGGCCGCTTCTGAGATAAGGACGGTAACGCCTGCCTATTTTTACGGACTGATGACATTGCCCGTCATCGGCTGGACGGGGGGGACTCTGCTCGGGGCAGTCGCTTCCGGCCTGATGCCTGCCAGGCTTTCAAACGCCATGGAACTTGGGCTGTACGCCATGTTTCTTGCCATCATTATTCCGCCGGCAAAAAAGAGCCGGGCGGTTTGTCTGGTCATTATAATAGCTGTCATTATTTCTGCCTGCATTTATTACCTGCCGCCATTCCAGTTTATTTCCGGTAGCGTACGGGTGATTATAGCTGCTGTTCTGGCGGCGGCTGCAGGGGCGTTTTTCTTCCCCGTAAGGCAGATGGAAGGAGGGGACAATGACATATCTGTTGATTAGCATTGCCATTATGGCAGGCATTACTTATTTAATCCGGGCGCTTCCTATCACGTTGTTTCAGAGAGAAATAAAGTCTGTATGGGTGCGTTCCTTCCTGTTTTACATACCTTATGCCGTATTGGCAGCCCTTACCTTTCCTGCTGTGTTTTATGCGACAGGAAATGAAGCGGCTTCCATTGCCGGAACAGCCGCCGCACTGGTACTTGCCTTTTTTGACAGGGGTCTTATTGTGGTGGCAGTAGGGGCCGTCGTATCTGCACTTTTGGTATCGTTATGACAATTTCTTAAAAAACTGTTGACGTTTGGGAAAATTATGGTATAATTAACTTTAGTGCGAAAAAATACCCAATCAGTTGTATTGAGCACAATCTACAGCTGGAGGGAGGTAAGGTGTGATACAATGTCTAGTGTAACAGTCAAAGAAAACGAATCATTGGATAGCGCATTACGTCGTTTCAAAAGAAACTGCGCAAAGGCCGGCATTCAGCAGGAAATTCGTAAGAGAGAGCATTATGAAAAACCAAGTGTCAGACGTAAGAAAAAGTCTGAAGCTGCTCGTAAAAGAAAATACAAATAGTAGCACATAGGAGAGAGCCTGTTTTCATATAATATGGAAACAGGCTTTTTCTGCGATAAAATCTTTCTTCGAAAGAAACCTTTCTCCGAAAGAAACCTTTCTCCGAAAGAAACCTTTCTCCGAAAGGTTGAACTTTTTGCACAGATTTATCATAGAATAATAGAAACCATATCTGGGGCATGCCATGAAGAAAGTATCAGAAATGTTTGATTTAATGCCGGATATTCTGGAGGGCGCAATCATCATTAACGTATATGGAAATGAACATGCGTTAGTAGAAAACTACCAGTCGATTATTGAATATTCAGAAAACCAGATTAAACTACAGGGAAAACATGTAAAACTTTTGATTGCAGGGGAAAATTTATTGATTGACCGATTTACAGAGGATGACTGTAAAATATTCGGGAAAATAGAAGAAGTCAGATATATTCCAATGTAAGATAGGAGAGAGACTGTGAAGACCAAAAAAGCGGGCAAATGGATTCGGGGATATATTATGTGCGTGACAGGCTGCGGCTCGTGGGAGCGCTTTATGAATATGTGCAGATATCACGGCATTGATATATGGAATATAAAAAGAGAGGACACCGTATGTTTTTGTATACAAAAAAAATCATTTAAGGAAATCATACCGATTGCTGGAAAAACCGGGGTAAGACCTCACATATATAAAAAACGAGGATTTCCGTTTTTGCTGCGCAGTATCTTCGCTAACTGGACCTTTTATGCCGGATTTGCCATGTTTTTTCTGTTTTTATCGGTTCTTTCCTCTTTTGTTTGGGAGATAAGGTATACAGGTCAAAACAGTTATTCCAGGGAGACGTTGTCTAAAACGGTAGAACAGATGGATATCTATCCGGGCATGAGACGCAGCAGATTGGATTGTGATGCGATTGAAAAGCAAATACGACAGGTACATCCGGATATCAGCTGGGTTTCTGCAGAAGAAAAAGGAAGCGTTTTACAAATCTCAATTAAAGAAGGAAAAAAGACGATTGTCCATGATGCACAGGCAAAGGCCAGCCATCTGGTTGCCCTTCAGGACGGTGTTGTGGAAGATATTGTTGTCAATCGGGGAACCGTAGCTGTAAAAAAGGGGCAAAAAGTAAAAAAAGGAGATATATTAATCCGGGGTATTGTGCCGGTGACAGACGATAACTCTGAGGTTGTTGAAAATATTCCGGTTGCCGCGAAGGGAAAAGTTACGCTGCTTGTAAGAGAAGAAACCCGGGAGAGCATACCGGTTGAGCATAAGGTGAAAGAGTATTCAGGAAAAGAAATTACGGTTTATCACTTTGTCCTTGGCAATATCCGCTTTTCCCTAAAAAATCCATTTAAACAGTTGGATAATTCTTTAAAATATGATATAATTAATTCAGTATGCGCAGATAGAACAATACATCCATTATCTCTTTCATTGCACATACAAAAAACCCAGTACCGTGAGTATCAATGGAAAAAAGAACGCTACACAGAACAGGGACTGAAAAAAAAAGGAATGCAGCTCTATCAGAAGATGTTTGTCACTCCAGACGGACAGCAAAAGGAAATGACGGAACATGAAGCTGTTATGAAAAAGCTGGGAGCAGATCAATGGCTGCTTCAGGCGGTTATCTCTTACCGAAGCCATGAGATGGGAACACGGCCGGTTACAAAGGATGAAATAAATGTAAAAAAGCCAGATGGAGGACAGGATGGGGAGACAGGATAGACAGGAAATACTTCTTGATATACCGGCAGAACATGAACGCAATATTTTTGGCGGACTGGACTGCCATGTAAAAAAAATAGAAAAAAATCTAAATGTAGAAGTCATTACACGGGACGGCGCAGTAAAAATATTGGGTTCTGAAGAACATTCGGAAGAGGCTAAACGTGTTTTTATGGAACTTCTAACCCTGTCCCGGCGCGGAAACATTATTTCTGACCAAAATGTGGACTACCTGCTTTCCCTGGCAATAGAAAAATCTAATGTTTCTTTAGTGGAACTTGACAAAGAGTGTGTTGGATTTACGGTCCAGGGAAAACCAATCAAGCCAAAAACCCTTGGCCAGAAAAAATATGTAAACTTAATTCAGGAAAAAATGATGGTATTTGGTGTCGGTCCTGCGGGAACAGGAAAAACATATCTGGCTATGGCTATGGCAATTCAGGCATTTAAAAATGATGAGGTTGGGAAAATTATTCTTACAAGACCGGCGATTGAGGCAGGAGAGAGCCTTGGCTTTCTGCCTGGTGATTTACAGAGTAAAATTGACCCGTACCTGCGGCCGTTATATGATGCCCTTTATCAGATTATGGGAGCAGACGGGTTTATTAAGAATTCCGAGAAGGGATTGATTGAGGTTGCTCCTCTTGCCTATATGAGAGGACGTACCCTGGACAATGCATTTATCATATTAGACGAGGCACAAAACACAACGCCGGCACAGATGAAAATGTTTCTCACCAGAATCGGTTTTGGTTCGAAAGTTGTCATTACCGGTGATTTATCGCAGAAAGATTTGCCATTTTCGGCAGAATCCGGTCTGGAACAGGCAATTACTGTCCTGCAAAACATTGAGGACATTGGTTTTGCCTATCTGACAAACAAAGATGTTGTACGCCATCCACTCGTTCAGGCAATTGTACATGCCTATGAAAAATTTGAGGCAAAAGAAAAATATAAAGAATCCAGAAAAAGCGGGAGGCATGGCGGATCGCATGGAAATCCGCCAAACCGGAAAGCGGGGCGCTCATGACAATTTTTTTCGAGAATGAGAGCAGCATACAGTTTGATTTCCCAGAGGAAGAACATCTGGCGAAACTTATTGATGCGGTATGTAATTATGTTCATTGTCCTTATGAAGTAGAAATCAGTGTGACGCTTGTGGACAAGAAGAGGATACGGCAGGTAAACAATGAATTTCGTGGAATTGACCGTCCAACTGACGTACTTAGCTTTCCTATGATGGAATACAACAGTCCTGCAGATTTTACGGGGAAAGCATTTTGTACAAGCATTTCATTATCTCCGGAATCCGAGGAGCTAATACTGGGGGACATTTTATTATGTGCACCTGTTGTCTGTGAACAGGCAACAGAGTATGGACATTCCAAATTGCGGGAATTTTCTTTTCTCATAGTACATAGCCTGCTACATTTATTTGGTTATGACCATATAGAGGATGGGGATCGCGAGGCAATGGAGTGGGCTCAGCGGGAAATTATGGACATTTTACAGATAAGCAGAGAATAGGTAGAAAGAAATGGAGACTTTTCATGAATAAAGGGCAAAAAAAAATTATCATATGGGTTTTTGCAGTCGCAGCATTTTTAATGGCAGCGATTTTTGCCTATGCTTTATTTTTTCGCACAGACAAGAAGAGCGACCCGGTCAGGACGGAAATAACGCAAATACCGGAAGTATCGGAACCACCGGCTCCGACACAAAATCCCCACGAAGGTAAAGTACAGAGTATGTTAAGCGGTCAGTGGGTCTCGAAAGAAACAGAAAATAAGAGACCCTTTGCTGTCGTTATAAACAATATTGAATATGCTTTTCTCCATCAAATGGGTACTTCCCGGGCAGACATTATATATGAGGCGTTGGCAGAAGGGGGGATTCCCCGTATGATGGCTCTTTATGAAGATATCGGAGATGTAAAGAAAATCGGTTCAATACGAAGTGCCAGACATTATTTTGTTCAATTTGCCTATGAATGGGATGCTGTTTATTGTCACTTTGGGCATACAAAATATGCCACAGCCAAAATAAAGAAATTGAAAGTAGATAATATCAGCGGTCTGTCCGCCATTGGCCCTGTCGCATATAAGCGGAACTATTCTGTGAGAGCACCGCACAACGTATTTACTTCGGGGAAAATGCTGAAAAAAGGAGCAAAAAAATTAAAATATTCCTTAAAACGGAATAAAAAAGAAATGGCAGAACATTTTACCTTTTCAGATAAAGATACACCGCTTAATACAGAGAAAAAAGCAAAGACAGCAGTACTTCCCTTTTCGTATTACGCAACATGTAAGCTTACTTACTCGCAAAAGAAAAAGCAGTATTTGAAATACGAATACGGAAAAAAACATATGGACAGCTATTATAAAAAACAGCTTGCTTTTAAAAATGTTATCATTCAGCTTGTGAGGGAGAGTAATATTGACCGCAACGGATACCAGACAATGGAGCTGACGAAAAACAGCGGGGATGGATATTATCTGACAGATGGAAAACAGGTCCCTATTCGCTGGAAGCGGGAAGAATCTTCAAACATCATGCGCTATTACACAAAAGATGGAGAGACGCTAACGCTGAATCCCGGCAAAACATACATAGCAGTTTTTCCAAAAAACCGCAGGAAACTGATTCGAATCAAATAGAAAGGATGAGAATCCATTGAGTACTGATAACGCGAAAAAAAATGCAGATTATTTAAAACAGGGAGGTATTCTTGCTATTGCTTCCCTGATTGTGCGTTTTATAGGAATGATTTACCGTATTCCTATGTCAAACATATTGGGCGAAACCGGAAATGGAATATATGCAGTTGCTTTTGAAATCTATGATGTCATCCTTGTGATTTCTTCCTATAGCCTGCCGCTCGCCCTGTCCAAAATTATTTCTGCACAGCAGACAAAAAAACAGCATAAAAATACAGGACGGACACTTCGCACAGCGCTTTTATTTGCCATTGTATCCGGAGGGTTCTTTTGCCTGTTTCTCTTCTTTGGTGCAGGAATGATAGAAAAATATATTTATCCGGAATATACAGGTGTGCAGATTCCGCTTCGTGTCCTTGCACCTACTATTTTTATTGTAGCTCTTCTCGGCGTGTTCCGGGGATTTTTCCAAGGGAAAAAAACAATGGTGCCTACTGCTGTCTCACAAATTTTTGAGCAGATTGTCAATGCGGTTGTCAGTGTAGCCGCCAGCTATCTGTTTATGAAATGGAACACGGAATCTCTGCAACAGGCGGCATGGGGAGCTGCTGGCGGTACGCTTGGTACATGTCTGGGGGCGGCATCGGCACTGCTGCTTGTCCTGTTTGTTTACTGGATTTACCGTCCTGTTCAAAAAAAGCTGGAAAAACGTGACAGAAGCACGGAGACAGCTACCTCCAAACAGCTTTTTATTTTATTGCTGCTCACGATACTGCCGATTGTTTTATCGCAAACTGTCTACAACATCAGCGGCCTGATTGACTATAAAATATTTGGATGGTTGTCGGCGGACGCCGGCCTTGATTCCGGGAGCATTTCCAGTCTGGTAGGAGTATACAGTTCCAAATACCGCCTTTTATGCAGCGTTCCGATTGCTATTTCTACAGCTGTAGCATCCTCGATGATTCCGAGTGCTGTGGCAGCTTTTACCGAAAGTGATGTAGAGCAGTGGAAATATAATGTTTCCTCCGGTGTAAAATTTAATATGATTATTGCTATTCCCTGTGCTGTAGGGTTTATGATGCTTGGACAGCCTATTGTTCAGATGCTTTTTTCTTCTTCTGGTCTTGTGGCCGGGCAGCCGATTTATGTACTTGGCGGCAGGATGCTGACAGCAGGATCCGTTGCCATTGTATTTTATGCCCTGTCAAATGTGACAGGGGGGGCGCTGCAAAGTATTGACAAAATGCACCTTCCGGTGATTCATTCTGCGATATCCCTTGCCCTGCATGTTTTACTGTTAATTGCACTGTTAAAATATACTCCAATCGGGATATATGCGTTAATTATTGGCAATATAACGTTCCCTGTTGTTGTATTTATCCTTAATTTCATTGCCATAAAGAAATACGTACCTTCGTACCATCAAAACCTAATAAAGACATTTGCTGCGCCCATAGCGGCGTCACTGTGGATGGCAGTCGCCATTGCACTCACCTATCAGGGGCTTGCTTTTATTTTGGCGTCAAACACAATTAAAACACTAATTTCTGTTATAATTGCCGTATTCATTTATTTTTCCGTGTTTTTGCTGCTACATGGACTGACCAGGGAGGAACTGTTTGATTTCCCAATGGGGCGCAGGCTTTATATTCTTGCCTGCAAGCTTCATCTCATGAACGGAGGTGAATAATGGCAGAACAGATACAACACAGCTTTAAAAGGCATGAAATAAAGTTTTTGCTGAAGCCGGATATCTTTCAGATGCTGTATCCCCGGCTGAGGGAACGGATGGAAGAGGATGTTTACGGTCTATATCCTATTTGCAATGTTTATTATGATACCCCGGATTACCAGTTAATCAGGCATTCCCTGGACAAGCCGGTATACAAAGAAAAATTTCGTCTGCGCAGTTATGGACCGATTACGGTTGATGATATGATGTTTGCAGAAATCAAAAAGAAATATAAAGGAATTGTCTACAAACGCAGAGTTTCCCTAAAGGGCAGTGAGTGCGGGGATTTATTTAATAATAGAGAGGCGGCATTTGACAGCTGGCAGATTCACAGAGAGATTTTGCAGTTTTTTAATACATATCCAAATCTTACGCCCAAAGTATATATCGGCTATGACAGAATTGCCCTGGCCGGTATCGGAGCAGACAGTACGCTGCGGGTCACCTTTGATCAAAACATTTCCTACCGGGAAACCGGCCTGTCTCTCTGGGGGGAGGGTGATTTATCCCCTGTATTACCGGAAGAAGTCATTGTAATGGAAGTAAAAGTGGCACATGCAGTTCCTCTGTGGCTTGTGTCCCTTTTAAGTGAATACGGAATATATAAAACCTCTTTTTCAAAATACGGAACCTATTATAATCAATATATAGCAAAAAAATTAATGGAAAGGATAAGATTGTCATGTTAACCAGTATTTTTCCAGAAACAACACAGGGAGCAGCCGGAACGGCCACATTGCCTGCATTTGTAATATGTCTTCTCACCGCCGCACTTTTAGGTATTTTGACATCATTTGTTTTTGCATTTAAAACAAAACACAGTAAAAGCTTTTCCCTTACACTGGCTCTTTTACCTCTTGCCGTATTTGTTGTTATCTTTCTTGTAAACGGGCGTATCGGTACCGGAATTGCCGTTGCTGGGGCTTTCACCCTTGTACGTTTCAGAAGTATACCGGGTACGGCAAGGGAGATATCTGCTATTTTTACTGCTATGGTAATCGGGCTGGCGCTGGGGACAGGCTATATCGGGATATCCGTTATTTTTTTCCTGTTTGCCTCCGTGCTTACGATTCTGCTTACCCTTACCGGATTTGGAGGGGGAAATGCCACTGAGAAACAATTGCGGATTATGATTCCGGAAAATCTGGATTATCACGGTCTGTTTGAAGAGGTCTTTGAAGAATATAAGGTAAAAGCACGTATGACACAGGTGCGCTCCACAAATCTCGGTACGCTTTTCGAACTGATTTATACGGTTACATTCCCGGATAATGAAATTCCAAAAGCGTTTATGGATGCCATCCGTACCCGTAACGGAAATTTAAATGTGTCAGTGAGCGACGCTCCTGCCATGGAAGTATTGTAACAGCGTGAAAAAATAATTTTTTACGCTGTGTAAATTGGAGGTTAAGGATGAACAAAAAAAAGACGATTGGTATTCTTTTCATTATATGCGCATGTCTGATTGGAATAATCATAATAGCCGCCCTGTGTTTTCTCCCCGGTAAATCCAATTCCGGCGTTATACAGAACAATGGCTCTGGCAACGCCACTGTTCATCTGGCGGATGATCATATAGAAGCATCCGGTGATGGAGTAGAGGTTGAGGGTACAAGAGTTACCGTGATAAAAGCCGGAACTTATGAATTTGACGGTTCACTGGAAAATGGTCAGATACGTGTTAAAACCGGAGCAACGGACGAAGTTACCCTTGTACTTGGCAATATATCAATATCCAATTCGACAGAAGAAGCCATTTATGTAAAAGAGGGAGGCCCCGTCACTTTAGAATTAAAAGAGGGTACGGTGAATATGGTATCCAGCGGGAATGTTCCACAAGATATTATTTCCAATGACAAACTGTTTTCAGAAGAAAATATCTCTGCTGTCCAGTCGGCAGCATCCGCATTAGAACCGGATGATACAGCAAAAAGGGCAGCAATATATTCAAAAGGGGATTTGACGGTCGCAGGAACAGGGAAAATTCGGATATTCGGATATATTAAAAATGGGATACAGGCAAAAAATAAGCTTTCAGTGACAGGGGGACAATTTGAAATTATTGCCCGCAATCATGGTTTAAAGGGCAATGCCAATTTCACAATGGGAAATGCCTCCGCCTTTATTGTGGCAGGAAATGATGGAATACATTCCGACCAGGTTGCTGAAATAGGAGAAAATAGTGGCAAAACAATTATTTTTGCCAATGATGACGGCATTCAGACAAAACAGAATATTCACATTAACGGCGGTGAACTCAAAGTTTTACAGTCCGACGAGGGACTTGAGGCAAATCAGATAGAAATTGCCGGTGGAAAACTCGATCTCACTGCAAATGATGACGGAATGAATGCCTGTACAGCTGAGCAGCCGGACACTACGTTTCCCAACATAAATATCAGCGGCGGGAAGGTGCTCATACACGCGGATGGTGACGGCATTGATTCTAACGGCAATATACTGGTTTCTGGTGGAGAAATTGTAGTAGACGGGCCGACAAATGATGGAAACGGCGCCATCGACTCCGGGACAGAGAGTAACGGTTCCTGTAAAATAAATGGCGGCACAGTAATTGCTCTTGGAAGTTCCGGCATGGCGGAAACATTTGAAGAGAGTTCCGGACAATGTTCTTTTTTGTATAATTCTTCTACACACTGGGCAGAAGGAACAACATTGACGGTTTTGGACAGTGATGGAAATCCACTATACAAATATGTGACAAAGAAAATGGCAAATTCCATTGTTTTCAGTTCCGGTAAATTAGAAAAAGGAAAAAAATATACTTTACAGATTACGGATACGGATGGAAAGAAAACGACAGAGACAATAGAGCAAAATGCTGTTTCTGTCTCTGCCGGTGAGCAGTCACGTTTTGGCGGATTTGGAGGAGGCAGGCCGAACGGCGGTTTCCATCCGGATAGTAATAGCGGCAAACCGGAACGTCCGTCAGGAGATGGCCAGAGCAATCCCGGGCAGCCGCCAGAGGGCTCCGGAAAACCGCCGGAAGGTTCACAACCGCCCGGGAATCCCGGGGGTGCTCCCAGTCAAAGTCAGGAGCGTGAGGATTCTTCACAAAACTGATTATATCTGTCATCCATGAGCTGTTCGATGTAGCCCTTATTCATGTAGGCAAATTGGTTGGAAAGCTTTTCACACAGTGCGTCATGTACCTGAAAATAGTTATCCTCTTCGGACAGCTCTTCCTTGACAAGAGAGGCGATATATTCGTCTGTAATATTTCTTTCAATCCAGTCAAGAGCTTCATTCGTTACCCGCTCTTCTTCTGAAACAATTGCTTTCAGCTTCCCTGCCCGTATGAGAGAACCTATGCCAACACCGAGAAAAACAACAAATACCAGTGCCATAATTAGAGACGAAAACGTATTGAAGATATGGAGTACGCCGGAAAAATTCAAGGCCAGCAGACCACATCCCAGAATCCCGAAAACAATAAAAGAAATCCCGCTGAATTTTAAGTCATTATATTTATCTTTTTTCTTTACATAAACAGTACTTGTTTCCGTACGCAAATCAGAAAACATCTGGTTTGCCTCTTCATCCTGTAATTCTTCTAATTGTTTTTCAAGGTCCGGGACAAGTTCAGAGAGATCTGTTTTTGCCAGTTCCTCCACGGAGCCGAAAGCGGAGAGCATTTCTTCAGCGGCTTCCCTTTCAAACTCGGCAGCTACTACGTCAAATCCCGCTTCCTCTGTTTCACCTGTTGCCATAAGTCCAGCTGTTTGTATATTCCCATAGTTCAGATATACAACAAATTTTGAACCGACATCCATATTATCTACATGACAGAGAACCACCGGGTCCCCCGGATTTACTGCTTCCGGGAGTTCGTCCACAAGTGCAACTCCACAATCTGCACAGGTAGTAATTCCCTCAACATATTCATTTCTGCATTTTGGACACCATGCCATTGCATTGTCCCTCCTTTATTTGTTTGATGTTTTAAAGTTAGAATACCATAACAGGAGCATGTCTGCAAGTAAGATTATCCGCAAATCAGGGCAATCGCTTAATCATTACAATCAATGCAGCGATATCATATCGGTCTTGTCCGATATATCACTCCCAACGAAAAATAAATCGTTTTCTCCTGCTTCCAAACATCACGCCGTCCATCCACAAAACTCGTTGTCTGCTATCCGATTCCTTTGCCTTTACAGCATTAGCTGCCCGCCGGTCCTTATGCACCACCTTTTCTTGTTTATTACTGCGGATAGCACCGAAGGTGCAAATCCCTGAGAGAGGCTGTCAGAAAATAAATTTATTTATTTTTGGCAGCCTCCCTCAGGGACAGATGCGCTGCATCTGTCCGCAGTATATATATACTTTATTCTCGTGGTGCATTAGTACCGCTGCGTGGCGGCTCTAGTGCAAACGTGCTGTAAAGGCAAAGGAACCGGATGACAGACACCTCAGACAATGTTCGGACGGCGCATTGGAAGCAGCAGAAAACAATATTTTTCGGGGAGTGATATAGGGACAAGAAACGGTATGATATGCGCCGCCCGCATATTAAGCGATTGCCCTATCTGTAAGTGGGTATGGAAAGAGTGATAAAGTTGTGTTATACTAGGACACATATTTTTAATGTATTTGCAGAAATGAGGAAAACAATGAGAAAACTTGCCCTGAGTGATGAAATCCTTATGCGTGTGGAAAAACCGGCACGTTATGTAGGAAATGAAATAAATATGGTAAAGAAAAATCCGGAGGATGTCGCTGTGCGGTTCTGCATGTGCTTTCCGGATGTATACGAGATCGGCATGTCGCATCTCGGCATTCAGATTCTGTATGATATGTTTAACCAATGGGAAGATACTTACTGTGAGAGAGTCTACTCGCCATGGCCGGATATGGACCATATCATGCGAGAAAAAAAGATTCCGCTGTTTGCCCTTGAAACACAGGATCCTGTCCGTGCTTTTGATTTTCTCGGAATAACACTGCAATATGAAATGTGTTATACAAACATTTTGCAGATTCTTGATTTGTCAGGTATTTCGCTTCATGCTGAGAACAGAACGTGGGACGAGCCTGTTGTAATCGGAGGGGGGCCCTGCACTTATAATCCGGAGCCGATCGCAGAATTTTTTGATATGTTTTATATCGGGGAGGGAGAGACATCGTATCGGGAGCTTCTGGACATTTATATAGAATCCAGGAAAAATGGAGAGAGCCGTCTGGACTTTCTCAAAAAAGCGGCGACTGTCGATGGGATTTATGTACCGCAGCTGTATGATGTGCGTTATAACCCGGATGGAACGATAAAAAGCATGGTACCAAACTGCAAAGAAGCTCCTCCAAAAGTAAAAAAACAGGTAGTGACCGATTTGAGTGATACCTATT
The DNA here is from genome assembly GCA_002490465.1 of Lachnoclostridium sp. UBA7215. Lineage (GTDB taxonomy): Bacteria > Bacillota > Clostridia > Lachnospirales > Lachnospiraceae > Eubacterium_F. The sequence goes on from DKUB01000058.1 coordinate 75,355, forward strand.
ATCCCTCAAAGCCTCTTGTTCCCTATATTCGTGCCACGCAGGACAGAGTTGTTCTGGAAATCCAGCGCGGCTGTATCCGTGGCTGCCGTTTTTGCCAGGCCGGAATGATTTACCGGCCGATCCGCCCCAGAAATGTAGAATTTCTCAAAAAACGTGCAGTAGCGATGTTAGACAGCACGGGGTATGAAGAAATAACGCTGAGTTCGCTGAGTTCCAGTGATTATAAACAGCTGCCGGAGCTTATTTTTGCATTAATAGAAGAGGCCGGAAAGCGCAAACTGAATATTGCTCTGCCGTCTCTTCGCATTGATGCCTTTTCTCTTGACGTTATGAGTAAAATACAGGATGTCAAAAAAAGCAGCCTGACTTTTGCACCGGAAGCCGGTTCTCAGAGAATGCGTGATGTAATCAATAAGGGGTTATCGGAGGAAGAAATTCTGAGGGGAGCTGGAGAGGCCTTCCACGGAGGATGGAAGCGTGTCAAATTATATTTTATGCTTGGACTTCCCGGAGAAAGGGATGAGGATATCGCAGCCATTGCAGAGCTTGCCGATAAAATTGCCGCTGTCTATTTTGAACTGCCAAAAGAGCAGAGAAACGGTCGGCCCGAAATCACGGCGAGTACCTCATTTTTTGTTCCCAAACCCTTTACGCCTTTTCAGTGGGCGCCTATGCAGACAGCCTCATATTTTGATGAAAAAAGAAAATTTCTGACAGGAAAAGTAAGAGAACAGGTGAATCAGCGCTCCATCCGTTATATTTGTCATGATGCCGTTACATCGGAATTAGAGGGGCTCTTTGCCCGCGGAGACAGAAAACTCTCGGTTCTTATAGAAAAGGCTTACAAAAGAGGCTGTATTTTTGACGCATGGACTGATTATTTTCAGCCGGATATATGGGAGGAGCTTTTGCAGGAATGCAGCATTGACCGGAATTTCTACAATTACAGAGAGCGGGGAAAAGATGAAATTTTCCCGTGGGATATTCTGGATATTGGTGTGAGGAAAGCCTTTCTGTGGAAAGAGTTTGAAAACGCAAAACAGGGAAAAGTGACACCGGATTGTGCGGCAAAATGCAGCGGCTGCGGTGCGGCGTCATTTGAGGCAGGAATCTGCATAACAGAAAGAGTATCAGGAGGTCTCGGCAGATGAAAGTAAGATTTCGTTTTACAAAAACCGGTTCCATGAAATTTATCGGGCACCTTGACTGCATGCGTTTTTTCCAAAAAGCAATTCGCAGGGCAGGACTCGATGTAGCATATTCGCAGGGATACAGTCCCCACCAGTTGATGAGTTTTGCCTCCCCTCTCGGTCTTGGACTGACCAGCGACGGAGAATACTTGGACGTAGAATTTGTGTCTCTTCCCGATATGGATCAAGAGGCACTGGTAGAATATATGAACCGTTTCATGACAGATGAAATTTTTGTGAAAGAAATGCAGGTTATGCCGGATACGTTCAAAAATTCTATGTCTCTTCTTTGTGCGGCTGATTATATGATAGCGGAAAAAGAACCTGGTGTTCTTCCGTCAGAACTTGAAAAAAAATGGGATGCGTTTTTAGAACAGGAAAAAATAATGGTGACGAAAAAAACAAAAAAATCCGAAAAGATTATCGATATCCGGCCCTTTATTTTACAGGAGGCGTGTTCCCTGTCTGATTTTGTAAAAAAAACAGGAGAGGAGTATGGAGAGATTCATTCCCCGTATCATCATAAAGCCCTGTTTTTACAGCTGACAAGCGGGAGTGAAACAAATATAAAACCGGAGCTCGTAATGGAGGCCTTCTTTTCTTTTTCGGGACAGGAATACGATATATACGCTTTACAGGTACACCGGCTTCAAATGTATTTTAAGGATATCACATCGAATCTCGGAATGGAGAAATCATTAGTATGAACGGACGCAGACAGGTTGTTATTACAAAAATATGGGGAAAGAAAACGCTTTTATATATAAAAAACGATAAAATATATGATGTAATTGCCGAACCGGAAGATGCTGACACCCCTGTTCCTGGCAATATTTATGTCGGCAAAATTAAAAACATTGTGGCAAACATTAATGCTGCCTTTATTGAAGTCAGAGCGGGAGTTCTCTGCTATCTGCCGTTCTCTGAAAACGGTAAAGAACAGAGAATGCGGCCCGGGGATGAAATTATTGTACAAATAAAAAAAGCGGCAGTAAAAACAAAGCAGGCGGTGGCAACCAGATTTCCTGAGATTGCAGGAAATTATTGTATCGTAAGTATGGCAACTGACGGATTCGGCATTTCAAAAAAAATAACGGACTCCCGTGTGCTGGAGCGGTTATCAGAAATAAAGAAAATGTTTGAGGCAGCTCCTTATGGGATTGTTCTGAGAACAGCGGCACAATACGCAGAGCCGGAGATAGTAGAAAAAGAATGCGAAAAACTGCTTGCAGAATTACAGGAAATAATGGAGCATGGAAAATATCTTTCCCGTTTTTCACTGCTCCGCGAGGAAACACCCTTTTATATTCAATATTTGTATGGCTGCCAGGAAGAGGACTTAGATCGCATTATTACAGATGATACATCTGTTTATCATACATTACAGCACGAATATAACGGTCAGAAAGAAAAACTGTGTCTGTATGAGGATGATACATTTTCCCTGGATAAACTTTTAGGCATCACGTCCAAACTAAAAAAGGCCCTGGAAAAACGTGTCTGGTTAAAAAGCGGCGGAAATCTTGTGATTGAGCCAACAGAAGCTCTCACTGTCATTGATGTCAACACGGGAAAGGCCATTGAGGGGAAACGGCAAATGGAAACAACGTTTTTCCGGATAAACTGTGAGGCGGCAAAAGAAGTGGCGCGGCAAATCCGTATGCGTGGAATTTCCGGTATAATACTGGTTGATTTTATTGATTTAAAAGATAAAAAAAAGCAGGGGGAATTTCTTGGCATTCTCCGCAGTGAACTGCAGAAAGACAGAATAAAAACCGTTTTTGTTGATATAACAAAACTTGGCCTTGTAGAAATCACGAGAATGAAAAAATATCCGCCCCTGAGGGAAAGCTTTCCCAGGGGAAGTTTCCCAGGGGAAATTTCCCCCACGGAAATATTTGGAGAAAATACTTGACACTGCATAATTTATAGTGCTATAATGTACTAGTGTGCCGCACAACGAGGTTATAGTTCTGCTTTCTTTGCAGACGCCGTAGTTGGCGAGTAAAAGTATAGGAGGTGCTATATGTACGCAATTATAGCAACCGGTGGTAAACAGTATAAGGTTTCAGAAGGCGATGTAATTAAAGTTGAAAAGCTTGGTTTAGAAGCTGGTTCTGAAGTAACTTTTGATCAGGTGCTCCTTGTTGGGGACAAAGAAGTCAAGGTTGGTACGCCGACCGTTGACGGCGCTTCTGTCAAAGCAACTGTTGTTGCAGAGGGAAAAGAGAAAAAAGTTATTGTTTACAGGTATAAGAGAAAAACCGGATACCACAAAAAGAATGGTCACAGACAGCCATTTACACAAGTTAAAATTGAAAAAATCAACGCGTAACTTTTTATGATTCAGGCAATAGTAAAAAAGAAAAATGAGCAGATCATTGGATTTCACATAGAGGGACATTCCGGCTATGAGGACAGAGGTAAGGATATTGTCTGTGCGGCAGTTTCCGCATTGACCATCAACTGCATAAATTCCATTGATGCATTTACGGAAGATAAATGCCTTGTGGAAAATGATGAAGAGCGGGGGATGATTGACTTACTTGTCCATAATGATATTTCCGAACCGGCCGAACTGCTGTTAAAGTCTCTTGTGCTTGGACTTGAAGAGATATCAAAGTCTTATGGAAACCAATATCTTTCAGTTATCAATTGTTAGGAGGAAGAACCATGATAAATATGAACCTTCAGTTATTTGCACATAAAAAAGGAATGGGTTCCAGTAAAAACGGCAGGGACTCCGAATCCAAAAGATTGGGTGCCAAAAGAGCTGATGGACAGTTTGTTCTGGCTGGAAATATCCTTTACAAACAGCGCGGAACCAAGATTCACCCAGGTGTAAACGTTGGTAAAGGTGGAGATGATACATTGTACGCACTTGTAGATGGTGTACTTCGTTTTGAAAGAAAGGGAAGAGATAAGAAACAGGCTTCCGTATATCCAGTAGAAAGCAAGTAACTAACATTTTATTTTAAATCACTTCTTTATCAGGGGCTGCCGTTAAAAGCAGCCCTTGATTAACATCTGGACAGTTCGCGGGGCGTGCTGTCCGTTATCAATATAGGGATGCTAAAACACAGAAAGGATAACATATGTTTGCAGATAGGGCAGTAATCCGGATTCGATCCGGCAAAGGCGGTGACGGGCATGTCAGTTTCCGCAGAGAAAAATATGTTGCCAATGGCGGCCCTGACGGTGGTGACGGCGGCCGTGGTGGCGATTTGATTTTTGAGGTCGATACCGGACTGAATACATTAAATGAATTTCGCTATAACCGGAAATATTTTGCGGGTGATGGTGAGCCGGGCAGCAAAAAAAGATGCCATGGTGCAGACGGTGCGGATATGGTTGTAAAAGTACCGCCGGGAACAATTATACGGGAACTGCATTCCGGACAGGTTATCACGGATATGTCCTACGAAAACAAACGTGAAGTGCTCTTAAAGGGAGGAAATGGCGGCAAGGGCAATCAGCACTATGCCACTCCGGCCATGCAGGTGCCGAAGTACGCCCAGCCGGGGAAACCGGGTATTGAGCTGGAAGTGCAGTTAGAGCTTAAAGTAATTGCTGATGTAGGACTTGTGGGATTTCCCAATGTAGGAAAATCAACACTTCTGTCCCGTGTCACCAATGCACAGCCCAAAATTGCAAACTACCATTTTACTACATTAAATCCAAACCTTGGAGTTGTGGATTTAGAGGGGGCAGATGGATTTGTCATTGCAGATATACCAGGACTGATTGAAGGTGCTTCCGAGGGCATCGGACTGGGCCACGAATTTTTACGCCATATTGAGAGAACGCGGGTACTGATTCATATGGTTGATGCAGCTTCTACAGAGGGAAGAGACCCGATAGAGGATATATATGCTATCAACAAAGAACTGGAAGCGTACAAGGAAGATATCGCAAAACGCCCTCAGATTATTGCAGCGAACAAAATAGACTGTTTTTATGGTGATGAAAAGGAATCCGTTATTTCTCACTTAAAAGAAACTTTTGAGCCGCAGGGAATTCCGGTATTTCCGATATCTGCTGTAACAGGAGAGGGGGTTCGTGAACTTTTGTTCCATGCAAAACATATACTGGATGAACATCCGGAAGAGAAAAAAATATTTGAGAAAGAATATGAAATTGTGGAACCTGATTTTGCCAATGAGCCATTTACGGTAGAAAAAAGTGAGGAAGAAGAGGGAGTTTTTGTTGTGGAAGGTCCTCGGATTGAGCGTATGCTTGGATATACAAACCTGGATTCAGAAAAGGGATTTGAATTCTTCCAGAAATTTTTAAAAACAAACGGAATTTTGGAGCAGTTGGAAGAACTTGGCATTGAAGAGGGTGATACCGTAAAAATGTATGGGCTGCAATTTGATTATTATAAATAATGATAGTGGAGGAATATAATAATGAACAGTAAACAGCGAGCTTATTTAAAGAGTCTTGCCATGAAAACAGAACCATGTCTGCATATAGGAAAAGCTGTTATAACTCCGGATGTTACCCAGTCAGTTGACGAAGCATTAGAAGCGAGGGAGCTGATAAAAATTGCTGTTTTGAAAAACTGTATGGCAGATATCAAAGAGATTGCCGTTATCCTGGCAGAGCGTACCCACTCTGAAGTGGTACAGACCATTGGAAGAAAAATTGTTTTGTATCGCGAATCCGTTACAAAAAAGAAAATTGAACTGCCAAAGGCAACAAAGCTGCCAAAGGCAACTATGTAAATACAGGAGGGCTTGCGTGAAAAAAGTCGGCATACTTGGTGGAACATTTAATCCAATACATCATGCTCATCTTGCAATGGCACAGGCTGCCATGGAACAATATCAACTGGACAAAGTATTATTTATGCCATCCAAAAATCCACCCCATAAAGAAAAATCAGAAATTGCATCCGATGAGCACAGAACACGCATGATTCAATTTGCGATAGAAGGAATACCTGGATTTTCTTTCTCTGACTTTGAACTCAGGAGGAATGGAATAACGTATACCAGTGATACCCTGTCACTTTTGAAAGAAAAACACCCAGACTGGCATATTTATTTTATAATAGGCGGTGATTCCCTGCTTACTTTTGAGCAGTGGCATAAACCGGAAAAAATATTACAATACTGCACTGTACTGGCTGCTCCCAGAAAGAAAATAAAATATTCTGAGACAAAAAAGCTTTGTAAAAAAATCAGCCGGAAACTGTCTGGAAATGTTTTACCGTTTCAGATGAGACAGCAGAGGATTTCCTCAATGCAAATCAGAAAAAAAATAAAAATGGGAGAGGAACTTACAGGACTTTGTCCAGAACGTGTATCCTGTTATATAAAACTTCACGGTCTTTACGGCATACAACCATTTTCGTTTCCGCCTGACTGTATAAAAAAACAGGATATTAATAAATGTCTTTCTTCTACGTTAAAACCGGGCCGTTATTTTCATACACTTGGTGTGGCGGATACCGCCGTCCTGCTTGCCAGCTGTCATGGTTATTCATCTGAAGCGGAACTCAGACGGGCAGAAACTGCCGGGCTTTTACACGATTGTGCTAAATATTTTACGGAACAGGAACAAATTTCTATTTGCGAAAAAGAAGGAATTGACATTTCCCCTGTCGAGAAAAAAAATCCGGCCCTGTTACATGGTAAGCTGGGTGCTTTTTTTGCCAAAAACAGGTATGGAATACAGGATAGCGAAATTCTTTCCGCCATACGATACCACACGACGGGACGGCCGGATATGAGTGTCCTGGAAAAAATCATTTATGTGGCTGACTATATGGAACCGAACCGGCATATAGACTGTACTCCTTATTCATTACATGAGGTGCGTAAGACCTGTTTTCAGGATTTGGACAGGGGGGTTTTTATGATTATGGAGAATACGCTTCATTATTTGTCCCAGCAAAATAATGTAATAGATGAAATGACAGCGGAGGCTTATGAATATTATGCTAAACAACAAACCGAAAAGGGGGAATAATTTATATGGGGAACAAACTTTCTGAAAAAAACAATTCAAAAGAGATAGTCCGCATTGCCTATGACGCATTAGATGAAAAACTGGGAGAGGATATTGAGATTTTAAAAATCGACGAGATATCTGTGATTGCTGACTATCTTGTAATAGCTGATGGAAAAAACCAAAACCAGTTAAATGCCATGACAGATCTTGTAGAGGAAAAACTGGCAAAAGCAGGCTACCACAGCAAACGTATAGAGGGTAACAAAAATTCCACATGGATTCTCATGGATTATGGAGATGTAATTATTCATGTATTTTCAAAGGATGACCGATTGTTTTATGATCTGGAAAGAATCTGGCGTGACGGAAAAAAAGTGTCCCGCACTGATTTATCCTAATAACACAGCATAACTCTCACAATGCGAAGAATCAGCTTTGCTGATTCTTCAGAGAGCTGTATTTTAATCAGATTGGTACACGTTTTTAACTGCGCCTTTTTACAAACGGCGGAATAGTCCTACAACTTTGCCGAGAACGACAACTTCATCCACAATAATTGGATCCATCGAATCATTTTCCGGCTGAAGACGGAAATGACCATTTTCTTTATAGTATGTTTTTACTGTGGCAGAGTCCTCCACCAGTGCAACAATAATATCTCCATTGTTAGCAGAGGTGGTCTGCTGCACAATAATTTTATCTCCGTCATATATTCCAACATTTATCATACTTTCACCGCGGACATTCAGCATAAAAAGCTCTCCAGAGGGCAATTCCTCTGATGCGATGGAAAAATAACTGCTGACATTCTGTTCAGCCAGGATAGGCTGTCCGGCCGCTACTTGTCCAATAAACGGTATATTGCGTATTTCCCTGCGGGCGAGGTTAAACTCATCACTTACAATTTCAATCGCTCTTGGCTTAGTCGGATCACGCCTTATATAACCGTTTTTCTCTAATGTCTCCAGGTGAGAATGCACCGAAGAGGTAGATTTGAGCCCAACAGCGGAACATATCTCCCGTACCGTCGGCGGATATCCTTTTTCTAAAATTTCCTGCTTCATATATTCTAATATTTCGGATTGTTTTTTTGATATTCTGCCATTTCCCATAGACAGGTACCTCCCTTAACTGTGAAAAAAGATTTTTCCAAACAAAAGTTTGTTTTTATATAATATAGCATATCTTTTTTTATCTGTCAAACGAATGTTCGCACAAATTTTCACAATAAAAAACATTTTCATAGACAAATTCCCGTGAAATGGTTATAATAAACAAAGACTATGTAATTTTACGCAGTTGGGTGGGTCCACTGTAGTTAGTAGAAGGAGAGTACAAAGGAATGAGTAATCAAAATAATAATACAGAAAAAAACGGCTTTTTCCAGAAAATGAGAACAGCAGAGCATAAAGGTTTTGAAATATCCATGTTTGTAATAAGCCTTGTCCTTGCATTTGCTATGGTAGTAAGTGTTGTGTGGATCGGTATTTATTTCCACAACTCCAGTTCTGCAAAAGTTACTGATGAGGAAGCAAATGCCGGTTCTGTAACAGAAAGTGCCGTTGTCGCCGATAAAGATGAACCAATGAGTACACCAAAAGGAAATGCCGTAGTAAATGATACGGATTATTATGATAATGACATTGATCCGGATTTGAAAGATGCAAAGTTCGGATTTACAACAGCAGTAGTAAATTTGAGAAGTTCTGCTTCCCTGACTGCTTCGGTTGTTACAAAAGTGCCAATGGGGGCAAGGGTGAAATTACTCGGAATGAAAGATGAGGGCTGGATGGAAGTTTCCTATAAGGGACAGACAGGATTTATCCATGCAAGATATCTGTCTGCAACCAAAATTGAACCTCTTGCTACCATAAAGCCGTCAACTGCACCGCAGAGAACAGCAGAACCGACAGCAACCCCGAAAATAAAACCGACAAAGAAGCCAAAGAAGACGAAACGTCCTAAAGTAACAAAGGAACCGATACCGGATGAGACCGAAGAACCAGAGGAGACACCGGAACCCACACCAGAACCTACACCGGCACCAACGGCAGAACCAACGGAGCGCCCAACAAAAGAACCTGTTATTACGCCGGAACCCACAAAAAAATCGGATGTAGCCAGTGAGGAATGAAGAGATAATGGAACAATTGACACCCATGATGCAAAAATACATGGAGACAAAGGAACAATATAAAGACTGTATTCTCTTTTATCGGCTGGGTGATTTTTACGAGATGTTTTTTGAGGACGCCCTTTGTGTAACAAAAGAACTTGAAATCACCCTGACCGGAAAAAGCTGTGGATTAAAAGAGCGGGCACCCATGTGTGGTGTCCCGTTTCATTCTGCGGAAGTGTATATTAACCGTTTGGTGGAAAAGGGATATAAGGTTGCGATCTGCGAGCAGGTGGAAGACCCAAAAGAGGCCAAAGGATTAGTAAAACGGGAGGTAATCCGGATTGTCACACCGGGGACAAACTGTTCTATAGATTCCCTTGAGGATGGAAAAAACAATTATTTAATGGGGATCGTTGCGACAACATACAATTTTGGAATTTCCGTTGTCGATGTCACAACCGGTGAATATCTTCTGACGGAAGTAGATTCCACTGGTAAACTTTTAGATGAAATTAATAAATTCATGCCCTCGGAAATTATCTGTAATGATTCCTTTTACATAAGCGGTATAGATTTAGCTGATTTATGTGACCGATTACATATTGCCATATCGGCATTGGAACCCCGGTATTTTGAACAGGAAATCTGCGTACAGGCTCTTTGCCGACATTTTTCTGTCTCCGGAATTGCGGGGCTTGGCTTAGAGGATTACTCCATCGGGGTAATTGCAGCCGGATGCATTATGCAGTATCTAAACGAAACACAGAAATGTTCCCTGGCACATATATCCAACATCAAACCCTATCAGACCGGAAAATTTATGTTATTAGACCGGAGTACAAGACGCAATCTGGAATTAGTAGAAACTCTCCGCGAAAAGCAAAAAAAAGGCTCTCTTTTATGGGTATTAGATAAAACAAAGACAGCGATGGGGGCAAGAAAGCTGCGAAGCTGCATAGAACAGCCACTCATTGATGCCGAAAAAATCAATGAGCGGTATGACGCAATTGAAGAGCTGAATGAAAATGTTATTACACGGGAGGAACTGAGGGAATATCTGAATCCGGTTTATGATTTAGAGCGCCTGTTAAGTAAAATCAGCTACAAAACTGTAAATCCACGGGATATGATTGCTCTTGAATCCTCCCTTTCCATGCTTCCCCATATTCGATTTTTGTGCGGGAATTTCAACTCTGAATTATTCCGCAGAATATACTGCGATTTGGACCCATTAGAAGATATTCATGAAGAGATTCACCGTGCCATTTTAGAGGAGCCCCCCATATCGGTGAGAGAGGGCGGAATTTTTAAAGAGGGCTATCATGAAGAGATTGACCGCCTGCGGGCAGCAAAGACAGAGGGAAAGGACTGGCTGGCCGCTTTAGAAGCAAGAGAAAGAGAAAATACCGGGATAAAAAATCTCCGGGTAAAATACAATAAAGTTTTTGGATATTATCTGGAAGTCACAAAATCTTTTACCCATATGGTGCCGGAGACGTGGATACGCAAACAGACGCTGACGAATGCAGAGCGATATACAACTCCGGAACTCAAGGAAATGGAGGATGTGATTCTCGGAGCAGAAGACCGCTTATATAATTTAGAATATGCCGTTTTCTGTGAATTGCGTGAAAAGGTTTTTGCCCAAATGGAGCGGATACAAAAAACGGCTTCCACATTGGCTTTATTAGATATGATCGCTTCCTTTGCCTATGTGGCAGAACATAATCACTATGTACGCCCTGTTTTAAACAAAAAAGGAATAATTAAAATCCATGAGGGACGTCATCCGGTCATTGAACAGATGATTCACCAGGACATGTTTATCAGCAACGATACTTTTTTGGATGGCGATACCCATCGTGTCGTTATTATAACAGGGCCCAACATGGCGGGCAAATCTACATACATGCGGCAGACGGCACTCATTGTCCTGATGGCACAGATTGGCTCCTTTGTTCCGGCCGCAGCAGCAGAACTGTGCCTGGCAGACCGTATTTTTACAAGGGTGGGGGCTTCCGACGATCTGGCCAGCGGCCAGAGTACATTCATGGTAGAGATGACAGAAGTAGCCAATATTCTTCATAACGCCACTCCGGACAGCTTAATTATTCTGGATGAAATCGGGCGCGGTACAAGTACATTTGACGGATTGAGCATTGCCTGGGCCGTTGTGGAACATATTGTGGATAAAAAGAAACTGGGGGCTAAAACCCTGTTTGCTACACATTACCATGAACTGACCGAACTGGAAGGAAAACTCGACGGTGTGCAGAACTACTGTATTGCGGTTAAGGAAGATGGTGAGGATATTGTATTTTTAAGGAAAATCATTAAAGGCGGAGCGGACCGAAGCTATGGCATACAGGTAGCAAGACTTGCCGGTGTGCCGGAAGAAGTCTTAGTCCGTGCAAAAGAACTGTCGGACAAACTGGAGGATGGGAAAGCGACAGAACAGACTGATTTCACGGCCGATACAGATAAAAATAGCGCAAATAACACTTCTACAGCACCTATGACACAGCTCTCTATTTTTGATACGATGGAAAATACGATGACGGACAATATTTTACTGGAACTTCGCGATATTAATCTCGCAGAAGTCACGCCAATGGACGCCATTAACCTCGTATATAAGTGGCAGAACCAATTACAGGGACGCTGGTAGTCAGGGAGAACAGTGTGAAAAATAATGCTGATGCATTTATTTTTCACACCGCTATTTGTTTCTGAATGAAAACAAATAGTTTTGATGGCAGATGAGAAACTGCATTCGCAAACTGTATTACAGTTTTTTCTCATCGCCTTTTCGCAACAAGTTGCTCAGAAATGAGGATTGATATGATACAGGTATTAGATCAGGATACAATAAACCAAATTGCAGCAGGTGAAGTAATTGAAAGGCCCTCTGCCGTTGTCAAAGAGCTGGTGGAAAATTCGATTGATGCAGGGGCATCCTCTGTCACGATTGAAATAAAAGAGGGTGGACTTTCCTTTATCCGCATTACAGATAATGGGACAGGCATACCCAAAGAAGAAATTTCCACTGCTTTCTTGCGCCATGCAACAAGTAAAATCCAGTCAAAGGAAGACTTACTTACTGTACAGAGTCTTGGTTTCCGCGGAGAAGCCCTTTCCAGCATTGCGGCAGTAGCACAAGTCGAGCTGATAACCAGGCATGCTGCCGATATAACCGGGGTAAGATATGAAATTGCCGGGGGCAAAGAAGGGGAATGTCAGGAAATCGGCTGTCCGGAGGGGACTACGTTTGTTGTCAGAAACTTGTTTTACAACACTCCGGCAAGAAGAAAATTTTTAAAATCCAAAACGACAGAGGGAAGTTATGTACAAGATCTTGTCCTTCGCTATTCATTAGCCCATGCTGACATCCGCTTTCATTTTATTTCAGACGGAAAAAGCCGTTTGCAGACTTCAGGGGACGGCAAACTGAAAACAAATATTTTTTATAATTATGGACCGGATATTACCAGGTGTATGGTCCCCGTTGAGGCATCCGGACAGGGCATGACATTGTCCGGATTTATTGGGAAACCGGAATTATCCAGGGGGAACCGTGCATTTATGAATTATTTTGTCAATGGACGGTATATTAAAAGCAATGTGATTTCAAGTGCTATTGAACACGCTTATAAAAAATATATGATGAACCACAGATATCCTTTTACGGCTCTTATGCTGTCTATTGACAGCAGCTATCTGGATGTCAATGTCCACCCGACAAAAATGGAAGTTCGTTTTACGAATCAGGAAGAGGTGTATAATCTTTTTTCACAGGCAATTACAGATGCCCTGCAGCAAATTTCCCTGATTCCGGAAGTTTCACTGGAAAAAGAGAAAACCAGGGAGAAAAAAGCCGATTTACCCGTTTTGCCAAAAAAGAGACCAGAACCATTTGAAAAAGTACGGACAGAAGAAGAGTTAGAAAGAGAGGAGCATACAAAGCCGTCATCTTTATATAAGGAACCGGAAATACCAGTACCAAAACTTCGCGAAAGCCCTTCCTTTTCTTATGAACAGAAAAGTCTTACTTCCATGGATTTTAAGTCAGATGATTTAGAAGAGGAGAAAGCAGAACTGCCACAGTTCCGGATTGTTGGACAAATTTTTGCAACATATTGGCTGATAGAACATGACTCACAGCTTCTCATTATTGACCAGCATGCCGCGCACGAGAAAGTGCTGTATGAAAATTTAATGAAACATTTGTCCGAAAAAGAAGGACTGACCCAAAATCTGGCGGCACCAATTGTTATTTCTCTGACGGAGCGTGAAGTTGATATATTGCAGGAAAATAAAAATGTTTTTGATCGTCTGGGATTTCACATAGAACATTTCGGAGAAAGGGATTACTTAATAACAGGAGTACCGGCAGATTTTTTGAATGTGGCTTCTAAAGAATTATTCATTGATATTCTTGACAGCTTATCAGAGAGCGGAAAACACGGGCAGTCGGAGGAAATTTTAGAGCGCTGTGCCTCAATATCATGTAAGGCGGCAGTAAAAGGCAACCACCTTATGTCTTTTGAGGAGGCTGACCAGTTAATCGGCCAGATGCTTTTGATGGAGCAGCCCTATCATTGTCCCCACGGCCGTCCGACAACGATTGCGATTAGTAAACAGGAGTTTGAAAAGAAATTTAAGCGTATTGTGTAACATTTGGAAGGGAGTGAATTTGTCGTGGAAAAGGGACCGCTTATTGTGCTTACAGGCCCTACTGCAGTAGGGAAGACAGAAGCTGCTATTTCCCTGGCAAAACGTTGTAATGGTGAAATCATCTCGGCAGACTCCATGCAGGTGTATCGGAACATGGATATTGGCACAGCAAAAATATCACCGGAAGAGACACAGGGGATACCTCATTATATGATTGATGAATTAGAACCAGATGAGGAATTTAATGTTTTTCTGTTCCAGAAAAAAGCGAAGGTATATATCGAAGATATTTATGCAAGAGGTAAACTGCCGATTCTTGTCGGAGGTACAGGTTTTTATATCCAGGCTGTTCTGTATGATATTGCTTTTACAGAAGAGAAAAAGGCACTGCAGTCTCCCCGGGATAGTTCTATCCGTGAAAAACTACGGGAGCAGGCCCGTACCTGCGGAAGTGCGGCACTGTATCAGAAATTATTAGATGTGGACCCGGATTATGCAAAAACTGTGCATGAAAATAATGTAAAACGCATTATCCGCGCGCTGGAATACCACGCATTGACAGGGAAAACATTTTCTTCCCACAATGAAGAACAGAAGAAAAAAACTTCCCCTTATTGTTATGTCTATTTTGTCCTGAATATGAACAGAGAGGCATTGTACCAAAAAATTGACAGACGGGTAGATGCTATGATACAGGAGGGGCTGATAGATGAAGTGCAGCATCTGCTTGATTTGGGATATAAACGTTCCCTTGTTTCCATGCAGGGACTTGGTTATAAAGAGATTGCTGCTGCGCTGTGCGGCGAGTGCAGTATGGAGGAAGCGATTGCCGTTTTAAAACGTGACACAAGACATTTCGCCAAACGTCAGCTCACCTGGTTTCGACGGGAAAAAGAAATCTGCATGATAGAAAAAGACCATTTTCCCTCCAATGAAAAACTTGTGGATGAATTGTTAATGATTGCCTGTGAAAAAGGAGTGTTAAGATGACAGAGAAAGAGATAATGTATCAGCGGTTTGGAATAAAAGAAGATGTTCTTAATTTGGGAAAACATATTTTAAATAAAATTGAAGACCGTTTTTTACAAATAGATGAAACAGCAGAAATAAACCAGCTTAAAGTAATTCATGCGATGCAGAAAAACCGGGTTGCTGAAAATCACTTGTACGGAACAACAGGATATGGATATAATGACTCCGGGAGGGATACGTTAGAAAAGGTATATGCCGATATATTCCATGCAGAGGATGCACTTGTGCGTGCCCAGATAACCTGCGGTACTCATGCCCTGACAATTGCACTTTCTTCCCTGCTCCGGCCGGGAGATGAACTTCTGTCGCCAGTTGGAAAACCCTACGATACCTTAGAGGGTATTATAGGAATAGAGGGTACAAACACAAAGGGGTCTCTCCGTGAATTCGGCATCCGCTACCGTCAGGTTGATTTGCTCCCTGATAGCTCCTTCGACTACGAGGGAATACGGGCAGCCCTGAACGAAAAAACAAAGCTTGTTACGATACAGCGCTCTAAGGGATATTCCCTTAGGAAAACTCTCTCCGTGGAACAAATCGGGGAATTAATCCGCTTTATTAAGGGTATTAAGCCGGATGTTATATGTATGGTGGATAACTGCTATGGAGAATTTGTCAAAACAGAAGAGCCAACAGATGTAGGAGCAGATCTATGTGTAGGCTCTCTCATTAAAAATCCAGGAGGCGGCCTCGCCCCTCTGGGTGGTTATATCGTTGGAAAAAAAGAATGGGTGGAATACGCCGCATCACGGCTTACAGCACCCGGACTTGCCAAGGAGGTAGGAGCCTCTCTGGAAGTCAACCGCTCTTTTTATCAGGGCTTATTTTTAGCGCCTACCGTAGTGGCCAGTGCATTGAAATCTGCTATTTTTGCTGCTAATTTGTATGAGCAACTTGGCTTTTCAGCAAGTCCGGACGCCAATGAGGAACGTTTTGATATCATTCAGGCAATTGCATTTGGCGCACCAGAGCGTGTCATAGCGTTCTGTCAGGGGATACAGCAGGCAGCTCCGGTTGACTCCTATGTGCTTCCGGAGCCCTATGCCATGCCGGGATATCACAGTGATGTTATTATGGCGGCCGGGGCCTTTGTTCAGGGATCTTCCATTGAACTCAGTGCCGATGCTCCTATTGAACCCCCTTACAGTGTATTTTTCCAGGGGGGAATTACCTGGCCTCATGGAAAACTGGGAATTTTAAAAACGCTTCAAAACATGGTAGATGGCGGTTTTGTCACATTACCATAGATTTCGTCGTATTCTACTTGAAATTTCATAAAAAAATCATAGGCGAAAGGTATACTTTTTTTGAAAAATATGGTAAAATAACTATGTTTGATTAATTTTCGGGTTGCTCTCGAAGGGAGCACTCTATGGAAAAAAATAAAAATACAATGAAAGAGCTGCCAATTTCGGAAAAGCCTTATGAAAAGTGTGAAAAGTCCGGGGCAGGGGCACTGTCCGATGCAGAATTGTTGGCAGTCATTTTAAAGACAGGGACAAAAAACAAAACAAGCCGGGAACTGGCAATTGAGATTTTGTCCCTCCACCCGGTGTATAAGGGGCTGCTCGGCCTCTACCATTTAACAAGCCGGGAATTACTTGCGGTATCAGGGATTGGGAAAGTAAAGGCCATTCAATTGCAATGCGTGGCAGAGCTTTCAAAACGTCTGGCAAAGGAAACAAAACAGGTATGTACAACATTTTGCAGTCCTGGGGATGCTTCCCGCTTTTTTATGGAAGAAATGAGGAATCTGGAGACAGAGCATTTTTATGCAGCCTATCTGGACGCCAGCGGGCGGCTCTTACACTATCAGGTTGTGTTTGTTGGAACAGTGAAAACTACATTGGCCAATCCAAGAGAGATTTTGCGCCTCGCACTCCGCTATGATGCTTCGCATTTTATTGTTTTACACAATCATCCAAGCGGAGACCCGAATCCAAGCCGCGAGGATATCCAGACTACGAAAAGGCTGCAGGAAGCAGCATCGCTGGTTGGAATTCCCCTTATGGACCACATAATTATTGGGGATAATCAATATATCAGTCTCAAGGAAAGAGGCTACGTATAAGAGAGGAAGAATGAATATGTCAGGAAAAGCAATTGGAATTGATTTTGGTACAAGCTCTATTAAATTTTATAAAAATGGTGAGGGTGTAATTTTACACGAAAAAAGTGTTATTGCCATTTATAATAAATCCCATACTTTTGCAGTGGGAAACGAAGCTTTTGAAATGTATGAGAAAGCACCAGTCAATATTGATGTATCCTACCCGGTAAAAAATGGCGTTATTGCAGATATCGGGAACATGCAGGCAATGATTGATTATTTCTTTCAGGAACTGGACGGAAAACGCAAACTAAAGGGAGCAGAATATTATATTGCTGTCCCAACGGATATTACAGAAGTGGAAAAACGCGCCTACTTTGATTTGATATCGAATACAAACTTAAAACCAAAAAGAATCCACGTAGTAGAAAAACCGATTGCTGATGCCCTTGGCATGAGTCTGGATATTACAAAATCCACCGGCACTCTTGTTGTAGATATCGGAGCTAATACAACAGAAATCTCTGTCCTCTCCCTTGGCGGTATTGTGCTGAGCCGTCTTATTCCGGTAGGGGGGAATAAATTTGATGAGGCAATTATAAGCAAAATAAAAAAAGACAAAAATTTTGTTATTGGAGAAAAAACAGCGGAACTAATTAAAAAAACCATCGGTTCTGCTTATATTACGGATGAGACATTAGATGTGTGCGGACGAAATCTTGTAACCGGACTTCCGAGTGAAATTACAATTACAAGTGAAGATGCCTATAATGCACTGAGTGAGCTCTTCCAGAACATTGTAGATTCTGTAAAAATCATCCTTGAACGCACGCCTCCGGAAATTTCATCCGATATCTATAAAGCGGGAGTCTATATTACCGGCGGTTCCAGTCAGATTAAAGACCTTGGGCGTTTTGTATACGAACAGCTCGGTCTCCGTGTAAATTTATGTGAAGAACCGGAGAGCACTGTTATTATGGGACTTGGCGCTATTATTGAGGATCCGTCACTGGCTAAACTTACTCTGTAGCCATATAGGGGAGGTAAAATGAAAAAACGAAGAAAGAAAAAATGGATTTACCCCAAAATACTATATATGTGCCTGGCAGTCCTGTGTGTCATTCTCGTACTGATTTCATTTAAGTTTTCCGATCAGTTATCCTCGGTAAAAACCGTTGTTGGAAATGTAATGACGCCGATGCAGAAAGGTATTAATACCGTGGGGCAGTTTATCTCAGATAAATTAGATTTAATTTCCTCTAAGCAGGAACTACTGGAGGAAAACCAAAAATTAAAACGCCAGCTTGATGAAATGAGCTATGATAATAAAATTTTAATTGGAGAAAACAGCGAACTGGAAAATTACAGAGAACTATTCAAACTAAAAAAGAAGTATCCAGATTATCCGACAGAAGCTGCTGCAGTAATCAGCCGGGATGGTAATAACTGGTTCCGGGTATTTACGATTGATAAGGGGACAGAAGACGGCGTAGAAGTGGATATGAATGTCATATCCGGAAATGGTCTTGTCGGCATAGTCTCAGAAGCCGGCAAACATTATGCAAAAGTCCGTTCTATCATTGATGATAAAAGTAATGTCAGTGCCATGTTTGAAAAAAGCGGGGAAACCTGTATTGTCAAAGGAAACATGGAAAGCATAAACAGTGGCTATATTGACGTAGAAATGATTAGCAATACGGCAAAAATTAAAGATGGGGAGGAGATTGTCACCTCTCATGTCAGCGATAAATTTTTACAGGGCCTGTCTATTGGTTTTGTAAAAGATATCACAAGTGACGGTTCCACTCTGACCCAGACAGCACATCTGATTCCAGCTGTCAATTTCGATCAATTAGAGTATGTACTGGTAATTACGCAGAAAAAAGATTCATCGGAAGTAAAGGATATAAAAAAATATGATTAGAAGAAAATTACTTTCCATACTGGTTATTCTGTTTGCATTTTTACTTCAAACAACTGTGTTCCGTTCATTGGAGCTTGCAGACGTAGTACCTAACCTGCTCTTGGTAGTAACTGTTTCTTATGCCTATATCCGGGGGCGTACGTCCGGTATTATTACAGGCTTTTTCTGTGGTTTGATTTTGGATATGATGTATGGAAGTGTAATTGGCCTGTACGCCTTTATCTTTATGACAGTAGGATTTATTATTGGGTTTTGCCCCAAAATATATTTTCGTGAGAACCTATTGTTACCTACCGTATTGATTGCTATCAGCGATTTACTATATGGTGTGTTTTATTATATTACAGAGTTTTTAATGCGGGGACGGCTTCATTTTGGCTTTTTCTTTCTTCACCGCATTCTGCCCGAAATGGTTTATACCGTAATAATCGGAATTGTATTTTTCCGTATTCTGGCATCTCTTGAGAAATTAGTAATCACACGCAGAAAGGAGGAATAACTATGTTTGACAGTATACTTGAAGCGATTAAAAATACTGTAAAATCAAGAATATTCGCACTTGTTGTAACCTATGTCCTGTTATTCAGTATACTGGTCGGACGCATGTTTTATCTGCAGATTATTAACGGCGAAAGCTATGACCAGCAGGCAACGCTGCAAAAACAGAAAAAGAAAACGATTAAAAGTGCACGTGGAAAAATATATGATTGTACAGGGAAATTACTGGCAACCAATGAACAGAGTTATGCAGTTACCATGGAGGATTCCGCTGAACTGACAAATAACCTCATGAAAAACCGCGTCATTCTTAAATGCATCCGCTTAATTGAAAAAAATAAAGATAAGTTAGATTTAGATTTTCCAATTGAAAAAGGAAAAAACGGAAAATATGTATTTAACGTCAATACATCAGCACAGCTCCGATTTAAACGGGATATTTTTTTCCGTAAATCCGTAGATGAATTAAAAGATACGGAGAGAAATATGACCGCTGATGAATGTTATCAGTATATGCGCACCATAAACAAGGCAAATACGGTCCATTTCTTTGATATTGACCAAGAGGATAAAGAAGACGAAAACGGCATCTATCACGAGGCGTATTCAGAGGAAGATGCATTAAAAATTATGACAGTCCGTTATGCCATGTTAATGAACACATATTCCAAATATGAACCGATCACTTTGAGTTCAAATGTATCTGAAAAAACAGTGGCTGCCATAAAGGAAAACTCTGCTGACATGCCCGGCGTGGAAGTTTCAATAGAAATGAACCGGGTATATTATGACAGTAAATATTTTTCGCATATTATTGGTTATACTGGGCTTATATCTTCAGAAACACTGGAACAGATGGAAGAATCCGGTCAAAAGGCAGAATACGCCTCCACGGATCAAATTGGAAAAACCGGAATTGAAAAAGAATACGAAGAACAGCTGCGCGGGACAAAAGGAATGGAAACTCTGTTAATTGACAGCAGTTCACGTATTGTCAGCACAAAAAAAACAAGGGATGCCATTGGCGGAAATGATATATATCTTTCCATTGACTCAAATCTTCAAAAAGCAACTTACCGCCTTGTAGAAAAAGAAGTTGCGGGTATCCTTACGTCCAAACTGATCAATTCAAAGAGCCACGGAACAAAAGGCAAGAATGCCTCTGGTATTTTAGTATCCATTTATGATGTTTATGATGCCATACTTCAAAACAGCATCGTTGATGTCACCCATTTTTCTGACAGTAAAGCAACAGAGAGGGAAAAGGATATTTATCAGAGATTTAATCAAACGAAAAAAACTACCATTGACAAAATAAAAAAACAAATGTCATATGAAAATACAAAGACAGGAGAGGAAATATCAGAAACACTGGATGAATATCTGGATTATATCCTTTCTATGCTGCGTGAAAAAGGAATTTTTAACAGTTCAGAAATGGACACGACAGATTCCACCTATCAAAAATATATTAACAATAAGATAAGTTTGAGTGCCCTGTTAATTTATGCAATTGAAAACAACTGGATTAATCTATCCAACCTTGATGTTGGGGAAGATTATTACAGCACGGAAGAGGTATTTAAAAAAATCTGCTCTTATGTGAATGAGGAAATTGTAAATGAAGATGGCTTTGACAAAAAAATATATCATGTTATGGTAGAAAACGGTTCTATTTCAGGACGGGAAATCTGTCTTTTACTGTATGACCAGAAATATTTTAAAATGAATCAGACGACATATGCCAGGCTGAGAACCGGTATGCTGTCACCCTTTAATTTTATAAAATTAAAAATCAGGTCACTTGATATACCTCCGGGAGATTTGGGGCTCACCCCCTGTGCCTGTTCTGTTGTGGTTACCTCGGTGAATACAGGCAAAGTCTTATCCATGGTATCCTATCCAAGTTATGATAATAACAAACTGGCAAACCGTGTGGATGCCGACTATTATTCCAAAATCAGTACAAGCAGTGCCTCTGCACTCTTAAACCGCGCCACACAGCAGAAAACCGCCCCAGGCTCAACCTTTAAAATGGTGACGGCAACGGCAGTGCTCGGTGAGGGGATTATTGATCCCTATTCAACAGTTACTGACCATGTAACATTTGATAAAATTAATAAGCCGTGGCCCAAATGCTGGAGCAGCTATTCCCACGGCAATATAAATGTCACGCAGGCAATACAGCATTCCTGTAACTATTTTTTCTATGAAATGGGGTACCGGCTTGGAAACGGTCATGGAACTGTTGTGAACAATGAAAAAGGATTAACACGGTTGAAAAAATATGCAAAAGAATATGGTCTGACTGCCAAATCAGGAATTGAGCTGCCGGAGGCGGAGCCATCCTTTTCAGATATTGATATTGTCCGTACCGCTATCGGCCAGGGCTCGAACAGCTATACACCTGTACAGCTTTCACGCTACGTAACTACAATTGCCAATGGCGGAACCTGTTATGACCTGACTCTTGTAGACAAAATAGCAGATACAAAAACAGGAAAAACAAAGAAAAACACGGCAAATATAAGAAATGATGCCGATATTCCATCATCGACCTGGTCAGCGATTACAAATGGCATGAACCGGGTAGTGAATAACGGAAGCATATCTTCTCTGTTCCAGAAAGTACCGGTGAAAGTAGCAGGGAAAACCGGTACTGCACAGATTAATCCAAATGAGCCAAACCATGCGGTTTTTGTAAGTTTTGCGCCATATAACAATCCGGAAATATCTGTTACAGTAGTGATTCCCAATGGCTTTGTTTCTGCCAATGCGGCCGAATTAGCCAGTAAAATATATAAATACTATTTTGATAAAAAATCAAGAAAGTCTTTACTGCGCGGCAAGGTTACCAGTCCGACATTTGGCTCCAGCCAGTTTGGGGATTAAGGAGGAGTATTCATGAAAAAAGCACCTGTTGTAATCAAGGGCAATAAATCCGGTATACGGCTTGTACTGGAACAGGATATGCCCTTTGATGAATTACAGAAGAAAGTAGAGCAAAAGTTTGAAAAGAGTGCGGATTTTCTCGGTAATGCACAAGTTGCCCTATCTTTTGAGGGACGGGAACTTTCAGAAGAGGAAGAGGCAATGCTGCTGCAAAGTATTACAGAACATTCCAAACTGGATGTGGTGTGCGTAATAGATAATGATAAAAAAAGAGAAAAGTATTTTACACAGTCTCTCGACGAACGGCTTATGCAGATAAATTCCAACTCCGGACAATTTTTTAAAGGCAATCTCCGTTCCGGGCAGGTAATGGAATTTGAAACAAGTATTATTATCCTCGGCGATATTAATGCAGGTGCCCAGGTGGTTTCTACCGGGAATGTAATTATTCTCGGGGCGCTTAACGGCATTGTATTTGCCGGTGCATCGGGAAAAGAAGACAGTTTTGTTGTGGCATTGAAAATGAATCCGGTACAGCTTCGTATCGGAGATATCATTGCCCGTTCCTCAGATGAAAAATCAGAACCACCTAAGGAGCCGCAGATCGCTTATGTAGAAGATGGAAGAATTTATGTTGATACCCTGTCACGAAAAACACTGACAGATATTCATATATAAAAAACAAACGCTGTCAAGCTTTGCAAGCCAGCTTATTGTAAAAAAAAAGTGTGTGAATGGAGGATATTATGAGTGAAGTAATTGTTATTACATCTGGTAAAGGCGGTGTTGGAAAAACAACAACAACAGCCAATGTTGGTACCGGACTTGCAAAGGAGGGAAAAAAAGTCGTACTGATTGACACAGATATAGGGCTTCGTAATCTTGATGTGGTAATGGGATTAGAAAACCGTATTGTATATAACCTGGTTGATGTTATTGAGGGAAACTGCCGGATTAAGCAGGCGCTGATTAAAGATAAGCGCTACCCCAATCTTTATCTCCTGCCATCTGCGCAGACAAGGGATAAAACAGCAGTCAGCCCGGAGCAGATGCTTAAACTTACAGCTGAATTAAAGGAAGAATTTGATTACATACTTCTGGATTGCCCGGCCGGTATTGAACAGGGATTTAAAAATGCCATTGCAGGGGCTGACCGCGCTATTGTGGTTACGACTCCAGAGGTATCTGCCGTTCGTGATGCGGACCGTATTATCGGACTTTTAGAGGCGAATGAAATCAAAAAAACTGATTTGATTGTAAACCGCCTCCGTGCTGATATGGTAAAACGCGGAGATATGATGTCCAGTGAGGATGTTGTGGAAATTCTTGCCATTGACCTGATAGGAGTGGTACCTGATGATGAACATATTGTAGTAGCAACAAATCAGGGTGAACCATTGGTCGGAAGTAAATCTCCGGCCGGACAAGCTTATATGAATATTTGTGGGAGGATAATGGGGGAAGAAGTCCCGTTTATGGATTTGTTCCAGAAATCAAGCTTCTTTTCAAAACTGAAGAACAAATTTAAAAACTAAGGAGATGAGTCAAATGGGATTTTCAGACTTTTTCAAAAAAAAATCGTCCAGCAATGTAGCAAAAGACAGGCTTAAACTTGTACTTGTATCAGACCGTGCCAACTGTTCACCGGAAATAATGGAACAAATTAAAAATGACATTATCCATGTCATCTCCAAATACGTTGAGATTGATTTGGATGGATTAGACATTAAAATCGAACAGACAGAATTGGATGGAAATAACGGTTCTGTGCCAGCTCTGTTTGCCAATATTCCAATTAAGGATATGAGACATACTATAAATCCATAAGCGTTTATGGAAACAGAAATGAGGGCTCTCAATGCGTAAAAAAATACAACAGTGGTTCCAGTTTAAACGCTATAACTGGAAAAATTACGATATTTCTCTGGTAGTAGTTATTTTTTTGCTATCATTAATCAGCGTATATGTCCTCTCTATCGTACAAGGGGAACGTTATTCTGCAACACGTGCCGTATTTTCGATTTGTGTCGGTATATTTATTATTGGTATTTTTTCCCTCATCGATTATCATGATCTTTGTCGGTATATACCAATTCTCTATATCATTGCAACATTGATGGCGGCAGCAACAAAACTGTCTCCACTCGGAGACGCACAGGGAACAGGTTCTTACCGCTGGCTGGATTTTAAATTTGTGAAATTCCAACCATCTGAGATTTGTAAGGTTGTTGTAATACTGACACTGGCTACATTTTTTTACCGCTCCAGGGAAAATTTAAAAACATTCAGGAACTTTTTTATTGCTTCAGCACTGGCACTGGTTCCAACCTTTTTTATTTTGATACAATCAGATTTATCCTCAAGTGTAGTTATTATAGTCATTCTTGTTAT
Source organism: Lachnoclostridium sp. UBA7215 (assembly GCA_002490465.1). Lineage (GTDB taxonomy): Bacteria > Bacillota > Clostridia > Lachnospirales > Lachnospiraceae > Eubacterium_F. Next base: position 100,083 of record DKUB01000058.1, read on the forward strand.
GATGCTGGCATGTTCTGGGATTGGCCGCCGTATATTGGGAACGGCGGCAGCGGTGGCAGTACCGGTTATGGGAATCCTGTTCTGGTATATTCTGCAGCCAAACCAGAAACTTTTAAAATCCTACCAATTAGAACGAATTACCGGATGGCTGCATCCGGAAGGCAATGAGTTAGGGGTTATGTACCAGCAAAATCACTCTGTTGTCTCTATTGCATCCGGTAAACTTTACGGTAAACTATTGGATGGAAACGATGCCACCAGAAACTACACAAATGTGGATGTTACAGAAAGTGATTTTATTTGGACACCAATTAGCGAAGAATTCGGTTTTGTGGGGTGCATGCTGATTCTTTTGTTATTTTCTATCATCATTATTAAGTGTTTTCTTGCTGCACGTAATGCCAAAGATTATCTTGGCATGATGATAGCTGTAGGGATTGGTTCTATGTATTGCTTTCAGATATTTTTTAATATTGGGGTTACTACATCATTGCTGCCGAACACAGGGCTTCCTCTGCCATTTCTAAGTAATGGCCTGTCATCCCTTCTCAGCAATATGATGGCAATTGGCATTTTATTAAATATCGGGATACAACCCCATCGCGGTAACAGCAGCTTTGAGACTCATTGACACAAAAAGGAGAGGGTTTATTTATGAATATTGGATTAATTGCACACGATTCCAAGAAAATTCTGATGCAGAATTTCTGTATTGCTTATCGTGGCATTTTGTGCAAACATGACATTTATGCCACTGGTACAACAGGCAGACTTGTGGAGGAAGTCACGAACCTCACAATACACAAGTATCTGGCGGGGCATCTTGGGGGAGAAAAACAACTGGGAGCACAAATTGAAAATAATGAACTGGATCTTGTAATATTTCTCAGGGATCCTTTGACACCAAAAGTACATGAACCAGACGTTGACTCTGTTTTTAAACTCTGCGATATACACAATATCCCGTTGGCTACTAATGTAGCAACAGCAGAGCTTTTAATTAAGGCGTTAGAACGCGGGGACCTTGACTGGAGGGAGCTTGTCCGTATGTGATGATTTACTAAGAAATACCGGATAAATGAGAGGGGGCATTGTGTGTCAGGACAAAAAATAGTTCCAATGAAAAAGCGATTTCGTCCTAATCTCGCATTTTTCATACTCATTTTAATTATTACATATGTGCTGATTCTTGGGTGGAATTATGTAACAAAAGAACATATTTCCATTTATGAAGTAAATTCAACACAAATCTCAGATGATCCTCCTCTCTATGGGTTTATTCTGCGCTCTGAGGAAGTTGTGACAGCGGAAGGGGATGGATATGTAAATTACTATAACCCGGAAGGCAGCCGGATAGGCGTTGGAAAAGTTATATATACCTTAGATGAGAACGGCGAGATTAATGAGATGCTTGAGGGACTACAGCGCAGCACAGAAAACAGAGAAAATATTTCTTCTTTGAGGGAAGCCATTGCCTCTTTTCAAAATTCTTTTACATATTCTGACTACACACAAGTCAGTAATTTTTCTGCCACAGTGGAAAGCGTCCTTTTAGAACAGAGCAGGGATAATCTTTTCCAAATACTGAACAAACAGATGAAATCAAAAGGGATGGGAAAAAATTATGTCCAGGGACTCAGCAAAAAAAGTGGCATTCTGGCTTATTCTATAGACGGTTATGAGACAATAGAACAAAAGGATATTACATCAGAGTTATTTGACCAATATGCCAGTGTTTCCAAAAAACACCTTCAAAATGAAGGTAAGGTGGCAAAAGGAGAGCCTGTCTACAAACTTATTACAAATAATGACTGGTCACTGATCATTCAATTGACGGATTCTTATTATGAAGAACTCTATGACAAAGATTATGTACGTGTCACCATTGATAAAGACAATCTTTCCTTTAACGCTGCGGTCTCTCTTTTTGATCAAAACGGCGTCCACTTTGCAAAATTACAGACATCCCGTTATATGGAACACTATATTAATGACCGCTTTTTGAAAATAAGCCTGAATTTAAAATCAGCCGTCGGGCTCAAAATTCCAAACAGCTCAATACTGAAAAAGGAATTTTTTGTACTTCCCGCAGAGGCAATTACCAACAACAATGGAAACAAAAGCGTAGTGAAACAGGTGACGGAAACAAATGGAAAAACATCTCATACTTCTGTCCAGCTCAGTGACTTAATTTATGTCGGTGATTCTTATTATGCTGACAGCACCGACATAGCTGTGGGGGACAATCTGATGAGCGAACAGGGTGAGACATTTACTGTCAGCGCAAAACAGGCACTGCAGGGCGTTTATTGTGTAAATGAAGGGTACTGTGAGTTCCGTCCTGTTGAAATTATTTATCAGAATAAAGAATATTCGATAATCTCTGATTCAACAAATGGCGGACTGGCCACATATGATCATATTGTTGTGGACCCTGCCAATCTGGAAAGTGATGATTTTATTGAATAATATACAGGGGGAATAAAACATGGTAACGGAAAACCTAAAAAATGTAGAAAACAAAATATGTCAGGCATGTAAACGCTGTGGACGTGACCGCAGGGAAGTAACATTGATTGCTGTGAGCAAAACAAAACCCGTGGAAATGATACAGGAGGCTATAGAGTCCGGCACCTCCATCTTTGGTGAAAATAAAGTGCAGGAGATGCTGGAAAAACAGGAGCTTCTAAAACAGGAGCTTCCGGAACAGGAACTGCAGTGGCATATGATAGGCCATCTGCAGCGCAATAAAGTAAAACAGTTAGTTGGCAGGGTTGCTATGATACACTCTGTCGATTCTATAAGGCTTGCCAGACAAATTGAAGATGAATTTTCCAAGAAAAATAAAATGGCACATATTTTAGTAGAAGTCAATATGGCAAAAGAAGATACAAAATTTGGTATCATGCCGGAAGAAACAGAAGAAATACTCCGGCAGATTTCCCAATTTCATCATATACGAGTACATGGATTAATGACAATTGCGCCATTTGTAGAAAACCCGGAAGAAAACCGCGTTTATTTCCGAAATTTGCACAAATTACTAGTTGACATAAACCATAAAAACATTGATAATATTAGTATGGATGAGCTTTCCATGGGAATGACCGGTGATTACGAAGTTGCCATTGAAGAGGGTGCAACTTATATCCGTGTTGGAACCGGGATCTTTGGAAATAGACAGTACATATAGAAAGGATAGATACTATGGCATTCGATTCCCTTTTAAATTTTTTTAAATTACCACCAGAGGAAGAATACGATGATGACGAATATGATATAGATGACCGCTATCAAAGTTATGAGGAACCTGCTTATGAAGAGCCTGTAGTTCGCAAAAAACCAATTGCAAGGCCTCGGCCAGTTGCAGAAGAAAAGGACGAAGAACCAAAGAAAACAGGGTTTCTTGGCTCAAAGCCAAAAGTTGTACCCATGAATCGGGGAGGTGGCTCAATGTCGGTTAGTATTGTTAAACCGTCAACATTTGAAGATTCCCAGGAGATTTGTAATACGCTTTTGTCCGGCCATCCCGTTGTTGTTAATTTAGAGGGATTTGATCCGGCTGACGCACAGCGCATTATGGATTTTATTTCCGGATGTATTTATTCTATTAACGGTAAATATCATCAGATTTCCAAGTATATTTTCATTTTCTCACCTGAGAATGTAGATATTAGTGGGGATTCTTTATCCTTTACTACAAATTCCGCAAAAATGCCGACAATTAGCAGAGAATTTTAATGGCAGATATAGAGAAAAAAAGACATTTTTTTGAACAACACATAGTAGAATTATCCATGCGGGCCAGTCGTGGCAGCTATCCGGTTTTCACTGATTTTTTAACGACAGGAGAGCAGGCGGCAGTCATTGGCCTGAAGCGCAAAATCCGTGAAACTGCAGGAGACATCCGTGTAGAACTATGGGGAGGACACTTTAACTGCAGTCATATAGTAGCCGGATTTTTCCCAAATGAATACAGCGAATATGACAAAACCTCCTTATTTCCTATTTCCTGTATTCGTATTGAGCCGGTAAACATTCATTATACAGAAAATGTCAATCACAGAGATTATCTTGGTGCCATTCTTGCTCTGGGTATAGGACGACAAAAAATTGGAGATATACGAATAGATGGACCAAGTGCCTATCTGTTTTGCAAAGAGGAAATCACCTCATTCATTTTGGATCAGCTTCATGCGGTAAGGCATACAGTGGTTTCCTGTCATTTAGTTGAGAACCTGGAACAGATTCCCAAACAGCAATATCAAATTCTTGCCCGGACGGTTGCTTCACCGAGGTTAGATAATATTGTGGCTGCTATGACGGGTATAGCAAGAGGAAAAGCAGCTGATTTAATTTCCCAGGGTAAAGTCATTGTGGATTCCTCTGAACAAATATCCGTCAGTTATTCCTGTAAAGACGGATGTATTATCAGTATACGGGGATATGGAAAATTCAAGCTGCATATTCCGGATTTATCATTAACTAAAAAAGGAAAGCAGAAAATACAAATTTATAAGTTTATATAAAGGGAGGATGCCCGATGCTATCGCCATTAGATTTACAAAACAAAAAAGTAGTCACAAAAAAACGCAAATATGACAAGATAGAGATGGATGAATATCTTGATTTAATATTTGAAAATTATAAGGAATTATACAACCAGAATCAGGAACTGCAAAAACAGATAAAGACCCTGAGCGATGGCGTGCAGTATTACCGTTCCATTGAATCTACAATGCAAAAAGCCCTTGTTTTAGCAGAAAAAACTTCAAAGGAAACAAAGGATGCTGCAGTTTTAAAAGCAGAGGCAATTGAAAAAGACGCCAACTCCAAAGCATCAAAAATTATCTCAGAAGCAAATCAGGAATACGAATCTATAAAGGAAAAATGTCTTTATCTTGTGCAACAGTTCAATCAATATAAAATGCAGTTAAAACAGGTAGCAACTGCTCAATTAGAATTAATTACCAGTGACACCTTTGATGTCTATTCCCCTGAGTTAGATGCTATCCGAAATGCAAAATACTCTCTTCCAAATTCGGAGGACCAGGAAAATATTACTGCATTTACTGACACTTCGTCCCAAACAGAGACAGAATCTGAAAACACTACAGAAGTAGAAGTGTCGAAAGATTTACTTACAGAACCGGAACTCTTAGATAGTGGAGATGAAATAACTCCACTGACAAAAAGCAATCATATGTCAGTGGACAAAAATCCTGCTGTTTTGGATGATTTGACTCCTGCCGTTGAGGCAGAAACATCCTCTGCTTCTATAGGTAAGGATAACTTACTGACTCCAATAAAAGATGACAACAAAAAACAAATGGATAAAACGGTAATATTGCCGGATATAAAGGATAAATTAGAAAAGAGTAATAAACGTAGAAAAGATATGGGCGATATATCTATACTAACGGCAGACACCATTGACTTAAGAAACTCCATTCAGGAAGCGCAGGCTTCAGAGAATAAAGAAAATTCTGCATCATCTGAGAGTTCAGCTTTCGCTGGATTGAAACCGGAAAACGATAGCAAACCAGTCAAAGCGGCGAAAGGTAAAGATGTTGCCAATGCACAGGTTATTACACCAATGGATGCTGATGTTATTACTCCGCTTGATGCCAGGCTTCAAGATATAAAACCGCAAGAACCGGAGCTGTTAGAACCGGTTATAGACAATGAAAAAGAAACTCCCACCCTGGACTCTTTGCTTCAAAATATGAATCTGGGCAAAAAAAAGAAAAAGAAAGGACAGGAAGAGGACCCCTTTGAGTTTCTTGGTTCTGTAGATGATTTTTAGCATATGAACAAAAATAAAATTATCCATCTTGTTTATGCTGCTATATTTTTTGTTCTTATATTAACTGACCGGATTACGAAACACTTGGCTGTAATTTACTTAAAACAGGAAGATAAAGTTCTGATACCGGATGTCCTCTCATTTCATTACCTGGAAAACCGGGGAGCAGCATGGGGCATTTTTCAGAATGCATTTTGGCTCTTTTTTATTATTACGATATTGGTCATTGGCATGATGGTATTTTTATATGTCAGGCTTCCTATGGACAAAAAATACTATTTCCTCCGCTTTAATATTGTTTTACTTACATCCGGAGCTATTGGGAACTTTATTGACCGTGCAGTATGGCATTACGTCGTTGATTTTATTTATGTAGAATGGATAGATTTTCCTGTATTTAATGTGGCCGATTGTTTTGTATGCATATCAGCAATATTATTTGCCTATTGTCTGATAAAAAAATATAAGGATGACGAATTAATATGGAAAAAATCTTAAACTGTACTGTCACATCAGAATTTGAAGGATGGCGTATAGACAGGTATCTGGCAGAAAATTTTGAATTTTCAAGATCTTATGTACAAAAATTAATAAAAGATAATAAAGTACAAATGAACGGGAACTTTGAAACAAAATCCAAGGTTCCCGTTCATGTTGGTGATGTTATTAATATCTTTTTACCACCACCACAGGAGCTAAGCATTAAACCGGAAAACCTGAATCTTGATATTCTCTATGAGGACGATTCTCTCCTTGTAGTAAATAAACCCAAAAATATGGTAGTACACCCAGCTGCCGGGCATACAGAACACACCTTGGTCAATGGCCTGCTATATCACTGTCAGGGACATTTATCAGGAATAAATGGGGTTATGCGCCCCGGTATTGTTCACCGCATTGATAAGGACACCACAGGGGCCCTGATTGTCTGTAAAACAGATCAGGCACACCGCTTTATTGCTGAACAGCTGAGCGTCCATTCCATCACCCGAAAATACAATGCCATTGTATACAATAATTTTCCAAAAGATGCCGGAACAATCAGCGCACCAATTGGACGCCATCCCGTATATAGAAAAAAAATGGCTGTAGTTTCTGCCGGGACAGGAAAGAGTGCAATCACTCATTATCAAATCCTTGACAGATTAAACCATCGCTTTAATCATATTGAATGTCAGCTGGAAACGGGAAGAACACATCAGATTCGTGTACATATGTCACACATTCACCATCCAGTTTTTGGAGATGCTGTATATGGTCCCCAGCTCCCAAAACAATATTCCTTTTATTCACAGGGACAAGCTCTCCATGCAAGGATTATTGGATTTATCCATCCGATAACCAATCAATATATAGAAATTGAAGCACCATTACCCCCATATTTTGTAGAGCTTCTAAAAACCTTTCAGAATTCATAAAATCCCCTTGACAATTGGGGTACTATAGGTGTAGTATATGATTATTCAACACGAAATATTTTTCATGTTTTGTAGAATACAATAGGAGAGGGGTTTCTACTCAAGTAGACAATACAACTACATGGGTAGTATATAGATTCACTGTCAACTAGGAGGATTATATGTATGGGGAACGCGGCAAAAAAAGAGATAAGGTTGCATGAAGGAGAATTAAATGTCATGGAGCTATTATGGTCAAATAAAGTGCTTGCTGCAAAAGACATATCAAAAATCATCAAAGAATATATAGGATGGGAAAAAAACACTACATATACTGTTATAAAGCGATTAATTGATAAAGGGGCTGTTTCAAGAGAAGATCCAGGCTTTTTATGTCGTGCAGAAGTTACAAAAAAACAAATTCAGGAAATTGAAACAAAAGCACTTTTTTCAAAAATGTTTAATGGATCAATGACAACATTTATAACAGAATATCTCGCTAATTGCAAACTAACAACGGAAGAAGTTATAGAATTGCAGCGGGTCTTAAATCGTCAAATATAATTATAAATAATAAACAGTGAAAGGTTCGGTCTTGAAAATATCAACCGGATCTTTTTTTTAATATTTCAAAACACTGTTGACAAACAGGCGTTCTAATGATATACTCTTTATAAACAAATGTTCGTATCGTTTGTTCGGATTGTATGTTCGGAGAATGGAGGAGTTATATGTATAGAAAAACTTATTATTATCCTAAAGCTTATTTTTTCCTTGCCATATTGACCCTTGTACTGATAATTCTTTTTTCACTTATTATGAGAACATCGGTCTCTGCTGACACAGGTTCTTCTGCGGAAATAAAGAGTTATGAAACCTGCCTTATCCGGCAGGGGGATACGCTCAGTTCTATTGCAGAAGACAATGCCGGCCGCCTTTCTCACTTTACACGTGACGAATATATACAGCAATTAATGGAATTCAATAATATCAATTCAGAACATATTAAAGCCGGTCAATATATATTACTGCCCAATTATATATAAAAGTCATAGTTTGTTTCACTGCATCAAAAAAAGTTTTTTTGACGACAAATTACTGTAAATGACAAACTTCTACACAGTGACAAAATTTTGTCATTAACATGCGTTATTCTTTCATCAAATTATAAAATAGGAGATGAGAGTATATGCATTCCACAAATTACAACCCGCTTACCAATCGTTTGCATAAAGCTTTATTTGTATGCTTTTTTATTGGATTATTTCTTTTTAGCATAGGCTTTATGTCAGAACAGGTAAGCGCCGCAGAAAAGGTTAAAATTCGTTATAATGGAAAAACTTATCAAAATACCTCAGTAAAATTGCCCGTAACTTTGAATGGAAAAACTGTCTCAAAAAAAGGCTATCATGCAATTAAAATTAAGGGATATTATATGGCTCCCTACACCAATATATTTCGTGATGGGGCAAAATTTTCTTGTACCTATAAAAACAAAAAACTAACTATGACAGGGAATAATTTCAAATTAGTAATGAAGGTAGGTAGTAAGAGTGCAACATTAAATGGAAAAAAAATTTCACTCCCCACAGCTCCTTTATCCGTTAAATATGTTTCAAAGAATAAAACGAAAATTCTTGTACCGCTGAAAGCGGTTGCCCAAAATATGGGGTATACTTTTTTTCGTTCTTCTTCAAATATACAATTATTTTCACCGCTATCCCTGCAATACAATAATAAGCAGATAAATTATCATGATGTTCAGGGAAGTATCTATTATAATCATAAAAATTACACCTTGAAGTCACTTCCTGTAATTAAATTAGATGGAAAATATTATATTCCTGCCGAGGAAGTAGCAGAAAATATTTTGGGGTTGGAATACCGTTATCAGTCCTCTTCCGGAAAAATAACAATAGATAATGAAGAACTTGGTCTTTCCATTACCGGTACTGTTAATTCAAAACAGCTTTCTGTAAATGGAAAAGAAATCACTATGGCAGTTCCCATTCAAATGCTGCATAACAACGCAACAAATTCAGATATTTTATGCCTGCCGGCAGCTGACTTTCTGAAACAGGCCGGATATTCCCGAGGATGGAATAAATCTAACAATTATTATACCATTCAATCCACTAAATTCTTTTTATGGGAGAAAGAACTAACGGATGCGCAAAAACAGGACACATCAGTAAACTATTTGTATAAGTTAGATGCTGCTTACTCAGAATTAAAGGGCACCGGTGCCATTCAGCTGCGTTTAGCAGGTTCATCCGCTGATTTAATGAGCAAATTAACAGTAAAAAGAGAAAATTCTGTTATTAAAATAGCAGTACCTTCCTCTATTTACTATCTTGATAAAAAACAATTTTCAAATTTTGGTGAAATTGCTGATAAAATGGAAATTACATCAGAGGCTGATGGAAGTGTCGTTATTACATTAACATGCCAGGAAACAGCAGATTATTCCTACACAATTCAAAATGGGGTTTTAGAAATCAGTATTCTTTATACTTATACCAATGAAGACGGAAGTGTAATTAATTATTCTTTATCAATACCAAAACCAAATGGAATAACTGCCACAGATGTTACAAATATTGACATGTATCCAAATAGTAAATCTTTTAAAGTGATAATAAAAGGGGATTTTACAAAATTTTTTCAGAACAATCCCGTTATTATTAACAACAATACTGTAAAAGGTGTAACTGTATCAAAAAGCGGCTCTAATACAGCTATTCATGTAAAGACTTCAAAATTGCAGGGGTATAAAATATATGTAAAAAACCAGTCCATTGTTGTTTCAATGGGAGATCCTAAAAAAATATATAAATCCATTGTTGTACTGGATCCCGGACATGGTGGATACGATCCCGGTGCACAGAACAAGGGAACAAATGAAAAAGACCTAAACTATAAAATTCTTTATTCCCTTTTAAAATCCTATTTTTCTGAAAATGCACCAGAAATTAAAGCGTACTGGACTCGGACTACCGATTCCTATATTACACTGGCTAATCGCGCCGCATTTGCCAAAAAAGTAGGTGCTGATGCATTTGTAAGCCTTCATATGAATTCTGCAACTAATTCCTCTGCCAATGGGACAGAAGTATATTATTCTGTCTCTAATAATGGAAAATCCTTTGGAGGAATTACCAGTAAAAAAATGGCGGCGTTATTTAAAAATCAGCTTATTGATGATTTAAATACAAAAAACAGAGGAACAAAGACTGCAGCTTATTATGTACTAAAACACAATACAGTGCCGTCTGTTCTAATTGAATTGGGATTTATCTCAGGAAGTGTAGATTATAATAATTTAAAAAAAGCGTCATTTCAGAAGAAGGCTGCTAAATCCATTTATAACGGGATAAAATCCATGTTTTCAAAATATCCGACAGGTCGATAATACCTGTCGGATAGAACAACCAATATATTAAATTAATCAGTTTTTCTCAGGGATACTGCTGACGCTGCACGGCGTTTTCGATCCTCTTCAAGTGCAGCATAATGTTTCCTTGTTGTATTGACATCATTGTGCCCTAAAACTTCTGCAACAAGATAAATATCACCTGTCTCACGATAAAGCTGGGTACCGTAAGTACTTCGGAGCTTATGTGGTGTAATATGTTTTACTGTTGTAACATATTTCGCATATTCAGTCACAAGGTTTTCAATTGCCTGTACACATATTCTTCGTTTTTGAATAGACAAAAACAAAGCATGTTCATGTCCTTCTTTTGTCGCAATATGCATTCGCTCAGCATAGTAATCATAAAGTGCTTCCGCGACCTCATCACCAAAATAGACATAATCTTCCTTACCACCTTTTCGCATAATACGGATGCGGTTATTCTTAAAATCTAAATCCTCAATATCCAAACCAACACATTCCGATACACGAATACCCGTGCCGAGCAGAAGAGTGAAGAGAGCTAAATTCCTGGTTTTGTTTTTTTCAAAGAAGTCTTTTTTCCTTCCACTCCAATCATCTCCGCCATGTTCCACATAATCTAACAAATCAGCTACCTCATCAGTATCCAGGCGTACAATCTCTTTTTTGTGAAGTTTTGGCATATCAACGATTAATGTAGGGTTACTATGTATCATTTCTCTTTTATAATAGTAACTAAAGAAGCTCCTGAGTGCCGCCAATTTGCGCTTTAAGCCTCGTTCACCATTTGTATGGGTTTTTCCTTCCAAATCATCATAAAGCTTCAAATATTCCAAATATTCTTCAATATCCACTGGCTGCAGCTTCTCTAAATCAGACAGCTTAATTTGTGTAATATCTTCAAGACTTTTGAAATACGGATTGCTGTCACACAAATAATTAAAAAAAACCCGAATATCATACACATATGAAATTCTTGTTTTTGCCGATGTATTAGGTTCTATCGCACGAAAAAAATCTCTCGTAAAAACCGGCAATGTTGCAAGAACCTCCCGGAGTTTTCTTGTATTTTCCCTATTTATCTCCTCATGATACGTTATTTTTTTATCCATATTTTCCTCCAAATATGCAATTAAGCATTCGCAAATAACTGTTACTAATTATATTATAGCACATCATTGGAAGAAAAACAACAACTTTTTGAAAAACTGGAGTTTGTCCAAGAGTTAGAAGGATGTTCAAAAATACCCCGCCACAATCAAATGACGGGGCAACTTGGTTTTTATTACATAAATCAGTCATCTATATCAACATCATACTCCATAATCTTTCCGGTCTTTGCATTTATCTTTAACTCATATTCCATTCCATCTTTCACCATTTCAATTTCATATACAGGGATGCCGTCATCCATATCAAATTCAGCCTTAGTAAATTGACCACCCGGAACTTTTTTCATCGCAATAGATTTTGCTTTTGACAGACCTATATATTTGCTGGATGAATTGGCGGTGCTTTGCGTAATTTCCCAACCGTATTCCACTAATTTGGCATTATACGCATTATAAGAAAGTTCATATTTCTTATTTCCCTTTTTTAACGTCACATCATATTCGGGTTTGTGTAAGTCACTGTCAAATTTCACATGGATGACTTTTGCATTCTTTACTTTTTTTACTGCTTTTGCACGAATTTTGGATGCACTGATTTTCTTTGTTTTGGAAGAACCTATATATGCTAATTCCCATTCAAATTTCATTAACTTACCATCTGAAGCACGATATTCCAAATTATATTCACGTTTTCCCTTATGAAGCTCCACATCATAAACAAGAGCCCCCTTATCATAATCAGTATCAACCTCTGTAACCACAGCCCCTTTTACTTTGTTCTTTGCAAGTTTTTTTGCTGCTGCAACACCACTGATTTTTTTAGCCTCTGCACTTATTGGAAAAATAGTTGCCATACTGCAAAGAGCAATTGCTGTTAATGCCATAAAACGTTTTGCTTTCATGTTACATTCCTCCTTATCTCTCTTTAGAAGCAATTAAAATATTATTCTAATACCGGGTCTGTCGGAACCGGCGTTGTATCAGCTGGATAATCACCCGGGTCTATATCATTATCATCTGAAGGGCCTGGCGGTATAACCGGATTTTCCGGTACTGTCGGCAATTTTTTTGCCCTGGATACTGCCGCATTAAAGGATGATTTTAGAGATTCGTATTCGGAATATCCCTCTACACGGGCAAGGGCCTTTTTGCCATCACGGATTAAAAGTTTTGTTACTTTTGAATAATAGGAACGTTTATTCAATGCATTAATATACCACTGAGCCTTTTTTATCCGATTTTTCTTCAAAGTATCCTTTGCCTTATTGGCAGCGTCCTCTGCGTCTATCTTCTGCTGTTTCTGCTTTTCCTCTATCTGTTGCTGCTGATATTCTTCGATTGCCTTCTGCCATTTGTTTACCACCTCCTTATTAAGGGAGTTAAACTTTGCAGCGGCTCTCTCTTTAAAAGGAGTTTGCTCATATTCATCCGGAATTTCATCAATTACTGCTAACACCTTATTGTATTCCTTTTCAAAATTCATAGCAGTTTTCGCATTTTTTATTTTATAGTCCTCAAAGGCCGAGACAACATTTTCCGCTTCCTTCTTTGTATTAATCAGCTCATAATCCTTTTCCCATTCCGTTTTTCGCTCAAGATTCAATCGTGAATAATAATCGTAGCCGCCTGGCCGCTGGCTATAATAACGTTTTTTTGCGGAATACCTGATTGTTTTTGAATTTCCTGTAAGTTTACCGCCAGAAACTCTACGAAGTTCAATGGTGTGCGGAATTTCAAAGTTTTGCTTTGATAATTTTTTATGAACCTGATTCATAAATGTTGACCATATTCTAAGTGGGTACGAATTTCCATACATTCCAGGCATAACCCGTGGAGTGTCATAGCCAATCCATACTGCTGTTGTATAATAGGCACTGAATCCACAAAACCAGGCATCCTTACTGCTGTTTGTTGTACCAGTCTTACCAGCATAAATCTGATTATCATTATAGGCTGAGTGGGCTGTTCCATAACCATCAGCAAAAGTCCCCTGAAGCATGTCCTTTAAAATAAAGGATGTATCTGCCGAATATACTTCTGACTCGCTTTCTTCCAGTTCCGGTGCTGTATATAGCGTTCCATGTGTGTCATGCTCTATTTTTGTAAGACAGGTTCTTGAACTTAACATTCCATCATTTGCAATTGTTGCATAACCACGACACATATTATTTACTGTAACACCATTTGTAAATCCCCCGAGAGAAATGGCAGGTGCATACTTATCTGCATAAGAAAGTGAAGTAAAACGCAATTTATCCAAATAACTTAACGACGTCTCAATACCTGATTTCTTAAATACCTGAAAAGCAATTGTATTTTTGCTTCTTGAAAGTGCTTCCCGGGCTGTCATATTTGCACCTGAATAACCACCCCCGCTGTTTGCCGGACTGTAGCTTTTTTTATCGCCGCTGTCCCAATAAACCTTCCTGTCATAAAACCGACTGGAACCATTAATAATTCCATTATCAATCGCCGGCCCATAATCCAAGAGAGGTTTTATGGTACTGCCAGGCTGTCTGGCAGATAAAAAGGCTCTGTTATACTGGTCACTCCTGCTTCGTCCCCCTACTACAGCAACAACAAACTGTGTCTGGTTATCAATACACATGGCTGCGCTTTGAAGTGCGTATTTTTTTGTCTTCTTATCTTTCTCAGTAAAGGAGGACAGGGAATCCGATACTGATTTCTGAAGTTTTTTCTGCAGATTCTGATCCAGTGATGTATAGAGTTTATAACCACCGGCACGGATTTCTGCAGATTTCTGTCTATATAATCTAGTATATTTCTGTTTGTACTCCTCTTCCTCCTGCTTTGTGTCAAAGGAATACTGGAATACAAATCCGTCCTGCACCATCAACTGCTGGGCAGCGCAGTCTATCGCATAGCTCATCATATAATTTTCTGATGTAGCTGTCGTATCAACACCTACTATAGTAATTTCTTCTTTTTTTGCCTGACGATATTCTTTTTTTGTAATATATCCCTCGGAGAGCATATTATCTAACACCTGAATTTTCTTCTGGGTGGCATATTTCATACTCGCAATAGGATTGTAATTATTGGGACTGTTGGATATCCCACAGAGCATAGCTGCCTGGGCAAGACTCACCTCACTGGCAGAGCACCCAAAATAGAACCGACAGGCAGTTTCCACACCATAACAGCGATTCCCATAAAAATTGCTATTACAATAAAACTCCATAATATCGGCTTTACTGAATTTTTTCTCAAGAGTTGGTGCTAAGAGCACTTCTGTCAGTTTTCGGCTGAATGTCTGCTCTTGTGTCAACATATTATTTTTAATAACCTGCTGCGTAATCGTACTTCCTCCCTGCGTAATCTCTTTTTTTGTAATAAGCGATAAAGCAGCGCGGGTAATGGATTGTAAATCAACGCCTCCATGCTGCATAAAACGCTTATCTTCTGTCGCAATATATCCGTATTGAATATAGGGAGAAATTCTGTTAATTTTAATATATCGGTAAGAACCACTGTCTATTTCACCAATTTTTTTGTCGTTTTTGTCATAGACAACAGTATTGGCAAGCATATGAAAACTGTTTTCATTCATATTTGATAATTTTTCGTATGCCGTCTCTGCCGCCTCTTCGTATATAGGCATAATTCTGGCATAAGCAATACCGAAAAAAATACCGGCACACAGCAGTAGAATAATAAGTATATTCAGAATAAGACTGGAGAAATGGATACAAAATAAAATCAGTTTATAAAGAAACCAGAAAGGAAACGTTAGTACACGGAAAACAACATACAGAGCACGATGCGTCCTGAAAAACTCACGGATGCGCTGTATGATGTCACGGATTTTTGTCTTCATTTAATCGCCTCTCTCTCCTTATTTTCCAATTTTTTATTTTATCATGAATAAGTTTATATATTCTCAGTATACAACAAATATTTACCAACATTAAAATCCAATTCAACCAATTTCTAAAAAAGAAAGTATCAAAAATAACATACTCTGGTGCCAAAGTATTTACAAATATCGTAAGTTCACTCCCTTTTTCACTGGACAATCCGAAAAAGGGTTGAAGAACAAAAAATTTATCAGCTGTATACGTTGTTCCGTTGTATTTATATTGCAGTTCTACCATCGGAATAATCAACAAATAAAGATCTGTTTTTTCCTCCACAACAACCGCTGTTGCTTTTTCGTAATGGGAATGATTGAACAAATAACATGTGCTGTCAAAATTCAACACCAGTAACAACAATAATACTAGCAGCCAAACGCTGAGAGGACGGAGAATCTTATTAACACGAATTACATTTCGTTTTTTTTCTTTCACAACAGATCCCCGCCCTTTCTTTGAAGTTAAACCGTATTGTATTAATCCATTGATTCTTCATCTTCTGCATCAATTTTAATAGCACTCGCAGAGAATTCATCAATAGCAACTGATAAAGGTTTTGGACAGGTCACTGTTTCTACCAGCGGCTCTGAACCCGCAATAATCTGACGCGCTCTCTTTGCGGTTGCTAAAACAATAGAATAACGGCTGTTTACAACAGGCTGTTCCCCCTGCTCTACCTCACTGTTCGCAATATTCATAAGATCTGTATAAGATGGGTGTAACATAAAAATACTCCTTTCCTGATTGTTATTTTATGACAAATTTATACATTAATCCGGTATTCCAAATTTATCTAAAGGCCAAATTCGCAGAAAAACTTTTCCGGCTATATTCTCAAATTTCACCGGCCCCGGTCCTTCTAACGGATCATCCGGCAGATACCGGCTGTCAATACTTGCTGTCCTGTGGTCACCGAGTACAAAGTATTCATCATCACCTAATACATAGGGCTCTTTTGCAATTCCCTCATTATCCATCGCATCTTTGGCATAGGGATCATCAATCTTTTCGCCGTTTATAAAAATTTCGTTGTCTTTTATCTGGATTGTCTCACCCGGAAGCCCGAAAATTCTTTTAACATAAAATTCTTCTACGTCCCTTCCCTTAGGATAAAACACAATAATATCATACCTTTTGGGATCTGTAAAACGATAAGAAATTTTATCAATTAACAGACTCTCTTCATCCTGTAGAGTATCCTGCATGGAATCGCCGCTCACAACAGTCCTCTGCACAACATAATTTGGTACGACATAGACACAGACAAAAATAAGTGCAACATATATCAGCCCTTCTATAATATAGCTCAGCGGAGAACGCTTCTTCGGAGAACTGCCTTCCAAATTTATTTCCCCTGTACTTTTAATTTCTGGTTCCTTTTCCATGGTGTCAATAATCTCCTTTCGCAAACTGCAGTAAATCGTTTTCTATCGCTTGTATCTGTTCTCCGCAGTTTTTTACTTTACAGTGCTGATGCTGTATCATCATGTGTACATCTAATACCGCTTTTTCAAGTTCATCATTTACAACAATATAGTCATAAGATTTCATGTAAGAAGCTTCTTCACAGGCGTGGCTGAGACGTTTGTTAATTTCTTCCGGTGTCTCCGTCCCCCGTCCAATCAAACGTCTTTTCAGCTCATCTGCATTTGGCGGTGTAATAAACAGAAGCAACGCATCCGGAAACTGCTCTTTTACAAGCATTCCTCCCTGCATTTCAATCTCAAGCAGAACATCCTTACCCTCCATCAACTGTTTTTCAACTGCTTCTCTCGGCGTCCCATAATAGTTGCCAACATATTCTGCCCATTCAATCAGCTCCTCCTTTTGTATCATAGCCTCAAAGGAGTCTCTTGTATGAAAGAAGTAATCACTCCCGTCAATTTCTCCTTTCCTTGGCTTTCTGGTCGTAGCCGAAACAGAAAGAAAATATGGAAACCGTGCAACCAGCTCCTTCATAATCGTCCCTTTACCCGCCCCGGAAAAACCGGAAATAACCGTTAAAATGCCTTTATTCGCCATGAGCCTATCTCCTCTCCTCTTCTGCGTTCATGCGGGCCGCAATGGTCTCTGGCAAAAGCGAGGACAAAACAAGCAAATGATTGTCCATAACAAGAACCGCTTTTGTTTTTCTTCCACAGGTACCGTCAATCGCATTTCCGTTATCTTTTGCATTTTGTATCATTCGTTTTACCGGTGCTGCATCCGGACTGACAATACTGTATACCTTATCGCTGTTTACTACATTTCCAAAACCAATATTGACAAAATGCATAGTCTCCTCTTTTCTGCGTCTCATTCTATATTCTGAATCTGTTCCCGAATTTTCTCGATTTCAGTTTTTAACTGAATCCCCATGTCCGAAATAGCAATATCCGCTGCTTTCGACAAAATCGTATTGGACTCACGGTTCATTTCCTGTACAATAAAATCTAATTTTCTTCCGATATTTTCTCCTTCGTCCATTGTCTGCTTCATATGTAAAATATGAGTTCTCAGACGAACAGTCTCTTCGTCCGTACAGATTTTATCTGCATAAACAACCAGTTCCGTTGCCAGAACACCTTCATCCACATTCGTATCCTGTAATAATGCTGTTACTTTTTCCCTCAGTCTTTTCCGGTGCTCCTCCAAAACTTCCGGACTTCTTTTTTCTATTTGTTCTACAAGAGAGAGCAAAAAATCCAGTTTCCCTGTCAAATCCTCATAGAGTTTTCCACCCTCTGTTTTCCTGCTGGAAACAAATTGTCTGCCAGCATCGGACACAGCTTTTTCCATTAACTTTGCAAGCTGGCCCTCATCAAGTTCCGGTTCGTCCATCGTAAAAACTTCCGGAAACCGGGAGAGCTGGTAAGCATTTATCGTATTATCCAGCATAAATTCATGCGAAAGCTGGCGAATTCCTATTAAATAAGCATTTGCCACTTCGGGATTATACCGGATTCCGGCACTCATTCCTGCCATATCCTCTAACCCCACATAGACATCCACCTTACCCCGGTTTATAAAGTTCTTTAACTGATTGCGTATTATTGACTCAAAATAATTCAATTTCCTTGGGAGACGGATCGATATATCACAATAACGGTGGTTTACTGATTTTATTTCAACCGTAATTTTATAATCTTCACTGGATGCTTCTCCCCTGCCAAAGCCAGTCATACTTTGAATCCCTTTATCCGTGTGAATATTCAATTGAAACCTCCAATAATATAAATAACATATGCCACTTCATTATAGCCCACAATACAGTATAAGTCAAGATTTTGCATTGGCATAGATTTTAAATTGTGTTATAATATTTTCCTGTAAATTAAATGCTTAAGAAATAAATATGAAATGGAGAATAAAAGATGGCTTTTGACGGAGTAACCATTGCTGCCCTCGTAAATGAATTAAATATGGCATTACAGGACGGTCATATACAAAAAATTGCCCAGCCGGAAACGGATGAGCTTTTAATAACAATAAAAAATAACCGGACAAACTACAAACTTAAATTGTCTGCCAGTGCAACTCTTCCCTTGTTCCACCTGACAGAAACACCAAAATCTTCTCCGCTTACAGCACCGAATTTCTGCATGGTTTTGCGAAAACATTTAAATGGAGCCAGAATTCTCGCCATTGAACAAATGGGACTGGAACGTGTTGTCCGCATCGACATGGAGAATTTAAATGAACTGGGCGATATGGTAACTCGTTACCTGTATATAGAAATCATGGGAAAACACAGCAATATTATCTTTGTCGATGAAAATAACCGGATTATCGACAGTATAAAACACATAAACGGGATGGTAAGCTCTGTACGCGAGGTCCTTCCCGGCAAAGATTATTTTATCCCCAACACAAAAAACAAAAGAAATCCTTTTGAAGTTACAACAGAGATATGGAATAAAGAATTGTTCCACAAACCAGTTTCCATTGCTAAAATGTTATATGGCAATATTACCGGGTTTAGTTCTGTTATGGCACATGAAATTGCCTTTCGGAGCCGTCTGGATGGGGATATGCCGACAGCCTCCCTGAATGGAAACGGGAAATCCGCCCTTATATCGCAGTTCCGTTTGCTGACAGAGCAAATCAAAAGTGGAAGCTTTTCCCCCTGCATTGTATTTGACGGGCCGCTTCCTCTTGAATTTTCCGCCATTCCGCTGACAATGTATGAGGGAAAACAGACAAAGTCCCTGCCCTCCATGTCACAGGTAGTCGAGACTTTTTATGGAGAAAAGGAAGCAATCGGACGGATTCGACAAAAATCAGCAGATTTACGGAAAAGCGTTACAACACTTTTAGAGCGCTGCTACAAGAAAATGGAACTGCAGGAAAAGCAATTAAGAGATACCAAAAAAAAAGATAAATTTAAAATATACGGGGAACTGATAAACACTTACGGCTATCAGCTCGACAGTACAGATACTTCCCTCACCTGCATCAATTATTATGACAATGAAGAAATCACGATACCAATTGACAACACCCGTACTGCCTCAGAAAATGCCAATCATTATTTCAATAAATACAATAAAATGAAGCGGACATTTGAAGCAGTCACGGAGCAAAAAAAAGAAAACCTGGACACCATCGACCATCTGGAATCCATTCTCACAGAGCTGGATATTGCCAGACGGGAAGAGGATCTGCAGTATATCAGGCAGGAGCTCTCCGACAGCGGCTATACAAAGAAACATTCTGCCGGAAACAAAAAACAGCGGAAGATGCCAAAGAGCAAACCGCTCCACTTTATCTCCTCTGACGGTTATGATATATATGTGGGAAAAAACAATTTCCAAAATGATGAACTGACATTTAAGATGGCGTCTGGAAGCGACTGGTGGTTTCACGCCAAGCAGATGCCTGGCTCACACGTTCTTGTGAAATGCCACGGTGAGGAGCCACCGATTCGTACTTTTGAGGAAGCCGCCAGCTTAGCTGCCTATTTTTCCAAGGGCCGGGGAAGTGAGAAACTGGAAATTGACTACACGCAGAAAAAAAATGTAAAAAAACCAAGCGGGGGCAAACCGGGATTTGTAGTGTATTATACCAACTATTCCATAATGGCATCTTCCCACATTGAGGGAATTCAGTGCGCAGACGCTTCGGATTCCGTTTTTTTGGAAAGGAGTTATCTGTAATGGCAATTACTTATGATTTACACACCCACTCTGCCTACTCTACTGACAGTGAAACACCGATAAAAGAACAAATTGAATCTGCAAGAAAACACGGATTATCCGGCATCTGCCTGACTGACCACATGGATTATGATTTCCCGGCAGATATGGCGGAAAGCCAGGACACTCCTCCTTTTATCTTTGATGATATATCATATCAAAAGGAGCTCTCCTGTTATCGCAGCCAGTATCCCGATTTGTGGATTGGTACCGGTGTAGAGTGCGGCTTGCAGCCTGCTGCGCCCACTCTCTCAAAAATAACAAAACTTACAGAGAATACAAATTGGGATTTTATTATAGGTTCTGTGCATCTTATTAATGGCAAAGACCCGTATTATCCTATATATTGGGAGGGAAAAGACCCTGTTGTTTGTGTGCGCACTTATTTTGAAACTATGCTTGACTGTCTTACCAGATTCTCAGATTTTGATTCTCTCGGCCATATGGATTATATTGTCCGCTATGCCCCGAAAGAATATCATTATAATCCCTTGGATTTTCAGGAAATCACGGATGAAATCATGAAGCTTCTTATACGCAGAGATATTGCCCTTGAAATCAATTCTTCCGGATTATTCAGTACCTCTTCGTGCGAAAACCCTCACTTTGATCTGCTAAAACGTTACGAAGAGCTTGGCGGAGAGATGATTACCATTGGCTCAGACGCACATATTCCTGAAAGAATTGCCTCTGGCTTTTCTGTGCTGGAACAGCATATAAAGAAAACAGGACTGCGGCAATATGTCACTTATCACAGCCGCCATCCTGTTTTTCATGATCTATAGCCGTTACTGTTTTTGATTTCTTTTCACAAAAGCAGTATAAGCCGGATTCATGTTCCGGGATTTTTTTATTACTTCTTTTATTTTTTCTATTGCATAATCGATATCCTCACGTGTTGTCTCGTCTCCTAAAGTAAATCGGAGACTGCCTTTGGCAATATCATCCGGAAGGTGAATACTCTTTAATACATGGGAAGCCGATGACTGCCCTGCAGAACAGGCAGAACCACTGGAACAGCAAATCCCTTCCATATCCAGCATAATAACAATTGTTTCTCCGTCAACAAAGGAAAAACTCATATTCACATTGCCTGGCAGCCGGCTTTTACGGGAACCATTTAAACGGCAATAGGGTATTTCATGCTCCATCCTCTGAATCATATAATCACGAAGCTGCGATTCCTGCGCTGTCCGCTCCTGCATAGTCTCCTGCGCAAGTTTTGCTGCCTCCCCCATTCCTGCAATGTATGCTACATTTTCTGTCCCGGCTCTCATTCCCCTCTCCTGTTTCCCTCCATGCATAAAAGAAGGAAGCCGGATACCATCACCAACATAGAGGAAACCAATGCCCTTGGGCCCATAAAATTTATGTGCACTGGCACTGAGTAAATCGACCCCTAATTCCTTTGGTGCAAGAGGAATCTGGCCAAAAGCCTGAACAGCATCCGTGTGGAACAATGCTTTATGCCCCTGTAATATTTTGCCAATTTGGGCAATTGGCTGAATCGTGCCAATCTCATTATTTGCCGTCATTATGGATACCAGAATCGTATCCGGCCGCAATGCCCGTTCGATTTGTTCCGGACGAACCATCCCCAATTCATCCACATCCAGATATGTCACATCATACCCGCGGCTTTCCAGATACTTACAGGTCTCCAACACCGCATGATGTTCCATCCTTGTTGTAATTAAGTGTTTTCCCATTTCGGCACGGCTCTCTGCCGTCCCGACAAGTGCCCAGTTATCACTTTCCGTTCCTCCCGATGTAAAATATATATTTTGCGGTTCACAAGACAGAACTTCTGCAATTTTCTTTCGCGCCGAGAGGAGCGCCTTTTTATTTTCTGAACCAATATCATAAATACTTGATGGATTTCCATATTCATCACGTAAATAAGGCATCATATATTCAAGTACCTGACCGGACATCTTCGTTGTAGCCGCATGGTCCAGATAAATCCGTTTGTTCACACAATCCCCCATTCCGAAACGTATTATATTAGTAATTTATTCGAAATATGTCGAATGGTGAGTGAAAGGAATGACATAGCCTTTATCTTCTCCATGTGATTTTATGATAGGAACGTTTTCCCTTCCCACTCTTCTTTACAATCTGTTCGGAATGAATTTCCCTCATACTTGGGACCGGTTTCTCTTCTACTACTAAAGAAACAGAAGATACCAATGCTTCCGCGTCTGTTTCCACCTTAGTAGGCAGATCCTCCGGCTCTGGCATTTCTTCTAACTCCAGCTGCTTTTCTATCTCTGGCAGTTCTCCAACCGCTGTGTACTCTTCTACTTCTGACGGCCGATTCTCTTCCAATCGGACAAAATCGGATAAAACTTTAGCTCCCGGTATATCTTCCAGAGAATAGGCAAACCCATTTTCCATCTCATGGGAAGAATCCTGCCCGCTAAGGCTGCGCCATTTCCGCTCTAAATCGTTAATGGTCGGAACTTTACCGTATTCGCTTATTACTGGTTCATTTGTCTCTGGCGGCATAATGTTCTGTGGTTCCGGTATTTTCTCTTCAAAAATACTATCAGAAATATTTTCGGACGGAGTAAAGGAATCCAAATCCAGCATATTCAAATCTTCTTCGCTATCTGTCTCCTCATTTTTTATTTCAACGCCTGATTCTGATAAAAGCTCCGGCTCAAGTTCAAATTCAGTTTCCGGTGAAAGTTCCTGCCCAATATTTCCTGGGAGACCGGATATGTCTGTTAAATTATTATCCTCTGCTACATTGGTTAATCCTCCGAAATCATCTGTTGGAATTGCAGAAGCAAGCTCAATTTTTTCATCATCACGTTCAATTACATCTGCCCGGTCTTCCTGTGCACTCTCATTCATACGGCGGATATTATCCGATATGTCCAGACGGTTCAGCAAATCGTTCAGTTTTGATTCATCCTCTTCGGCGTCCTGCTCTTCCTCCACTGGCAACGATACAGGAATCATATTATCATCCTCTGTATAGGAGGACAGCAAATCATCCTTATTACCGGATATAACATTTTCGTCAATCGATCCGGAATCTTCCTCTGCATAATTGGGAACTGTTAAATTCTCATTTTCCTGTTCAGACAATATTCCGGCCTCCAACATCACTTCCTGCTGCGGCTCCGGCTGCTCTACCGGTCGTAAAAGTTCCTGAGCCTCCTCTGCCTGTACCGGTTCTGTCTCTGGTATCCGCACAGGCTCAACTTCCTCTTTCGATATTTCCTCCGGTTCTGAGTTTTCCATCTTTTCAGGCTGATTACTTTGTAAAAATACTTCTGACACCTTCCATTCCGGAATATCTTCTATTGGTCTATCCACACTCTCCTCCTCCTTTTGTACATCCTGTCCGGCTTCCTCCAGTTCTTTCACCGGTTTCAGTAACGGCTCATGAGCCAGTACGTCCTCTGTTTTCTCTTCCTCTTCCAATTCCAGTTCATAGACAGTTTCCTCTGTGTCCAAATTGGTAAGCTCAACATCATCAGAAGCCTCTTCCTCTTCTTCTTCCTCTTCGCTTCCATGAAACGCCACATTCCAGTTTTCCGGTAAAAGGGTGCAGGCAAAAGCGTAGGCAGCAAAAACAGGAAGGAAAAACTGCATGTAATAAAAATGGTTTTCTGTTTCTCCATACAAAATATAGACAATAAATAAAAACACGAAACTAAGACAGAATGGACCAACAGCAGACGTCTTCCTGCGAATGGCATAATACCCTGCTGCAGTACCCATAAAAGTAAAGAATGCAGGGAATATTCCCAGTTCAAACGGCTCACTTAATTCTGCCATACCGCTGGTGTATTTATCCAGAATATACATTCCTAAATCCCCTAAAGAAGCACTGGAAAACAATGTTTCATCCGGAATCCATTCCGGAAGTATCATCAGGTCTCCGAGAAAAAGCCAGGCAGCAACAAGGAACAGCAGCGTCACTGCAAAGAATATTCCGGCAAGTATTGTCCCTGACAGAGACATACGCTTCTTTGTCTCTCCAAAAATAAGCGCCAGAACACAGCCAATAAATAAAACAGCAGTAAAGGGGTTCATAATTATAGCAAATGTAAATACAACGGATAAGAGAATGTATGATGAAATAAGTATAAATCCATTATCTAAAAATCTGGGGGTCAGAATTTGGACAATCAGCAGAAAAAGTACAAAAGGAACGAGAAAACACAAACTATCCAGATATTCCTGTTCTATAACAGTATATCCGGTCACGCTTACCAGATAAAAGAAACTGAGAAGCAGCCCAAAGATACCACAGAGACGCCCTCCTAACAAACGGGACGCCGCGTAAGTACATATCAGCATGAGAACAATCCAGACCAGCTTATCTGCCCCTTTGGATAAATCCAGAAAAATAATACCGCCAACGGATGCCAGTACAAGTACCGTCTCAAGAATAATATACAGGGAATCCTTTCCCTCTGCAGCAAGCATTACTCCCTTTTCTTTTAAAAAAAAGGCAGCAATCAAATATATCAGCAAACAAAGCGCAAAAATACAGGCATTTAAATAACTCTCTGTGTCATTTGTCAGCAGCAGACCAGCCATTATGGCAAATCCGGCTCCCATAAATCCAACAAACAATACAGAATATAAGATTGTAAAAAGATTTCGTTTTAATATCACGGAAATTCGCCCCTTTAACATAAGTATACATATCTATAATACTATAAATTCTTTCGAATGACAACATCTTTTCCAATACCATTTCATAGACTTTATAAAAAGACAGCATCATTTTACCTGTTCGGGGAGGTCTGTGGTGAAAAATCGATTAATTGTTGGAACTATAATACTAACCGCAGCCGGGATTCTGACACGGATTATAGGATT
This sequence comes from Lachnoclostridium sp. UBA7215, assembly GCA_002490465.1. Lineage (GTDB taxonomy): Bacteria > Bacillota > Clostridia > Lachnospirales > Lachnospiraceae > Eubacterium_F. The sequence continues at coordinate 125,689 of DKUB01000058.1, forward strand.
TGGATATCGAATTTTGCTGGCTGGTTCTTTGGGGGAGACGAAACTTGGTGTTTATCAGCTTGTTTTTCCTGTATACAGTATTTGTTTCACCCTGTATGCAGCCGGGATACAAACTGCTGTCTCCCAGCTTATTTCCCATGAACCGGAAACAGAACATAAATCTATATTAAAAAGTGGGATAATATTATCCCTTTTTATATCCTGCCTTTTATCAATCCTGCTTTTTTTATTTGCCGCCCCTGTGGGAACATCCTTTCTCGGAACAGCAGAGACCATCCCTCTGCTTCGTATTCTGGCAGTAATTTTCCCCTTTTGTGGCATCACCTCTATTATCAATGGGTATTTTTATGGAATCAGCGATGCTAAAATTCCGGCCCTGTCCCAGATTATTGAACAGCTTTTCCGCGTGGGCTTTGTATGTGCATCCGGATATCTTATCCTTCATGGGAAACTAACAAAAGAGCTGGCTGTCATGGGACTTGTCGCAGGGGAGCTTGCTGCAAATTTTTTTAATTTTTTCAGACTTTCTTCTCATATCCGAATATGGGATATCTTAAAAAGTCCATGTTCCTGCCATGGGAAGCGCCTTTTCATCCTGGCTCTGCCATTAAGCGGCAATAAACTGGTGATCTCCGTTTTAGGCAGCATGGAGTCTGTTCTTATCCCCGCCATGCTGATGCGTTACGGGTGCAGTGAAGCGGACGCCCTGGCAATCTTTGGCATATTGACAGGCATTGTCATGCCTTTTATCATGTTTCCCGGAACAATCACCAATTCTTTGTCCGTATTGCTTTTGCCTGCCATATCCCGGGCAGCCGGGCATAAAAACCATGACACCATCCGTCAGACAACCGAAACCACCCTGCACTATTCCCTCTTGCTGGGCGTTTTTACTACCGGTGTATTTCTTGTATATGGACAGAGTCTGGGATTGTATTTATTCCAGAGCATGAATGCCGGGAAACTTCTGACACTGCTTTGTGTTATCTGTCCTTTTCTATACAGCTCCACGACATTGACAAGCGTCATAAACGGACTTGGAAAAACAGGAATCACTTTTTTAAACACAGTGTTTGGACTCGGGGTGCGGATTTTATGTTTAATTTTCCTTGTCCCATCCTGGGGGATCTATGGGTATTTACTCGGCCTTATTGTCAGCCAGATTTTAATTTGCCTGTTAAATGGCATCTATATTGGCCGGAAGACAAAACAGCAGTACCATTTAATACGGGATTTTGTCTGGCCGCTTCTATTTTGTATATGCGTGTTTGTAATTGCCAAAACAGGAAACAATATGCTTTTCCCCTCTCTGTCCCCACTGCTCAGGGATGGTATCGGCCTGCTTGCTGCCAGCCTGATTATCTTATTTTACTTTTATAAAAGTAAACAAATTGTATGGACAGATTTTAAAATGTAATGCCATCAGCCCATCTGACAATAAATTCTTCCTCAGAAATAATCGGAACTCCAAGAGCCTTTGCCTTTGTATTTTTTGCAGAGGTAGACGATGTATCATTATTTACAAGAAAATCAGTTTTTCCGGACACGCTTCCTGTTACCGCTCCTCCCTGTGATTCGATGTAGGCTTTTAACTCCCCACGGTTTGCGTAATGAACCAGGCTTCCTGTCACAACAAAAGTAAGTCCTTCGCAACGCCGGTCCTGTTTTTCCACGGATAACTCTGCCTTTTTCACACGTACTTCCCTTAAAATCCGGGCTAACTGCTCTACATTTTTTTTATCTGAATACCACTGACGGATCGAACCGGATTTCTCGGGACCTATTCCATCAATATCATCAAATTCCTCTCCCTCTTCCAGCCGCCTGAGAAAACCATCAAAACCTATTTGCCCCACTATCTTTTTTGCCGCATCAGTACCTATCATTGGAATACATAGTGCATAAATCAGCGGAACCGGCTCTACATCCCTGCTTTTCTCAACCGCCTGAACCAGGTTGCGGAAACGTTTTTCTCCAAAGCCCTCCATCTCAATAATTTCCTCTTCAAATTGGCTCACATGATAGATATCCGAAAAGTCTGATATGATTTTCTGGTTAAGAAACTTGACAATAGTTTCCACTGAAAAACCGTCAATATCCATTCCCGCCTTGCTCACAAAGCGCTCGTATTTTTTTATATGCTTTGCCGAACATTCCGGGTTTGTACAATGAAGTGTCAGCGTTCCGCTCTTTGGCGCTTCCTGTATTTCCGTTGCTGCGCCACAGACAGGACAGACATCTGGTATCTCAAACTCTCCCTCTGCCTCTTTTACGGCAATGCACTTCGGTATGATTTTATTTGCCTTAATAACTTCAAGAACTGTTTTTTTATTCTCGCCGATGCCGAGCCTCTTCATCTCACTGATATTGCACAGAGAGGCCCTGCTCACAGTTGTCCCCTCAAGTTTTACCGGAGAAAAAACAGCAATTGGTGAAATCGTAGAGGCAGCACAGGACCACTCGACTTGTAGAAGTGTTGTTTCTGCCGATACATCCTGCCACTTAAAGGCAAGTCCTGCATTAGTTGCATGATGTCCGGTGACAGACCCCTCCGAAGCATATACCGTATCATCATAGCAAAGTACAAGGCCATCCACCGGAATATCCATCTCTCCGTTTTCTACCCTCTCACTAAATTGCAATATTTTCTCTGGAAGATTTCCGGCATCCGTAAGTTCATGCTCTACAACAGAAAAACCCAGATTTTGTAAATATTCCATTCTTTTTCCCCACGACCGGATATCCGGCTCACAGTGGACAAGGGTAAAAGCATGAAAATGAACTCTTCTCTCTCTCACAATGGATAAATTCTTTGCATCCAGTCCCAATGTTCCTGCTGCAAGATTTCGTGGATTTGCATACTTTTCTACTTCCATTGTGCTATTGATAAAATCAAAATCCGTATAAGATATTGTTGCCTCGCCGCGCACAACAAAATGATTTTTTTCAGATATCTCCTGTGGAATCCCTTTAATTGCCCCTTTCATAAAAGTGATATTGGTTCCTGTCTGTCCGTTTCCCCTTGTCAGTATACGTGATAACCTGCCATTATCATAAGTCAAAACAAGAGTAATCCCATCTAACTTCCAACTCAGCCACACTGCCTTATCCCCAGCCCATTTTTGCATCTCTTCTACGGATTTCGTTTTAGCAAGGGAAAGTGCCGGATATTCATGAGGTTCCCGGTTTTCATTTTGTGAATCTGACACTCCAGTTGTCTGAGTCGGGCTTTCCGGTAAAGTAAAACCAGTCTGTTCCTCTAACTGCACCAACTCATCAAAGGCAGCATCCCATTCATAGTTTGTCATAATTTCATCCTTAGCATTGTAATATGCCTCCGATGCCTCATTTAAGATCTTAACTAACTCCTCTATCCTCTTTTTTTCATCCATACTGAATTTATTTCCTTTCTAAGCCCCTGTTATGATGTGCTTTTTTACACATATCCTTTAATTCGGAAAGCTCCTTCTCTGTCAAATAGCGCCACTTTCCCTCCGGCAGATTCCCAAGCTCAATATTCATAATGCGTACACGTTTTAATTTGCGTACCCGATAGCCAAAATATTCACACATACGGCGTATCTGTCTGTTCAGTCCCTGCGTAATAATAATTGTAAACTCTGTCTTATTCCTGTATGGTATGCGACAGGGCTTTGTCATTGTTTCCAGTATGGGAACTCCCTGTTCCATCGCATCCCATATAGACTCTTTGACCGGATGGTCAACCGTTACTTCGTATTCTTTTTCATGTCCGTAACGTCCTCGCAGAATATCGTCCATAAGCTGCCCGTTATTTGTGAGGAGGATGATTCCAGACGAATCTTTATCAAGCCGCCCCACCGGATAAATCCGCTCGGGAAAACCAATATAATCCATAATATTATCCGGCTCTTTCCTGCTTGTTGTGCAGACAATTCCCCGGGGTTTATGAAAGGCAATCACGATTTCCTCTGCCTGTCCGCTCACTTTTTTGCCGTCAACGGTAATGAGGTCTTTATCTGTCACCATCATTCCTTTTTCAGGTTCTTTTCCATTGATAAGAACACGTCCTGCATCTAACATCCGGTCTGCTTCCCGTCTTGAACAAATGCCGCACTGGCTCAGGTATTTATTAATCCGAACTGCTTCTGCCATAAAAACCATCCTTTCATAATACGAAAAGGGCGGTAAAAACCGCCCTCATTTTTAAGAAAGTTCAAACTGCACCAAACAAAAATCAACAAAACTGATTTTTCAGAAACCTGCGTAATGGAACAGGCTTTACTGTCTGTCTGCCGCCGAGCCGCTGACTGTAGCCGCCGCCTTAATTTCCTTATCCATTTTTTGATAAAACTGTTTAAAACCAGCGTCTTTATCAATAGCTTCCTGAAGGCTGTCGGACACCTCTTCTTTCAAATCTACAATTTCCATATTTTTATCCGCGGAAGCTATAAAATCTTCCTGAGCCTCATCCAGAGCACTAAGATATATGGCATATCCGCCATCTGAGGTAGTTGTTACATAAAAGGCACTAAGACACGGCGCCAGTGTCTCAATATTTTTTAATTTCATATCATACTTTACATATACCCGGCAAGCATCTGTATCCTCATTTTTTATAACATAACAGTTAATATTCTGATAATCCTCAACATAGGCCGCCATAGCTGTAAACTTCTCACGGTCAATTTGATTTATATCGCTGACAAGTGTACTTAAGGCATCCATATTCACCGTTTTTTTTGCCTCAAAGTACTTGGAAACTAATAAATATATCTCCTTATCCTGATTGAGTTCAAGCTCTGCATCCTCTGCCGAATTCCCACCGGAACCGCCTGTGGGTATTAAGGTAAGAATAAAGAAACTTAAAAATAAAGTAACAACGGTAATAACAATTACTAATTTTTTATATTTTAATTTCATATCTTATCAACCTCGAAATGTATATTATAAACTGAATATCAAAATAGCCAGTAGTTTTCTCTTTCCAAAACAGTATATCAATAATTCTCTTATTTGTCCATCTTTTTTCGGAGTTCCTCAAGCTCCCGTACCGAAAAAGTATAATTGGTGTTACAAAAATGGCAATTCATAGTAATCGGTTTTCCATCCCTGATAATTTTCTCCAATTCTCTGTTTCCTAAACTTACCAAAGCCTTTTTGAGACGCTGCTGTGAACAATTACATGAAAAAGAAACCGGCAATCTCTCATCATGAAAAACCGGATGAAAACCATTTAATATATCCTCTAAGATTTTTTCCGGCGTATAACCCTGTGACAAAAATTTTGTCACAGGCCAGACATCTGCCAGACGTTTTTCAAGTGTTACTATTATGTCTTCATCCGTCTCCGGCAAAAGCTGTATTATATAACCACCAGCCTGCGCCACCGTATTATCACGATTCATAAGGACTCCCAGTGCTACAGAAGAGGGCGTTTGCTCCGATGCTGCAAAATAATAAGCGAGATCTTCTGCTATTTCTCCGGACACCATCTGTACCTGTCCGGCATAGGGCTCCTTTAACCCAATATCCTTTATTACTGTGAGTACACCATTTTTCAGCGCCCGGCCCACATCAAGTTTACCTGCCGGACTGGCAGGTAAATGCACAACCGGATTTTTAGCATATCCCTTTACATGGCCATATGCATCTGATGTTACCGTTAAACCGCCGGCCGGTCCCTCACACTGGACCTGCAGGGTCAGTAAATCTTTCTCACCCTTCATCATGGCACCCATCATGACTCCACCACAGAGCAGGCGTCCAAGAGCCGCTGTCATCACCGGGCTTGTACCATGTCTTGTTTTTGCTTCTTCTACAGTATGCCTTGCTGTTATACCAAAACAGCGAATCTGTCCGCCTGCCGCCATGCCGCGGACAATATAGTCCTTCAATGATATCCCTCATTCCCGCCTTTTTTCAATAAAATCAAGAAAAATGCATCTGGAGGGATTCGAACCCCCGACCAAAGGCTTCGGAAGCCTCTACTCTATCCACTGAGCCACAGATGCATTGCTAAATTATTATATACCAAAACACCTGAATTTGTAAAGGGATAAATATTTTTTTGCATTAACATTTTAAAAATATTATTTTAAAAGGAACCGATTTTCTTTCCGATCATAGAAATAAGCATGATCGGATAACACATCTTCATCCCGCACATAATCAAGGTTTACCTGGCTGACCATCAACGAAATACCTTCCAGGGCATCTTTTGAATCCTCCGGCAACAACAATACCTCATGTACACTGCTCGGAATCAAATAAAAACTGGTATTGTACTGATCGGATAACTTTTTCATCAGATCCGGATAAACAATAACAGAAGCCCCATATGTACCTTTTGTATTTGTAAGTATAAGCAGAGGTGAATGAATCAAACTATCGTGGTCCCCCTCTCTTTCCGCGCCCGATTCCACTTCTCTTGTTAAACACCGGACCAACATCTTTTCAAGGGAATCAAGCTGAACAGGAAATAACCGGGGCGTATTAACCTGGGCCAGCTGCATTAGCTCCTGAGTTCCCACCTGCCAATAGTTCATAAGCATATTGGTAACATTCATCGTTTCCACCCCCCTGATAGTATGGCGACATACAACATGAAAAGTAATCGCCAAATCTAAAAAGGGCAAAAATGGGCATTCCTGCAATATCTTTTTGTTTCGTTCCTGCGATACCAGTCGAAAAAAAATGTTTGGTTTGCATGATTCAAAATCAAATGCCAGTTCTTTATAATCCGGCAGCTGCTTCTGCACTTCTGCCGCCAGAAGGCGAATTTCTTCTACTATTTCCGACATTGTCTTTTTCTGAGCAATATAATCCTCATAGTAATCTTCAATATAAATTGTCGGTGTAATATTATCTTCACCAGGCGGACTAAATACTACCGCATATTTGCTTATATCATTATTTTTTAATAAAATATCATATTCTACATCCCATCCTGTACCAGCATATTCCTCCTTTAAGCATTTTGTCAGCTGTTCCAAAAATTGGCCTTTTGTCATTCGCTCTCCCTTCTCATCTATTCTGTTCTCCCCTGTAAAACTGATTGTAACAAAGCAAAGGTTCAATTGCAAGGATCGTTTTACGCCAAATAAAACTTTCAACAAAGAAAAGCCCCATAAACATGTTTACAGGACTTTTCCATATCATCTTTATCTTGGAATTCAGCTATTAAACAATTCCCTGTGCGGTCATAGCCTCTGCCACTTTCTCAAAACCGGCAATATTGGCACCAACAACATAATTTTTCTCAAAACCATACTTTTTGGACGCCTCATCACAAGCATGGAAAATATTTACCATAATATCTTTTAATTTTGCATCTACTTCCTCAAATGTCCAGCTGAGTCTCTCGCTGTTCTGTGACATCTCAAGAGCTGATGTAGCAACCCCGCCTGCATTAGAAGCTTTCCCAGGCGCAAACAGAACACCATTACTCTGCAAATATTCTGTTGCCTCCAGTGTTGTAGGCATATTAGCACCTTCTGCCACAGCAATTACGCCGTTAGCAACCAGTGCTTTTGCATCGTCAATATCAAGCTCGTTCTGGGTTGCACATGGAAGGGCAATATCACATTTTACGCTCCATACACCCTTTCCTTCATGATATTCAGCACTCTTTCTTGCTGCTGCATACTCGGTCAGACGTGCTCTTTTTACTTCTTTTACATCCTTCAAAAGCGCTACATCAATTCCCTCTGGATCATAAATCCAACCGGTAGAATCTGACACAGTAACTACCTTTGCCCCAAGCTGCTGAGCCTTTTGTGTTGCATAGATAGCAACATTTCCTGCACCGGAAACAACAACTGTTTTGCCAGCCATATCATGACCGTTGCATTTCATCATCTCTTCTGTGTAGTATAAAAGTCCATAACCGGTAGCTTCTGTTCGTGCCAGAGAGCCGCCATATGTGAGGCCTTTTCCTGTCAGCACACCTTCATAACAGTTGCGGATTCTCTTATACTGTCCATACATATATCCAATCTCACGGCCACCAACACCGATATCACCGGCCGGTACGTCCGTATCCGCACCAATATGTCTATAAAGCTCCGTCATAAAGCTCTGGCAAAATGCCATAACTTCCCGGTCGGATTTCCCTTTCGGGTCAAAGTCACAGCCACCCTTTCCACCACCGATTGGCAGTCCCGTAAGGGAATTTTTGAAAATCTGCTCAAAACCGAGGAATTTTATGATTCCAAGATTTACGGACGGATGAAAACGCAGACCTCCTTTATAAGGTCCAATTGCACTGTTAAACTGCACACGATATCCAGTGTTTACCTGTACCTGGCCTTTATCATCTACCCATGGTACCCGGAACTTTATTTGCCTTTCCGGATTTACAAGACGCTCAAGCAAGGCATCCTTGCGATATTGTTCTTCGTTCTTTTCAACAACAGGACGGAGAGATTCAAGAACTTCTTTGGCTGCCTGATGAAACTCTGGTTCTGCAGGGTTTTTCTCAATTAATTCAGCCAATACTTCATCTACGTATGACATACAAAAACCTCCTTAAAATTTTGTCGCTTATTATTATATAACACTACACGAGAACTTGACAAGTTTTTTTTAATTTACCGGGATGAAAGATAGCTGTTTGTATAATGAAAATCCCCGCTGACATCCTCACCAAACCAGCTTGGAGGTCTGAATCCTGCGCTCTCTTCCTCTGTTTCAAACTCTACCTCAGCCAGATAAAACCCCTCATAATCCCCATGGAATATATCCAGTTCAATCTGATATCCCATATGGGGAATATAATATCTCGTTTTTGAAATTATTCTGCCATCCGCTTTTTCTTTGAGATGTTCATAACTTTCCCTTGTCAAAGGCAGCTCTGTCTCCTCGGCCATACAGAGTTTTACATTATCACCCGCAGGTTTTACGCGGCTTTTGTATGTGAGAATGTAGTCATTCCCCTTTCTTCTTGCCCGAATTGTTGGATTCTTGCACAAATAACATTGTTCCAGTTCAAAAGAAGAATAAGAATCTAAATCTTTTGGCAGCTGGTTTACAAGATACTTCTTTTCTATTTCCATTGACAATTATTCTCCTATTCGACTAAAGATATCTGATCCATCGGATAAAAACGTAGCCATGCCTTTCCCTTTATGTCGGAACGGTGAATTGCACCCACCTCAGATTTCCGGCTGTCTACACTGGCATTCCGGTTATCACCGAGAACAAAATATTCATCCGGACCAAGCTGTATCTCCTCAGCTGCCAGTCCGGGATCCTCTATATCTTCACGTCCGTACTCTTCTTCAAGATATTCTCCGTTAATATAAATCATACCGTCGCGAATCTGTACTGTTTCTCCCGGAAGCCCGATGATCCGTTTAATATAATTCACATCATCATTATAGGGAAAAATAACAACATCAAACCTCTCAGGATCATGGAAATAATAACTGACATTTTCCACGATAAGCTGGTCGCCATTTTCCAGTGTTGTCTCCATTGAGCTTCCCTCGACAGAAGTATGATGTGCCACAAACTTTGTAATAACAATAGCAAAGAGCAGGGCCAGCAGTACACAGATTAATATGCGCAGGGCGACACGCAAGAACGGATGTGTTTCGTTATAGGACTCATCAATATCCTCGGAAACATCTTTAAAGGGAAAACCGTCTCCCGATTCTTCTTTGCCGGAGACCTCTGTTTCCGGTTCAGCGTCCAGTTCCGTTATTGTAATTGGTTTCCAGGGCTTTACAATTTCTACCCCCTGTACGCTCTCTTCCGTTACCTGTTCCAGCACTACAGTCTGATTTTCCGGCTCCGGCCATTCTTCCACTTCCGGCTCTATTCTTTCTTCCTGAGCAGCTGATTCAACTGTTTTCACCGGTTGCTCCGGTGATTCCGGCTGCTCCGGCTCAACCTGGTCAACCCGCTTTTGTTCTATATGCTGCAGACTTTTTATAATCTGGTCAATTTCTGTACGCGTTCCAAGATTCATATCCGGGACGCCCTCTTTTTTTTCACGTTTTAAAAATGTCTGAATCTCACGGCACACCTTCAGGCTGTCTTCAATTTCTTTTTGCGTTTCCCAATCCTCATTCATTCTTCCACCGGCCTTTCCAACGTTATGCGCCCAAGGCGGGCATTCCGAAAATCATCCAAAAGTAAAAAAGCAGCTTTATCTAAATTGGGTTCATTCCCTTTATTCAGACAACCGCGCCGAAGAGCCAGCTCTTCTAATAAAGGTACACCCTCCTTTGTTTCATCTATCTGATAATGTGTTTGCAATGTATCCGGATATTCCTGCTTTAGAAATGAAATCAACTCCAGGGCAAGCTCTGCACTGGATAATAATTCATCTTTAATGGAGCCAACAAACGCCAGACGCTGCCCAACGGTCTGGTTTTCAAATTTGGGCCATAAAATCCCCGGCGTATCCAGAAGTTCAACCTGAGGATTAAGCCTTATCCACTGTTTCCCTCTTGTTATTCCCGGTTTATTTCCTGTTTTTGTGCAGGCCCTGCCGGCAAAGCTATTAATAAATGTTGATTTCCCCACATTGGGAATCCCAACAATCATAGCGCGTACAGGACGGTTTTTGATACCACGTTTCCTGTCCCTCTCTATTTTTTCCCGGCATGCCTTTTGAATTAAGCTCTGTACCTGTTTCAGTTCATTCCGTTTTTTTGCATTGACGGCAAGCGCCAGATATCCCTGTTTTTCATAATAGCGCATCCATGGCTCAAGCAGGTCAGGATCTGCCATATCACTCTTATTCAGCAAAATTACACGGGATTTATTGTTTGCCAACTGGTTTATATCCGGATTTTTACTGCTGGCCGGTATACGTGCATCCACTAATTCCAAAATGACATCAATTAACCGGATATCCTCCTGCATCGCACGTTTTGCCTTTGTCATATGTCCAGGATACCATTGAAGCTGCATAAGTCCCTCCTTTTTCTGTCCCGTCCGGTCCTCCAATAAAAGAGAAAGGATTCATGGAAAAGATTACCTTTCCAATTATATTTTCCCGTTTCACAACAGTAAAAGATGTGTTTCTACTGTCATCCATATCCACACGGTTATCACTGAGGACAAAATACTCATCTTCTTTCAGCGTAATCTCTGCATGGGCACGTCCGGCAGAAACCATCGGTTCATATTGATATTTTTCTTCTATTTTTTCTCCGTTAATATAGACAAATCCATCTTTAATCTGGATTTTTTCACCTGGAAGCCCAACAATCCTCCGTATTAAGATTGAAGAATCATCTAAGAGCGCCTCATCTCCTTCTTTCTGTTCCGGATAAAAGGCAATTACTGCATGCCGTCCCGGCCTCAGGAAAATATAAGAAGTATTATTTATAATGACATCTTCCCCGTTATAAAGAGTCGGCTCCATGGAACTTCCAATCATACTGGCACGCTTCATGGCAAAATGTACGATCAGCCAGGCAGCAAATATTACAACTGCAATTTCAACAAGGAACAGTAACATTTCTTTTAATATTTTTATTCTCCGTTCTTTCTTCTGTTCTTCTTCAAAGCGGAGCCTCACACAATCACACCCTTTTTAATATATGCAAAGAGGGCAGTAACCTAGCACAAATGTGCGCGCTACTGCCCCTTTTGAAACGCAAAGGATTTATTTCACAAGCTCTTTTACCTTTGCCGCTTTACCCACACGGCCACGCAGATAATTGAGTTTTGCCCTTCTTACTTTGCCAAGACGGACTACTTCAATTTTCTCTACAATTGGGGAATGAAGAGGCCATGTTTTTTCAACGCCTACACCATTGGAGAATTTTCTTACTGTAAATGTCTCCCTGGAGCTTCCACCCTGTCTCTTTAAAACGACACCTTCAAAAACCTGTGTTCTCTCACGCTGACCCTCTTTTACTTTTGCATATACCTTAACGGTATCGCCAACGCGAAACTGCGGAACTTCTGCCTTCATCTGTTCCTCTTCAATTTTCTTAATAATTTCGTTCATTGTTGTTCCTCCTGTTTTTTTGATGTTCTTAACATATATGTTCCTATCATATATTTTTTGTCAGAGGACCATCTACTTTTTTCACAACATTAAGAATATACCATAATCTACAAGCGCCGTCAAGAACTTTTCTCATCAATAACTTCTTTCCCAAAGCGGACGGCAATAGAATTTGCATGAGCTGTCAGATGTTCCGCTTTTGCAAACCGGATGATATCCTCGTGTATTTCCTCCAGTGCTTCCCGGGAATATGAGATAACACTGGATTTTTTAATAAAATCATCCACAGACAGCGGGGAGAAAAACTTGGCTGTGCCGTTTGTCGGCAATACGTGGTTGGGTCCGGCAAAATAATCTCCCAGCGGTTCACTGCTGTATTCACCGAGAAAAATAGCCCCTGCATTTTTTACCCGGGTCATTGTATCAAACGGATTGGCAGTAAGAATTTCCAAATGCTCGGAGGCAACTTCATTGACAATATCAATGGCCTCCTCCATCGAATCTGCCAAAAGAATATATCCATAATTATTCAGAGAATGGTTTATAATTTCACTGCGTGAAAGCCGTGAGGCAAAGTCTTCCACCTGCTCCGATACTCTTTTTGCCAGCTCACTGCTCGTTGTAACCAAAATGGCAGATGCCAGTTCATCATGTTCTGCCTGTGACAGCAAATCTGCAGCAACATAGCGCGGGTTTGCCGTTTCATCTGCCAAAACCATAATCTCACTTGGACCGGCCACGGAGTCAATGCTGACATGTCCATATACGGTCTTTTTGGCAAGGGCAACAAAAATATTACCCGGTCCCGCTATTTTATCTACTTTAGGAATAGATTCCGTGCCATAAGCCAGGGCAGCAATTGCCTGTGCCCCTCCCACCTTGCAAATTTCAGTGGCGCCTGCAAGATTTGCAGCAACCAGAGTGGCAGGAGTCACCTTCCCATCAATTCCCGGCGGTGTTACCATAACAATTCTTTCTACTCCGGCAACCGTGGCCGGAACGATATTCATCAGCACACTGGACGGATACGCCGCTTTACCGCCCGGCACATATACCCCGACACTGGACAGCGGTGTTATCCTCTGACCGAGAATTACGCCGTCCTCCCTTGTGGTAAACCAGCTTTCCCTCACCTGTTTTTTATGATAGGCCTGTATATTTGCCAGAGACCTTTTCATCACATCTATCAAATCTGCATCCACTTTGGCGTATGCCTCTTTTATTTCATCCTCTGTCACATACAGGGATTCCGCATCAATCGTTACGTGGTCAAATTTTTCTGTATAGGAAAAAACGGCCTTATCTCCATTTTTCTTTACATCTGCCAGTATCTCATTCACGGTATCCTGATAGGAATCATACTGATTCGGGCTGCGTTTTAATAAATCTTCCAATATATTTTTTTTCGTTTCCTCTGTCAATTGAATAATCCGCATACAATTCTCCATTCCGGAGCGCTTTGCTCCCTTTTTTACAGCGCCTGCTTTAAATCCTTAATCAATTTTGTAATCCGTTCCCGCTCAAGTTTCATACTCGCCTCATTGACAATTACTCTCGCAGACAGCGGACAGATTTTTTCAAGAACTTCCAACCCATTAGCCCGAAGGGTAGAACCTGTCTCTACAATATCAACGATTACTTCAGACAAGCCGACAATCGGCGCCAGCTCTACAGAGCCATTTAACTTTATGATTTCCACTGTCTGATGTTTCCGGTTATAAAAATAGTCTTTGGCGATATCCGGGTATTTTGAGGCAACACGTATAACCTGATTTTTTTTCAGCAATTCCCTGGCACTGGCCGGTCCGGCCACACACATGTCACATTTCCCCAGCCCCAAATCTAAAACTTCAAGCACCTTGCGCCCTTCTTCCAGAATGGTGTCACTCCCCACCACTCCAATATCGGCAGCTCCATACTCCACATAGGTCGGCACATCCGATGTCTTGGACAGAAAAAAGCGAAGTCCCGCTTCCTCATTTGTAAAAATCAGCTTTCTTGTCTCTTTATCTTTCATTTCTTCACATGTAATCCCTGTCTGCTCTAAAAGCGCCAGTGTCTGCTTGGCAAGGCGCCCCTTTGCAAGGGCAATGGTTAAATATTTCATATGCATTCTCCAATCTAATCCTCTGTGCCGCCTGTTACAGCTGAAATTCTGTCACCTCTCCGGTATCATCTATATAGAGTATGGCAGAAACTTCACTGCGCCGGCCATATTCTTTATATATATCCAGCGGTGTATCCGCGTTTTTCCGCATCAGCCGCACAGATTTTCCCTCAGTACGCAGGGAATTGCCAATCTCTATGGCCCTCTTTCTGTTTGCTGAACGGTACAGGATAAGAATATCTGACTCCTCTGCCTCGATGACAACCTGCTGTCTGTTCAGCGCTGACAGCAATTCATCCAGCATAAAAGCAAGACCGATGGCCGGTGTTTTTTTACCGAATTGCTCCACAAGGCCGTCATAACGTCCCCCTGTTACAATGGCATCTCCGGTTCCATAAGTATAGGCTTTAAATATAACGCCTGTATAATACTCATAATGAGAAAGCATGCCAAGATCAAAAGTAACATGCTCGGTAAGGCCATATGCCTCCATAATCTCACTCAGCCGTTCTAACCGCTCTAAGGCATCCAGAGCCTGTGGATTCCTTGTCTTTTCCCTGGCAGAACGAATCGTATCCAGACTGCCGAACAAGTCCGGAAGCAGAATAAGCAATTCCCGGCATCCCTCCGGCATATCCCGGTTTTCGAGCATATCCTCAACAGCAAATATATTTTTGTTTGTAATAAATATTCGGAGCTGCTCTATCTCTTCATCACTCAGCCCTGCCTCATTGACAAGTCCGCGAAATAATCCCGCATGCCCGATATCTACTTTAAACTCATCCAATCCGGTTTTTAAAAGGCATTCTATAGTCAGAGCAATCATTTCACCATCTGCATCTGACGAATCATCATTCATAAGCTCTGCCCCAATCTGCGTCACTTCAGACAGCTTACCCTGATAGCCGCTGCGGTGGATAAAGGTACTGCCCGTATAGCAAAGGCGTATCTGCATGTCCTCTTTTTCATAATATTTGGCAACGCAGCGGGCAATGGAAGGGGTAATATCCGGACGAAGCACAAGGGTATTATTGTACTGGTCAAAGAATTTAAACATTTCCCTTGAATTGACCGTTCCGCGTTTTTGATTAAAAATATCAAAGAACTCAAATGTCGGTGTCTGAATATCGCGGAATCCATAGAGCTTCATCCTGTCATGGATTTCTTTTTGAATTTTGCCCCTTTTTTCGCATTCGACGCCATAGATATCCCTTACTCCCTCCGGAGTAAAAAGTAATGATTTCTGATAGGATGTATCTTTCACGTTAACCTCCATTCTCTGTCCATTAATAAATGGCAGATGGCTGTTCGGATTTTGGTGAGTAACCTGCCTTTTCAAGAGCCTGAATAATGCTCTCCTTATGTGCGATACCGAAAGCCTCCATCGTTATTGTCAACTCTACAGCCGCATTCCGGTTCAGGCTGACAAACTGGTTATGCTGCAGCCGGATAATATTACCCTGCTCTCTGGCTATAATGTCTGCCACACGAAGCAATTCACCGGGGCGGTCCGGCAGAAGAACACTGATGGTAAACACACGCCCTCTTTGAATAAGCCCGTTCTGCACAACAGAGGACATTGTGATAATATCCATATTTCCTCCGCTGAGAATACACACAATCTTTTTATCACGGCAGTCCAGCTGTTTCAATGCTGCAACCGTTAATAATCCGGAGTTTTCCACAATCATTTTATGGTTCTCCACCATATCTAAAAAATTAACGATTAAATCATAGTCCTCAACAGTAATAATATCATCAACATTTTTTTGAATGTATGGAAATATATGCTCTCCGGGAGTTTTCACTGCTGTACCGTCAGCAATCGTGCTGACATTTGGCAGGGAAACAACTTTCCCTTTTTTTATAGATTCCTGCATACAATTTGCCCCCGCAGGTTCTACACCGATTACCTGGATACTCGGGTTTAGAAGTTTGGCAAGCGTTGAAACACCGCAGGCAAGTCCACCACCGCCGATTGGTGCAAGAATAATATCTACTGTCGGCAGCTCTTTAATGATTTCCATGGAAATCGTTCCCTGTCCGGTCGCCACATCCTCATCATCAAACGGATGGATAAAGGTGTATCCCTCTTTTTCTGCCAGCTCCAGCGCATGAGCGCAGGCATCATCATATACATCACCGTGGAGCACTACCTCCGCGCCATAACTTTTTGTGCGGTTCACTTTTATGAGCGGTGTTGTGTTCGGCATTACAATAACAGCCTTTGCCCCAAAGAGTTTTGCCGCATAGGCAACTCCCTGTGCATGATTTCCAGCTGAAGCCGTAATGAGTCCTTTCTCCCGTTCCTCTTCTGTCAGGGTACTGATTTTGTAATATGCCCCACGCACTTTATATGCTCCGGTATACTGCATATTCTCCGGTTTCAGATAAATTTTACCTCCAGTCTGTGCACTGTAATATTCACTGTAAATCAGATTGGTTGGCAATATCACATTTTTTACCGCCTCACTGGCTTCCTCAAATTTTTCTAATGTTAACATATTTCCTCCTCCGCATCAAAAAGCGCATCTACAAAATTATCGGCATTGAATTTCTCCATATCCTCTATTTTTTCCCCGATACAGATAAATTTTACTGGTATTTTCAGTTCTGATTGAATGGCAATGGCAATCCCGCCCTTTGCCGTTCCATCCAGTTTTGTAAGAACAATGCCGTCAATCGGCGCCACCTGGCTGAATTCCTTTGCCTGAGCTAATGCATTCTGTCCGGTTGTACCGTCGACAACAAGCAGCGTCTCAAGGTATGCCTCTGAATACTCTTTCTCAATGATTGTATATATTTTATGCAGTTCCGCCATCAGATTCTTTTTGTTGTGAAGACGTCCGGCTGTATCGCATAATAATATATCAACATTCCGTGCCTTTGCCGCCGCCACCGCATCATATACGATAGCCGCCGGGTCAGAGCCCTCCTGACCGGCAATAATTTCTGCCCCTGCTCTTGCTGCCCACTCTTTTAACTGGTCAATGGCACCTGCCCGAAAGGTATCCGCCGCTGCCAGCAGCACTTTTTTTCCGTCTTTTTTGTAAGTCCCGGCAAGTTTTCCCACACTTGTTGTCTTTCCAACGCCGTTGACACCAATCAATAAGAGAACGGACTTTTTCTTTTCAAATTCATAATCCTCCTCGCAGACTTTCATCTGCGCTTTAATTGTATCTAATAAAAGCTGTTTACAGGCCGCCGCCTCACGGATATTCTGCTCCTTTACCTTCTCTTTCAGGTCTTCCATAATCTGCATTGTCGTATGGATTCCAATATCCCCCATAACAAAGAGCTCTTCTAATTCCTCATAAAAATCATCATCTAACTCAGAAGCTCCGTGAAACAGGGAATCCACTCCCGAAACAAAGGACTCTCTCGTCTTTGACAGTCCCTTTTTTAACCGTGTAAAAAAACCTGTCTTTTCCTTTTCTTCCATGCTCTGTTTCTCCATTCTTTTCGCTGTCTTTTTTGTGCCGTCAGATTTTAATCGTCTAACTGCTCCTGAATCAATTTAACCGAAACAAGAGTAGATATTCCCTTCTCCTGCATCGTTATACCATACAGGGCATCAGCCGCCTCCATCGTACCCTTCCTGTGGGTAATGACAATAAACTGTGTATTCTTTGTAAGCTTATGCAGATATTTAGCATACCTCTTTACATTGGAATCGTCAAGTGCTGCCTCAATTTCATCCAGAAGACAGAACGGCGACGGTTTCAGATTCTGGATGGCAAAGAGCAGGGCAATTGCTGTCAGCGCTTTCTCACCACCGGATAACTGCATCATATTTCCCAGCTTCTTTCCCGGCGGCTGGGCATTGATAACAATACCTGCTTCCAGAATATCCTCGTCCTCAACCATAGTAAGAGTACCTTTTCCGCCACCAAACAACTCTCGAAAAACATGATTAAACTGTTTTTGGATATCGGAAAATTTCTCAGAAAACTGCTTGCGCATTTCCTCGTCTAAATCTGCAATGATTTTATTCAGCGCCTCCTCAGACTCAATCAAATCATCGTGCTGGGTCTTTAGCAGGTCATAGCGCTCACTTACTGTTTTGTACTCCTCAATGGCATTGACATTAACATCCCCGAGCTCTTTAATTTTCGTCTTTGTCTCACCGACATTCGCTTTCATCCTTGTGTACGAAATTGTCCCGTCCACATCATACTCTCTGGCATTGTGATAGGTAAGCTCGTACTCATTCCACATATAGTCTACTTTGCTCTCTAATTTTTCTTCCAGATTATTTTTTCTGGAATCAAGACGGAATCCCTCTTTATTCAGTTCATTAATGTGCTCCATCAGCGTATCGCGTTTCTCAAAGAAATCTTTTCTGGTCTCTATGATTTCTTCTTTTTTCTTTGTCTCCTCCTCTATCTCCAAAACAAGCCGTTCAATTTCCTCTCCTAACAGCTTATGCTTTTCCTCAAACCCGACAATCTCTTCCTCCATTTTCTGAACGGTATCATCCGAATGCTCCTGTTCCTCAGATAAATGGTTAAATTCCTGAATGGTCTCCTGCAGCCCGGCCTCAATACGGTTTATATTTTCATCAATATAACTGTTTTTCTGCCGAAAAGATGAAATATCCAGATTAGCCTGGTTCATTTTCTCCTGCTGTATAATCTGCTCGTCGTGACTGGCAGCAAGCTCCTTTGTGAGCTGCTGTACCATTTGCTTGGCATGTTCCTCCTGCTCTCTGCTCTCGTTTAATTTAGCTTCAATTTTTTCTAAGGACTCCGCAATGGCAGCTTTCTGACTGTCAATTTCCTTGCCATCACTGGCAATAGCCAGATATTCTTTTTCTTTTTGCTCTTTCATGGCAACAGCCTGCTCATATTTTATCGCCGCTGTATTCTTTGCGATTTCCAGCTTTTTCAGTACTTCATTTTTTTCAGCCGCCTCCTGTACAAGCCTCTCAACTTCTTTCTGCAGCCCGGCAATCTTCTGCTTTCTTTCCGACAAATCTTTCTGTCTCTCTTTTATGGACTCTTTTAATTTGTCCATCTCACGGCGCCGTCCCAGCAAATTACTGCTGTTTTTAAACGCACCGCCGGACAGGGAACCACCTGGATTTATCAGTTCTCCCTCCAATGTGACAATCCGTATGGAGTAATGATAAGCACGGCTGATCGCAAGGGCGTTTTCAATCGTATCCACTAACAGAAAACGGCCAAGCAGATATTCTACTGCTTTATCATACTTTTTCTCCCGCTTTACAAACTCTGCCACATTGCCGAGCACACCCTGTTCCGACAACAGCTCCTCTGTAAAACGTTTTTCCTTTTTTGGTGTTAATGCGGTGAGGGGAAGGAATGTAGCACGGCCTCCACGTATCTTTTTCAGGTACGCAATCATCTCCTTTGCGACGCTTTCATCCTCCGTAACAATATTCTGTATATTGCCGCCAAGAGCTGTTTCTACAGCTGTCTCATATTTATTCTCTACCTGTATAATATCTGCCACAACACCTAACAGGCCCGGATATTTCTCCTTCTGTTCCATAATGCGCCTGACACTGTGACCATATCCCTCATATCGCTCTGTTATGTTTTGCAATGCAGCAAGTTTCGACTCTTCCATGTGATAGCCCTTTTGGGCCTCCTGCTGCTCTTTTTGCAGTTTTTTTATGTTCTCTCTGGTTTTGTCAGCCTCTGCTAAAATACTCTTGCGGGCAATATATTCGGTATCCAGCTCTTTTTTTGCCGCATCAGACGCAGCTTTTTCCTGTTCCATTACATTGACGGCATCCGCGAGCTGGGATTTGTTTATTAATATTTTCTGGTTCAGCTCTGCCTTGCGAATACTGTTTTGTTCAAACATGGATTTTGCTTTCTGCCGTTCCACAGTGATTTGAGTGGACTGATTCATTGCCTCCAGAATTTTCTCATTTTCTATATTTAACTGCTCTTCTTTTTCTGTTATGGAAAGTTCTAATTTTTCTAACTGTTCCTTTGCCGCCCCCTCGTCCTCGAGCATGGCAGAGAGCTCTGCCAAAGCCTTGTTCTGGCTCTCTTTATAATCAGAGAGCTCTTTTTCCATCTCTTTTTTTGATGCAGACAATGCGTCCATACGTTCTTTATAATATTCCTTCCCCTGTGTAGCAGAGGAAATCTTTTCTCTTGTAATACGGACTTCACTCTCAAAATTCGTCATTAAGAGCTTGTCCTTATTCACTTTTTCCTTTTTACGCTCAATAGAACGGTCAAATCCGGAAAGTTCCTCCTCCGCAGCATCATACTGGGATTTTGATCTTTCTTTTTCCTGTTTGGCCTCCTCAAGCTCTTTTTTTGTATTTTCCGCGTTTTTATCAATCTCTTCCATTTCCTTTTGCAGACTCTCATAATCCATCCGGAACAGACCGATTTCAAACCGCTTTAACTCTTCTTTGAGCTGTAAATACTCCCTTGCTTTCTGAGATTGCTCTGATAACGGTCCCACCTGCTTTTCAAGCTCTGACAAAATATCCTGTATACGCAAAAGATTCTGGCTTTCTATAGCCAGACTTTTTTCTGCCGCCGCCTTGCGCTTTTTAAATTTTACAATTCCTGCTGCTTCATCAAACAGTTCACGCCGCTCCTCCGGCTTACCGCTGAGAATTTTATCAATCTGTCCCTGACCGATAATGGAATACCCCTCTTTTCCAATTCCGGTATCAAAAAAGAGTTCCTGCACATCCTTTAACCGGCAGCTGACGCCGTTCAACAGATATTCACTTTCCCCAGAACGGTATACCCGCCTTGCCACCTGTATCTCCTCATAGGGAAGGGATAATTTATGATCTTCATTTGTAATCGTCAAAGCAACATAAGCATAACTCTGAGGTTTTCGCATCTCAGTACCTGAGAAAATAATGTCCTGCATATTGGAACCACGCAGCTGTTTTGCGCTCTGTTCTCCGAGAACCCACCGGACGGCATCTGCCACGTTGCTCTTCCCGCTCCCGTTTGGACCTACAATACCGGTTATTCCATTGTGAAACTCAAAAATAAGTTTATTGGCAAAGGACTTAAATCCATGAACTTCTATACTTTTTAAATACATTTTTTCACCTTATTTTTCCTGTCTTAATAATAAAATTGTTTCATAAGCAGCTTTTTGCTCTGCCGCTTTTTTCGTCCTGCCAATTCCATTTGCATAATTTTTCCCATTAATACAGCAGCAGACTTCAAATTCTTTCGCGTGATCCGGACCGGATTCTTTTATAATCGGATAATGAATATCTGTATCATCACGGAACGTACTCTGTATGATTTCCTGTAATATGGTTTTGCTGTCATAAAAAAGCTGTTTCTTTTCGACATCAGACAAAACATAACGATAGATAAATTCCCCGGCTGTCTCTATTCCACCATCAAGGTACATGGCACCAATAACAGCCTCAAAAGCATCCGATAATATAGAATCACGGTGCGCTCCTCCTGTATTTCTCTCCCCTTTACCGAGGAACAGAAACTCCCCGAGACGAATTTCGCGGGCAGCCAGCGCGAGACTCATTTCACATACAAGACTCGCCCTCATTTTTGTCATTTTCCCCTCTACCATATTGGTGTGGGACTTATAAATGTATTCGCTGCTGACCAGTTCCAGCACAGCATCACCCAAAAACTCCAGCCGCTCATTATTGGAGGCGTACTGCCAATGCCTCTCATTGGCATATGAACTGTGGGTCAATGCATTTTTTAATAAATTTCGGTTTTGAAAACGATACCCAATAATGGATTCAAATTCCGACAGCCGATTCTCTGACATAATTTACCTCATTTCATTGACGTGTATTTTATAAAGCCCCGCCGTTAATCCTCTCTTTAATCTTATCGGCTGTACTATTCTCTTTAAAAGCAATACACTGACAGATTGCTGTCCGTATCTCTGCACTTTTTGAATTTCCGTGCGCTTTTACAACTAATCCTTTCAGCCCAAGCAGAGGTGCTCCGCCCTGACTGCTCACATCAAATGTCTGTTTCAAACCCTTTAATGCCGGTTTTATCATAATTCCACCGAGCTTTGTACGGACACTGGACATAATTCCCTTTTTAATCTGTCCGAGGAATGTAAGGGCAACTCCCTCAAAAAACTTGAGAATCACATTCCCGACAAATGCCTCGCACACAAGAATATCTGCACCGCCGCGTATAATCTCACGGGCCTCCACACTCCCTATAAAATGGATATTCGGACATTCTTTCAGCATAGGATAGGTATCTTTTACTAACTGATTTCCCTTCTCCTCTTCTGTTCCGATATTAATAATACCAACGGTTGGCTTTTTCTTTCCTATCACATTTTCAAAATACACAGACCCCATCTGCGCAAACTGCACAAGATGTTCCGGCCTGGCATCTACATTAGCTCCACAGTCTATTAATAAAGACATACCCTGAACTGTCGGTATGAACGGAGCCAGGGCCGGCCTCTTTACCCCCTTGACACGCCCGACAATAAGCTGGCCTCCCACTAAAATTGCACCTGTACTCCCGGCAGACACAACGGCATCTGCTTTTCCGTCGCGCACTAAATTCATGGCAACAACAAGTGAGGAGTCCTTTTTTTCACGGATTGCCTTTGTCGGCACATCCCCCATGTCAATTACCTCTGAAGCATTTACTACTTCCACATTCTCTTCTTTGTATGTATACTGCCCAAGTTCAGCACGGATTTCCTTTTCCCGGCCAACCAAAATCACCCGGATTTCCGGATGTGCATTTACTGCCTCTACCGCTCCTCTGACAGTCTCAACCGGAGCATAATCTCCACCCATGGCATCCAGTGCCACAATTACTTTATTTTCCATATTTCCTCATTTCTGCGCCGCATAGAATAGCGGCACGCATATTTTCATTTTCTCCTTAAATCTTTTTAAACCGCTCAGTCTCTTCCATCAGTCTTTCTGATATATCCCTGTTATATTCAGAATCCTGCATAATCTCATGCATGGCATCGGCAAGCTCTGTCGTTCCCTCTGCCGCCTGGCTGACACCCTTTGCACATTCTTCTATCGTAACGGTGACATCATTGATTCCGCTGTTCATTTTCCGAATTGTTTCTGCCATATCAGATGCTTTTGTCTCAAAATCCAGGAAGGTGCTGCTGATGTTTTCTGCATCATTGGCATACCGCACTGCAGTTGCCACAAAAGAATCATAATCTTTCATAATGTCTTCTGCCACAAAATTCATCATCTCATAGGAATTTTTACTTAATCCGTCTACCGCCTGCACGACAACATCACTAATGCTCTGGATATCATTTGCCGTAACGCGGCATTCATCGGCAAGGTTGCGGATTTCATCAGCTACTACGGCAAAGCCTTTTCCTGCCTCACCGGCTCTTGCCGCCTCAATGGAAGCATTCAGGGCAAGAAGATTTGTCTGCCCGGCAATATTCAGTATATCTTCTGTTAGTTCCACTACTTTTGATACATTATTACACTCTTTTACAGCCTCTTCCAGCTTGTTTGTCATTCCCTCAATGGAGCTCTTTACCTTTGAGCGGCTGTCATCCGCCTCCGTTTTTAATTGAAGGGCATGTTCTTTTATTCCTTTTGCCTCATTATTATGTTCTTCCGCTTCCCTGCTTATTCTGCTGATACTCTCCAGATTGCCGGAACTTGTATCATTCAGTACCCCCATTGTTACGGATACCTCTTCCATGCTGGCAGATAATTCCTCCATGACGGCAGATATACTCATTACATTCTGATTGGATTTATCGATTCGCCCTGTTGTCGAATGAATGGATTCATCCATATTAACGGCCTCCTGCCTTATTTTTACAATCAGCTTTTGCAGCGCCGTTACAAAGTTATTAATCCCGGCTGCCAACTGCCCGATTTCATCCTGGGATTTTATAGTAACCCTTTTTGTCAAATCGCCTTTATTGGCCGCCAGGTCATCTACCATGGACTGCATCTGCATTCCGGCAGATTTTGCCTGATTTGAGATTGTTTTCTTTGCAATAATCAAGATCGCCGCCATTAACAGAATAATAACGACAATGAGCGCCACATTAAACTTATACGTTCCATCAATGCGGAGGATAATGCGGTTGCCGTTTGTCGTAAAATCATCCATCAGTTCCTGCGACGCACTCTGTCCGCTCTCCTTCCACAGAGTATCCACATCTTTTAAAATCGCTTCATTAAAGCCTGCTATGTAGTTTAATGCCGATATGTTAGCAAAGCAGATTAATATCAGCATCACTCCCAGAAAACCTAGAATAATAAGCAATTTTTTCCCAATACTGTGTTTCAACGAAACCACCTCTCCCTTTTAAAATTTTACGATTGTCTGTCTAACGTAAACCCCCTATAAAAACTATAGCATTTTTTGCGAAAGCCGTCAATTAATAAAACGCATCCGCCCTGTGGGTCCTAGAAAATTTTTTGTTTTTTTTCATAAAAAAATCCCCATAGACC
The DNA here is from genome assembly GCA_002490465.1 of Lachnoclostridium sp. UBA7215. GTDB lineage: Bacteria > Bacillota > Clostridia > Lachnospirales > Lachnospiraceae > Eubacterium_F. The sequence continues at coordinate 150,172 of DKUB01000058.1, forward strand.
TGCCCATCGTCTTCATCATCCGAACAGGCATCCAGGTTATACCACTTTCCGCGGTATTTCACTTTATTCCAGGCGTGAAGATACCATTTTTTTCCATTGGTGACCTTTCCCGAGATAAATCTGGCGGGAAACCCCATTTCCATCAACAGCTTGTACAACATCAGGGCATATCCGTTACAGACCGTCTTTCTTTTGACATAACCGGCATACGCGGAATAAAAACATTTTTTCCTTGTGTCATAAGTAATCCGGTTTACGACAAAAGAGTAGGCAAGTTTTAATCTCTCATATTTATTGCGCGTTTTTTTCATGATTTTGCGCGCCGTCTTCCGTGTATACTGATTCACTATCCTTGTCTGCTTTTTTGTCTCAAAATATTTCACACCGTAAAAACAAAGCCGACCATCGGCATAATAACAATTGGCCCCCCATAAAATACCATATAAGTAATCCCCATCATCTGTTGTTTTCGGATTATCTGTAGCATGAGTAATATCATAAAGGGCATGGTAAAATCCACTTTCACTCTCACCGCACAGCCTGTCTATCAATGAGCGGACCACTGTTGTATAACTACAGCTGACAGAAAATCTCTTCTCCCTTTTTAATAAATGCTTAGCAATTTCGCTGTAAAGCTGTTTCTTTCCAACATTAGATGCTGCTGAAACATCTGATGTTGCTGCAGCATCTGATGGTATGGTGTGAGATATATTAATAGCTGAAAATAATACTGTAATTGTTAATATACAGCAAATTAATCTTTTCATGCTACTCTTCATTCCCTTCTTATTTTAATCACATTTATCATAAAGAATTTTTTTGTAAAAAATCTAAAAATTCTCCCTCCGGCAGCGGTTTTGAGAAATAATAACCTTGTATATAACGGATTCCCAAATCCTCCATGACCCGGTACTGTTCTAATGTCTCAATACCCTCTGACACGATTTGTAAATTCATCCCGTGTATCATATGTATTGCCGCATCCATAACATATTTTGCTTTTCCATTTTCAAAATAAGCATTTGTCATGCTTTTATCAAATTTTACAATATTCACTGGCATATCTACAATATAATTCAGATTGGACTGTCCAGTTCCAAAATCATCCAGAGAAAAAGTCACTCCAAACTCAATCAGTTTTCTCATATTATCCAGGAGAACCTTTTTTGCATTTGTCGTTGCTGACTCCGTGATTTCCAAATTAATGTTTTTAGGGTCAGTCCCATATTGCTTCATAATGCGGATATAGTCATTCGCAAGATTTTCATAAGCACATTGTATGACTGATAAATTTACTTCTATATAATGCATCCCACAGTGTTCCAGAGGATGCTCCTGTATAAACTGACATACTTTTTCAAATACAATTTCTCCAAATTTTAGTATCATACCGCTCTCTTCTGCAATATCAATAAATACCCCGGGCGGCACAATATTACCTTTATTATCCCGAATACGCACCAGTGCTTCCGCAGACGTAAAACGCTGCTCTTTTGTTGAAAAAATCGGCTGGAAGTACACTTCTACACGATCTTCATCAATTGCCTCTGCAATGAGCTTTTCCGTCTCCTTTTCCTTATTCATTTTATCAATACTATCCTGCTCAATACAGAGAAAATCACTCTCGAAAACGTCCTTATTTTCCTGCCGGATATATCGAACAAGATATAGCAGGCTATCCATACTGTCCACTACACTGGAATGCGGCAAAAAAATCCAGCAAGGCTGAACCAGGCAGGTATCGCTACCTCCCCACCCGGACTGAAACCGTTTACGCATTTCATCCACTCTGCTCTCTGCTGTATCTGTATTGGCTAAAATAATGAAAAATTCATCCTCAGAATTTTTGAAAGCAGAAGCATCTGTCATGTGGAGCAGATATTCCGCAATTTCCATCTTTACGCTATCCCTGTCTTTGAGCGGTACATTCTGATATGAATTATTTTCAAAATTAATCACTAATATGGAAAAGTCTTTTTCCCATCCATAATACTGCTCTGTATACTGATAAAGTGCTCCACTATTAAATAAACCGGTATTTCTGTCAATGTTCGTCTCCGGATTCTCTAATTTCAGATACAGCACCATAATCCCTATAGCACCCGCATATCCAACAATTAAATATTCCGTAAACATAATTTCAATTTGTGATGCTGCAATCCAAAGTATCAGCCATATATAAACAGCTTCCCTTCGTCTGGGATTGATTTTTGCCTTTTCCCTTCTCAATAGATAAAAAATTGCACAGAAAAAAATCAGCGCCACACCATACGTAAAATATGGGCTTGGACCATAAGTATATAATACCTCAGTTCCGTCTTCCGAATAGCGGTAATACACAGGCAAAAGAAATGCGCCAAGCGCTCCAACTAATACCAATACTATATACTTTCTGATTTTCTGCCAGAAGATGCTCCTTTTGGTATAAATGTCCACATACATATAAGTGAGCGCACTAAATGCTACAATAATCAGCGTCACAAGATAACTCTTTGCCACAAACTTTACAAATACTTCTGGAAAGAGATATCTATATTGAATAGCCTCAATGGAGAGTATATCAACCGTAATACAAATAATAGTTGCCAGATAGACACTTAAGAAAGCTTTCTGGGTATTTAGGGAAATTCGCCTCTGGCGCATATAAAAATATAAAAGCACCAACATCAACACAATACCACAGCATTGTATCTGTATTTGCATAATCTGCATCCTTTCACTGCCAGTACATAAAAACAGGCTATGCGATCAAAAACTGGTAACTGTATTATTATATCATTTTTTGGACATATAAGCAACTGGTTCATTCTGGAGCCAGCGGTGAAGAATAAATTTCTTAAATCCACCTTGCGGCGCACCTATAAAAAGACACCAAAGAACATGCCTTTGGTGTCTTTCCACTACTTATAAAGTAAATTAATGATATATTTTATAGTAATCAAAATCTACATAACCGCCGGCCTCTTTTGTTGCATAATTGAAAAGCCAGGTTCTGGTGCCCATAAAGGTTGTGCTGGTTGAAAATTTTAAATTCTGCTCTGTACCAAGTTTCTCCCATTTTGTTCCATCCAAACTGTAGAAAAAGTTTGCCGTATCCTGATTCGCATTTGTAGAAAAACTGTATTCAATTTTAAGGAAAACTTCCGCATCCTCCGAAAGTTTTTCCGTAGCCTGGCCGTTTACGGTAGTCTCCACGGTAAGAGGTTTATTGTCGTTACCGATGGCCGCCGGTGAAGAAGCTTGGGTGACATACTTATTCCCCTTTTCATCACACATGACGCCAATCATGGCAGGCTGGTCGGCAACCGAAGCCAAACCGGCAAAATCACCCGGCTTCATATGCCCGATAGAAATCTTTGTTTCCGAATTGCAGGAAGGGCCGTAAGTGCGCTGCGTCAGTGAATTATGGGCAAACATAATATTATCTGTCACATAATCCGTAGTCAGCCTCAGATGTCCTGGATTGGCCGTTACCGACCAGTAATCCTTTTGTGGATTATGGTTCCATTGCCATACCAGTTTCAGTTTTTCGCCTTCCGAATAGGAAAAATCATCATCATCCACAAAATAATTTGCTAACCCACTGTCCTCCAAGTTAATCTTAACTGCATCCTTTGCTCTATTCGGGGTGAAATTCCCTTTTTCATCATAGGACCCCATCATCGGCCAATCCTTATAATTTTTTCCCTTTTTATCCGTATAGTTCCAGTTTACGGACACAATGGATGGAATTCGCCCTGCACCGCCATGATCCTGGAAAAGAAAGCCATACCAGTCCCCATACTGGGTATCAACAATTCCTCCCTGGGCAAGTCCGGCACTGTTACCACCGCAGCTTCCCTGATATATAATCTGTTCTTCCCAGTCACCGGCTGCCAGGGTCTTGGAACGATAACACACTTCTGTACGCATCCACCGGCTTGCAGGAGATGCAATAATAAAGATATAATAATAATCCCCTACTTTGTAAGCGTGCGCCCCCTCCCAGAGAGACCACTTGGCATATTTTTCATCGTCCTTGTTAAAGAGCCTGACAGAGCTTCCCACATTCTTTACTGCCTTATTCGACTCATCCAATTCCAGCTGCTGCAATGTACTCCCGGAAATTACATACATTTTTCCCTCATCAAAAAACAGCGCCGGGTCATGGTATTTATTTTTTGTAGAATATTTTGTCCACGTCCCTTTCTCAATATCTGTTGTCGTATAAATATAAAATCCGTGGTCATTGCTATTGAAAGCCACGTAATATTTCCCATCCACCTCGTTATATTTGAGGGATGCCGCCCAGGAACCATGTTTATACATATTTTTGCCGTTTCTCAGATTTGCCAAGTCATCGTCTTCAAAAATATCGTAAACATAATTAACAATCTGCCAATGTGCCAAATCCATCGATTTCATAACCGGTACTCCAGGACACAGATTCATAGTTGTACTTACCATATAATAGGCGTCCCCTTTCCGGATAATATCCAAGTCCGGAATGTCTGCATACAGTGTCGGATAATTTATCGTAGCCGGATTTGCCGGCGTATAATGGCTTGGCGTCTGTGTTGGCTCTGCCGGTAACGTTTCCACAGGTTGAGCAGTCCCATCTGGCGCTTTCGTTGCCTTTGCCGTAGGCGAAGGCTGCACAGATACTATTGGAACAGGTGCTGAAGTTGAATTTATTTTGGCTGTTACGGTTACAGATACTGTCCCCAGCTGCTTTCTTTGTGCTTTTCCTTTTTTATAATATACCACTACTTTTGTATTTCCTTTTTTCTGCCCAGTGACTTTTCCCTTAGAAGATACTTTTGCAATTTTTTTGCTTTTTGATTGAAATAAAATCTTGTACTTTCCCTTCTTTTCCACTTTAATCATTTTACTTCCTTTTATGGAAACAGAAATCTTTTTTGTTTTCAGTTTTGGCTTTACTGCCGCATCTGCGATTTCCGCGGACGCAAGAGAAGACAGCATAAACGCTGCCAAAAGACAAATTGCTACAATTCTTCGTTTCATAATACTTTCCTCCTATCTTTCTACCATAAACTCCGTTCCCAAACCTTACAGACGCCCCATCTTTTACTGATAGTATACCCTAACTCCATCTATATGTAAAACTTTTTCCTCATTTTTAAGGATCAAAAATGAACATGTTGAACCTTTTACAAGTTTCCTCAATAATGTTATGGTATTAACAAAAGAAATTACACGAAGGTCAATAAATCCTTAAAATCAAAACAATTTTTCATAGGTCAACTATGTTGACCTTGGCATCACCCCCATTCTTTTAGAATGAGGTCAACACACCCTGTAACACGATTGTCCCATACATTAATTGTAACATGTTCTTTTAATTCTGACAACTCAAATAACGTTTATACAACGGTGAGGAATAAAAATCGGCATCAACAGATCGACGATCTGCGTCAGAAGGTAATGGTTTTTCATCGTTTTTGCAATCCCAATAAAGTGCTATCAGCCTGCCCTCATCCCAGATATATTCTTTACTATCCAAATCTTCACTGACAGTTGCTCCGAGTTCTTTCTGTTCCTTAATAATTTGTTTTAATGCCAATACCTCTTCTTCATTTTTTGAATCTTGTGAAGGTGTCGGATCTGTCGTAGGGACAGCCGTTGGTACGACTACTGGTTCTGTTGTGGGTTCTACCGTTGGTTTTATTGTTGGTACAACTGTTGGCCTTGTTGTGGGTTCTATCGTTGGTGCAACGGTTGGTTTTGTTGTAGGTTTTACCGTTGGGAGAATTGTTGGCCTTGCCGTTGGTTTTATTTGTTTTTTCTTCACGGTCACTTTACATATCAGTTTGTCAAAAAAATTTTCTTTGCATTTTTCTTTTTCCGATACTCTACAAAAGCAAAAATCTTACATTTACCTGCCTTTTTTGCCGTTACAACACCTTTTTTGTTTACGCTGGCAATTTTAGCTTTCAAACTCTTAAAAGTCTTAGATTTAATAAAATCACCTTTGACCTTAATTGTTTTTTTCCCTCCCATAATAATCGTTAGTGTTTTTTAATTGTTGGTTTATTTGCCGCTAGTACTATAATCGGCTGACTGTAAATAGTACTTTCTGTCAAAATCATTGTTATCGCAACAATGCCTGCAATTAATTTTTTACTTATATTTTTTCTTGTTTTATTGTATCATAACCCACATACTAACACAAGACATAATTTGTTTCTGGTTATTTGTCTGTTGTTTCCTTTTTTGTATCTGCAATCATTTCATCTGGGGACATCTGAATATGCCTTAATGAATTATCCTCTTGGCAACTCACCCTGCACAAACACCTGTATTTTATTCAGGTAATTCGTATTACTTTCAGCACAAACTGGTCTTGAATAAAAACCACGTTTCTCAGTGCTGATTTTAAATAATGCATAGCTCGCCGATTTTGTATATGTAAAAGAGAAATCCATTCTATTAATCATTGTTAGCGGAATTATCATATCAAAAGAAAATTTATCAGAATCAATTACACAAACATATAAATCCCTATAAACCAAACAATTTCCAACATTATCCTCTAAAATAAATTTGGGAATAATCCAGACAGGCACATCCATAACAGGTTTTTCGCCCATTCCATTTAATATTGACTTCTTTTCAGATTTCTTTGCCTCTGGATATCTGTATCTCAAGTAATTTTCACCTAACACCCAAACCGGAGTATTTGCACCAGTATCAATCAAACAAGCAGTTTTTATATTGCCCTTATTTTTCACATATATAATGGGCTTATCACATTTCTCAATTTGAAAACAATATTCCTGTTTCCCATCTTTCAAAATACATACGCCCTCTCTATATCTGTTGTACGTCTCCACTCAAATGTAATTCTGGCATCTATAAGTTTAATCTCCTCACTGAGCCTGTCTCTGTCCTTGCATACAGCACAAACTTTACCAGCCAATACACTGACACCATCCATATCACAGTCTGTAAGTGCCACCCATCGGTCTGGATATTTTTCTACAATCTCGCATTTCATTTCCGGTTTTATTATATATGATTTTCCAAAGGTTTGTGGTACACTTAAGAAAAGGTGGTATGACAAATCATGAAATACAAGATAGCAATCTGTGATGACGATAAAAATCAAATCAACCATATATCCTCTCTTGTTTCAAAATGGGGAACAGAATCCGGGCATGCCTGTGAAATCCACACATTTGTCTCTGCTGAGGCCTTTCTTTTTGTATATGAAGAAGAAAAAGCTTTTGATATTCTTCTGCTGGATGTGGAAATGGGAGAAATTTCAGGTGTCGAGCTTGCCAGACAGATTCGGCGCGATAACAACCGTGCAGAAATCATTTTTATAACTTCTTATTTTGAATTTTTCGGGGAAGGTTACGAGGTAGATGCCCTGCATTATCTCGTTAAGCCGATTTCAGAAAAAAATTTGCTGCCGGTACTCCAAAAAGCGGCGGGGCGGCTGGCTGTCTCCCCTCCCTCCATTGTAGTCACCTGCGGCAGTGAAACAGTAAAGCTCTATGAATCGGATATCCTGTATATAGAGGCGTTCCTGCACTATATCACCATTTACACAAAGGAAAGGGAATACAAAATAAAAGAAAGTATTTCTGTTTTTGCCAAAAAACTCAGCGATGATTTCTACCGCCCCCATCGCTCGTATCTGGTATCATTAAAACACATTGTCCGGATATCACGCAAAATGGTTACAATAGATAATGGAATTGAACTTCCTCTTGCACGGGGAAAATATGATGACATCAACCGCACTTTTATCGAGCGCAATTAAATTTATAAAGTGTAAAAGGATAACTATGAGAAAGAAAACATATTTGAAACTTGCAGAGTATCAGACAGAACAGTCCGAACGACACCTGAACGAAGTACGAAGCATTCACAAAGAAATGCGCGGATACAAACACGACTTTCATCATCATTTACAGACACTCAAAGGGCAGCTGGAAGCGGGTGAGGTAAAGCGGGCGCTTGACTACATAGAGCAGCTTGACCATCAGCTCATGAATGTAGATACGCTTCTAAAGACAGGTAATGTAGCACTGGATGCTATCCTGTCCGCAAAGATTGCACAGGCAAAATCCAAAAATATTGCCGTTACCATAAAAGCCTGTGTACCGGATTCACTCACATTAACGGATGCAGAACTCAGCATAATCATTGGAAATCTGCTTGATAATGCCATTGAAGCCAGCCAAAACGTTACTGATAATCGTTTTATCCGTATTTATATAACAATCAAGGGAAAAATGCTTTATTTTTCCATGTTGAATTCTGCCGGCGAAAAGAAAAAGAAAAAAGGTACTTTATTTTCATCTAATAAAGACGGCATTCATGGATTTGGCCTGCGCCGTGCGGAAACAATACTGGAAGAACACGGCGGATGGTGTAAATATAACAGTGAAGATGGTGCCTTCACCTCTGAATTTTTAGTTCCTGCCATAAAATAACTGCAATTCGTGTACGGACAGACGCAGTTGGTGCACAAATCTCCATTCAGCCCTTCCCCTGTGATATATTTACATTGCTAAATCCCTGAAAGGAGAACGAAAATTTATGAGGAATAAAAAGAAAGAGACGCAAACGGAATCCCTTTGCAGGCGTTATTCTGTAGTTCAAAACATTTTTTATTGCCTCAAAAACACTTCCCGGTGTTATTTGCCGCTATTGTACTGGTGTCTTGCGGCAATATTGATAAAAGTAACGCTCCCCGTCTTATCAACTTATCTGCCGAAAATTTTAATTGAGAAAATAACAACGAAAAGCAGCCTGCAGGAACTCATAACGTTTATTCTTGTTTTTATGGGCGGTATCGCCATACTGTCCGGAGCAGATAAATTTTTCACAAAATTTATTTATCATCAAAAGTTCCGTATGAATACCTTCTATCTCAAACAGGTGGCACTGAAAGGCCTGACAACCGACTATGTCAATCAGGAAAACGGATTATTCCGAAAACTTCAGAGCGAAAGTTTTTCCTGCTGTAACGGAAATTACTCCCCCCTCTCCAACATATATGACGACTTGATAAAACTATTTACAAGCGTTTTAGGACTATCGGTTTTCTGGGCAATACTCATACAACTAAACTTATGGCTCATTGCCTTTCTAATTATAACAACCGTAATCAGTTATTTTTTGAATCAAAAAATAATGAAATGGACAGAAGAAAATAATAATGAAAGAATCGGTTATCAGCAGCATATTGATTATATCAACAGTACTTCTGGGGACATCCGCTCTGCAAAAGATATCCGCTTATACCGTATGGCCGATTGGTTCACGGATATTTATAAGGAAAATATGAACGGTATCGCCGGATGGTACAGACGGCTTACGAACAAACTATTCGGCGTCTCCCTATGCGACAGCGGCCTGGCTTTGCTGCGGGAGAGCGCTGTCTATATTTATTTGCTGGTTCTCGTCTGGAATCATCAAATATCGGTTGCGGATTTTGTTTTATACTTTGGAGTAGTTGCCGGCTTTTCATCCTGGCTTGGCAGCATATTATCACAGATTGCCTCTCTCAACCAGAAAAATATAAAAATCAATTACTTCCGCTCCTATCTCGAATATCCGGAAACATACCGCAGGGAAGGCGGCACTGCCATACCGGCAGACCATCTACCAAAGACCATAGAATTAAAAAATGTAAGTTATCGGTATGAAGGCGCGGAGCAATATGCCCTGCAGCACATTAACCTGAAAATTACTCCCGGTGAACATCTCGCTATCGTCGGCCTGAATGGCGCCGGAAAAACAACACTTGTCAAACTGATTTGTGGATTCATAAATCCGACGGAGGGGCAGGTACTGTATGATGGCATTGATGTGAGGGAATACGACAGAACACAATTTTATAAACTGTTTTCTGCCGTGTTCCAGCAGTTTTGCCTTCTGCCTGTAACTATTGAAGAAATTGTTTCCGAATCCCCCGCAGGAGAAATTAACAGTGGTGCGGTCGCTGACTGCCTAAAAAACGCAGGACTCCGGGAAAAAATGGAACAGCTTCCTGACGGGATAAAAAGTCAGTTTGGAAAAACCATCTACGATGACGGCATTGATTTTTCCGGCGGCGAGATCCAGAAATTATTGTTGGCCCGCGCCTTATACAAATCCGCTCCTATTATGCTGCTTGACGAACCGACAGCCGCCCTTGACCCGATTGCCGAGAGCAATCTATACCAAAATTACAATACCATCAGTGAAGGAAAAACCACTGTCTTTATCTCACACCGGCTTGCCAGCACGAGTTTTTGTGAGCGAACGATACTGATGGAAAATGGAGCCATTTGCGAGGAAGGTACTCATGACAGCCTGCTTGCCCAAAAGGGAAAATATTATCATTTGTTTGAAATACAGGCAAAATATTACCGTGAAAACCAGGAGGTGATACCGTGAAAAGAATGCCCATGAAAAAAAGAATCTCTGTTACTGCACGCGGTTTTAAAATATTAAAGCGCTACTGCCCCGGTCTTGCACAGGGTAAGGCACTATACGAATTGATAAACTCCATACAGCCATTTATCACTGTTTGGTTTTCTGCACAGATTATCAATGAAATATCAACGCAGCGCAGAATAAAAACAATTGTGCTGTATGTTAGCAGCATCGTTTTAATACACTTTATTTGTGCCGTTCTAAAAAATACCATAAACCGGCTCTGCAATGAAAAGGAATCACAGATGTGGGACTGGTTTGGAAAAATATTCTCTGATAAACAGATGTCACTGGATTTTGCTGATTTGGAATCTCCGGAAATCCAACATCAAAGACAGGAAGCGGAAGAAAACCTCTATATGTTTGGAAATGGTCTGGCGCAGCTTGTATGGGGCACATCTACTCTCGTCAATGCCTGTGTCAATATACTGGTTTCGATTGCCATGACAGTAACTCTCTTTCTTTCCCAATCCGGCAATGCCGTCATGGACAGCCCGGCCTGGATTTTCATTATACTGGCATGTATCACATTTGGCGGTTTATGCAACTCTAAAGCAACGATAAAAGAAAATGAAATATTTATGAGATGGTGCAAGGATACGGTCTGGTTTAACCGGGTGTTTATATTCTTTGGAAAAGATTTGTATATGAACCCGGAAAATGCAAAAGATGTCCGGATATATGAACAAAATATCATTGCCTCAAAAATCTTGGACAAACTTATCCGATATGATAGGGAAAACCAGACAGACCTCTTTAAAATGTCTATCCTGCCCGCCATTGCATATTTTATTATTGGACTGGCCAATGTTATGTGCTGTCTTTTTGTTGCCGTAAAAGCATTTTTTGGCGCTTTCGGTGTTGGAAACATTATACAGTATACAGCGGTTCTTTCGCGGCTGGGGGAAGGATTGCAGGATTTTATGTTTCTGTTATCTGACAATGAGGTTTATTGTACACATCTGCAAAGTTTATATGACTATCTCGACATACCTAATCATATGTACCAGGGTTCATTGACGGTTGAAAAGCGGGATGACAATGAATATTATGTAGAGTTCCGGGATGTTTCCTTTCAATATCCAAATACTGATACTTACGCCCTCAGACATGTAAACTTAACATTCAGGGTCGGAGAAAAACTTGCCGTGGTCGGCATGAATGGTTCAGGCAAAACCACATTTATCAAGCTGATGTGCCGCCTGTATGACCCAACTGAGGGGGAAATTCTACTGAACGGGGTAAATATCCAAAAATATAACTACGAGGAATATATGTCGATATTTTCCGTTGTATTTCAGGATTTTCGCCTGTTTTCATTCAGCCTTGGACAAAACGTTGCCGCAAACGTCCGATATGACAGAGATAACGTTTTGGCATGCCTTGAAAAAGCAGGTTTCCGCGAACGTCTTGATTCTATGCCGAATCATATAGAGACCTGCCTTTACAAAGACTTTGAAACAGATGGTGTGGAGATATCCAGCGGTGAGGCACAAAAAATTGCTCTTGCCCGCGCACTCTATAAGGATTGTCCCTTTATGATTCTTGATGAGCCTACCGCTGCCCTTGACCCGGTTTCGGAATATGAAGTCTACTGTAAGTTCAATGAAATTGCCGGAGGAAAAACGGCAATCTATATCAGCCACCGCCTGGCGTCCTGCCGTTTTTGCGATAAAATCGCTGTTTTCCATGAAGGAGCAGTTGTCCAAATGGGAACACATGAGGAGCTTCTTACAGATAATAGCGGCAAATACTATGAACTCTGGAACGCACAGGCACAGTATTATGTGTAATAAGAACTTCCATATTAAGATGGCGGGAAATACTTCCCGCCTGCGATGATTCGGGAGAAAGATAAATCAATTCGAGTACGCATCTGCAATTTGTATAGAATTTTCCGGAAAGTCCGTTTTCAAACGCATAAGATACTGCAATGCACTTCCCTCATATGGCTGTACATCACCCAAAAGCCCTACCTCATAACAATTACGAATAATATTGATGATGCAGTCTTCCACATGGTCTTCCCGGCAATCCTTACATTCTTTCAAAATATGCGCAATGGCAATTTCCAATTTCGTTTCATCAAACGCCTTACAATCCATCGTTGGTATATGTTCTGTGCCGTTTGGAATTTCTTTCTTCGGCTCTTTTCGATAATCTTCTATGCATTTTTTCGCATACCCTACAATACAGTTTTCCTCCTGACACTGACCACATATGCTTTGATCCCTGCAGCAATCCAGCAAATCATTCCATATCAATTCAGCGTTTAAACCCTTTTTATGTTCCTCAGCCATATTTTCCTCCTATAATCTCCAAATTAATAGTGTGGGAGTGACTAACATTTAGCCACTCCCAATCACTTTTCACTCACAATATTCCAATGTTTTTAAAATTTCTCACAGAGAGTCTTAAAACTTCCCGTTATCTGCTGCTTCCTGAATAGAAACGGCAACGGCAACGGTCATGCCCACCATCGGGTTATTTCCGGCACCGATTAATCCCATCATCTCTACATGGGCCGGTACGGATGATGAACCGGCGAACTGCGCATCGCTGTGCATACGTCCTAAAGTATCTGTCATACCATAGGATGCCGGGCCAGCTGCCATATTATCCGGGTGAAGGGTACGTCCGGTACCACCGCCGGATGCTACGGAGAAGTATTTCTTGCCCTGCTCAATACACTCTTTTTTGTATGTACCTGCTACCGGGTGCTGGAAACGCGTCGGGTTCGTGGAGTTACCGGTAATGGAAACATCAACGCCTTCCTTGTGCATGATGGCTACACCTTCCTGGACATCGTTAGCGCCATAGCAGTTTACCTTTGCTCGAAGTCCATCAGAATAGGATTTGCGGAACACTTCTTTTACTTCATTTTTATATGGGTCATACTCTGTCTCAACAAAAGTAAATCCGTTGATGCGGGAAATAATCTGGGCAGCATCTTTGCCAAGTCCGTTCAGAATGACACGGAGTGGTTTTTTGCGGACTTTGTTTGCTTTCTCTGCGATACCGATCGCTCCCTCGGCAGCGGCAAATGACTCATGTCCGGCAAGGAAACAGAAACACTCGGTCTCCTCTTCCAGAAGCATTTTGCCAAGGTTGCCGTGTCCAAGTCCTACCTTACGTGTATCGGCAACAGAACCCGGGATACAGAAAGCCTGAAGTCCCTCACCGATAGCTGCTGCTGCATCTGCTGCTCTCTTGCAGCCTTTCTTGATTGCAATTGCTGCACCTACTGTATATGCCCAGCACGCATTTTCAAAACAAATTGGCTGGATTCCTTTAATCTGGTCGTATACATTCAATCCGGCGTCTTTTGTTATCTTCTCTGCTTCTTCAATAGAGGAGATGCCATATTCAGCCAGTACGCCATTGATTTTATCAATTCTTCTCTCATATGATTCAAATAATGCCATGATTTCTATCCTCCTCTATTTATTTAATCTCTTCATCCGTTCTCGGATCAATGATTTTTACGGCGTCATCCACACGGCCATACTGTCCGCAGGCTTTTTCATAGGCGGTATTCGGGTCATCTCCCTTTTTGATGAAATCCGTCATTTTACCGAGGCTTACAAATTTGTAACCAATAATCATATCATCCGCATCCAGGGCGATTCCTGTTACATACCCTTCAGCCATTTCCAGATAACGAGGGCCTTTTTTCAATGTTCCGTACATGGTTCCAACCTGGGAGCGAAGACCTTTGCCAAGATCCTCCAGACCAGCTCCAATCGGAAGACCGTCTTCAGAAAATGCACTCTGTGTTCTACCATATACAATCTGTAAAAACAGCTCTCTCATTGCCGTATTAATTGCATCACATACAAGGTCCGTATTCAATGCCTCCATAACCGTTCTTCCAGGAAGAATCTCAGAAGCCATTGCAGCGGAATGTGTCATACCGGAGCATCCGATTGTCTCTACCAGGGCCTCCTGAATAATGCCTTCTTTTACATTTAATGTCAGCTTGCAGGCCCCCTGCTGTGGTGCACACCAGCCAACACCATGTGTTAAACCGGAAATATCCTTAACTTCTTTTGCTTTTACCCATTTTGCTTCTTCCGGGATTGGTGCACAACCATGGTTCACACCCTGGGCAACCGGGCACATGTTTTCTACTTCTTGTGAATAAATCATGTCGTAACTCCTTTCAAAAATTTAATCATAACTGAATAAAATGATACATTATTTTGGGAAAAATGTCAATGTCTGTCAACGACTTCCCCCTGCCTTTTATAGATGCTGTACCCTTTTACATAACCCCTTACACTGGACAGCGGATAAATATTTGTGTGGGGACCGACAACGGTTCCCGGATTTAAAATCGTGCCACATCCTACTTCCACTTCATCCCCAAGAATAGCTCCCATCTTCTTCAGGCCGGTTTTTACTTTATCATTTCCAACCGAGATTTCAATAAGAGACTTATCTGATTTTACATTGGAAGTAATAGAGCCGGCTCCCATATGTGCCTTATAGCCGAGAATAGAATCACCTACATAATTGTAATGCGGTACCTGAACGCCATCAAATAAAACAACATTCTTTAATTCTGTTGAATTTCCAACTACCGCATTTTTTCCCACAATGGCATTTCCACGGATAAAAGCACAGTGGCGGATTTCCGCCCTCTCATCAATAATGAGTGGCCCATTCAGGCATGCACTCGGTGCTACTACCGCTGTTTTTGCCACCCATATATCCTCTCCCCGCTTTTCAAACAAATCCGGTGACAGCCCCTTTCCAAGCCACGAGATATAATTGTGAATCATGGAAAGCACCTCATACGGATATTCCACATCATCAAAGAGCCCGGCTGCTATTGTATTTTTTAAATTGAATAATTCCTTTACCTTTAACTGCTGCATATATATTTTCTTCTCCCTCCATTTATTTTTATTATATTATTCTTATCTGCTCACAATACCAGAGAATAACCTTTTAAAATTCCTCAAGCACTTCCGCTCCCTCTCTGACAAATGCAATAAATTCATGAATATCTGCACGGGCGCTTACCCATCCGCCTCCATCATAAACCTTGCCATCCGTTGTGCGGACAAACCGTCCCTCCGGCAGATAAACCTTCCGTTCTGTCATTCCCTTTTCCGTTATCGGGGCAAACAGAATATCGCTGCCGAAAAAGTATTCGTCCTCTGCCAGATAAGTATTTTCATCATCCGGGAACTCCATAAAAAGAGGGCGCATAATTGACACACCTGTCTTTTTGGCTTCTTTCATAAAGTGCATCACATAAGGCCGGAGTCTTTCCCGCAGCATAACCAGTTCACGGAGAATATCATAATTTTTCTCTCCAAAACTCCACAATTCATTGTCGCCTCCACTCATTTCAGGAATTCCGGGATGACGGTCCACATGCCCTTTTGGTTTTATCCTTGCACCATGAAGTCTTGTCACCGGGCAGAAGACCCCAAACTGGAACCAGCGCACAATAAGCTCACGGAACTCCTCACTCTCAATATCACCGCCCCAAAATCCTCCAATATCGGTCGTCCACCACATAATACCGCTCATTGCCATAGCAAGTCCTGTGCGGACGGACTTTTGCAGAGCCTCAAACGTGGACGGTACATCCCCAGACCAGAGAAGTGCTCCAAAACGCTGACATCCCATATATCCGGCACGCGCCAGTGTGATGATGTCTGTTTCCCCCTCTTCTTTCAGACCATCATAAAACATTTTTTCATAATAAAAAGGATAGAGGAGAGCAAATTCCTCAAAATTGCCAAGGCAGCACCGTATATTGTCATAATGGTTGGGAATCATTCCCGGTTCCGCCTCATCCAGCCAGAAATAACGGATTCCGTCCTCATAATAATTCTTTTTTACCAGTCCCCATGTATAGTCTCTTGTCTTCGGGTTCAGAGTATCAATATAGTCCTGCTGTCCGTAAAAATCCTGCATACCGTAAGGACCGTTCTCTGTCCGCAAAATCATATTTCTGTCATCCATATAGCGGTAATTTTCGCTTTTAGGATTCGACGTGGGCCAAATAGAAACCATAAGCTGTATTCCCATTTGCGCCAGCTCTTCTACCATTTCCTTAGGGTCCGGCCATAGATTTTTATCAAATTTATAATCCCCCTGCTCCGTCCAGTGAAAATAGTCAATCACAATGACAGAAACCGGAATCCCACGCTTTTTGTATTCCCTTGCTACAGATAGCAGATCCTCCTGGCTCTCATAGCGCAGCTTGCTCTGCCAGAATCCGGCAGCAAAAGCAGGAAAATCCGGTGTATGTCCTGTCAATACAGCATATTTTCCCATAATCTCTTTCGGTGAATTTCCCGCTATTACAAGATAATCCACCTGCCTTGTACGATATGAAGTGAAACGCGTGTGATTATTGGTCAGCTCCACCTGTCCCACGGATGGATTATTCCAGAGAAAACCATAATTTTTACTCGAATAAACAAAGGGAATCGACGTCTTTGTATTCCGGTGTTGCAGCTCACTGATTGTCCCTTTCATATCAAAACAGCCATTATGTTCACCGCCCAATCCGTAAAAATGCTCTTCCCTGTCCGGTTTAAAAAGAACATCAGCCCGGAAGGTGTTATCCCCTTTTGCACGATATGTACGGTAAAACGCTTCAAATGCATACTCTGTCATTTCCTCCAGGAGAATTTCAAACTCCCCGCTGTCCGTTGTTTTTTTATAATATACTACTTTTCCATTGTCAAACAGCTCCGCCCGCAATCTCCCATTTGTAATAATAGCACTGTGCTCCTTTAGCTCTGTAACAACTTCCACATTCTCTTTCACAGGAAGCAGTATCCAGTCCTCTTCCCGGAGCGTGCCGCATGGAGCGGACTGAAAACGCAGGGTATCCTTTCCCCATGCAAAAATTTTAACTATCTCATTTCTTTTTTCAAATGATATACTGTCTTTTGAAACGGTAATGTACCCCATTCTTTTCTTATCCTCCATATTTAATCACTTATGAGTTTTCCAGTGTCATATTTACTCCCTCAGACTGCCAGCAGCTTCCATCTTTCCGGATTAAAATAAGGGCAATCTCTGGGTGTGTTTTCTGATATTTTACCGCCTCCTTTTCTCCCATTACATATAGTGCAGTGGCCAACGCGTCTGCTTCTGTTCCATTATCTGCGATAACAGTGACGGATGACAGGTTATTTTCAGCGGGCATGCCTGTGCGCTTATCCATAATATGGTGATAAATTACACCATCCTCCTCAAAGTACCGCTGGTAAATCCCGCTTGTCACCACCGCTTTATCCCGGACAGTAAGTGTCCCGTAAACGGAAGCGCCATCGGATGGGTCAGTAATCCCCACAACAAACTCACTGCCATCCGGTTTATATCCTATCGTCTGTACATTTCCGCCGAGTGACACGATAGCCGAATCTACATGCCTGTCCTGAAACAGCTCCATTAAACGCTGCGACAAATATCCCTTGCCCGCCGCCCCCAAATCCAGCTGCATATTCTGCGAAATCTGTACAAAACCATCTTTTAGCAGCTTAATTTTGCGGTAATCCACTTGGGACAGCGCCTGCTCTCTCTCCTTTTCCTTGGGCACATGTGTTTCATCTGTTGTAAATCCCCATGCCTTTACAAGTGGATAAATAGATATATCAAAGAGCCCGTCCGTCTTTTTTGAGACATTCAGACACTGCTCTATAAGCGAATACGTATCCTCTGAAACACTGGTTTTTTCTCCCCCGGCAGCATTCAGCCTTGCCATATCGCTTTTTTCTTTTGTTACGGAAAACTTCTGCTCCAGGTCCTGAATCAGTGTGACGGCATCTGCCATCGCTTCCTCCGCCCCCTCGCCATATACGGTGAGGTCCATAATGGTATCCATGGCAAAAATTTCCTGCTGCATTTTTCCATCCCCGCTTTTCGGTGGATCCTCCTGGTCCCCTGCCGTGCAAGCCACACATAACAGTATCAGAGATAATAGCAGCATGGACAACAGTACGGCAGGTTTCCTTCCTCTCATTTTTGCCTCCTTTGAATAAATACAACCGCAATAATCCTGCCGGTATAAATGATATTCCTTTGACAGTTCAATACTTCTCTTATATCCGTTTCTCTTTTTAAAATCAGATGGCAGAAAAGGGACGCCATATTGTTTGGCATACTGCTCCCCTATATGCATAAGTAATTCTGCATCTTTATGCGGGCTGATGGAGAGTGTCGTTCCAAAATAATCGAAATTTCCTTCTGCCGCCCTTTTTGCCGTCTCTGACAAACGCAAATCAAAACAGCGTTTACATCTTGCCCCGCGCTCCGGGCAATCCTCATATCCTTCCGCTATTCTGAAAAAAGCAGACGGCTCATAATCCGCATCAATCCTATGGATTTCCTCACCATAGGGAACCTCTGACAAATAGCGAATCAGCTCCTGTTTTCTCATTTTGTACTCGAATTCCTCTGTAATATTCGGATTGTAAAAAAATACCGTAATATCAAAATACGGATGCAGATACTCTAACACATAACTGCTGCACGGTGCACAACAGCAATGTAGTAAAAGGCGTTTTTTATCGGAAAGGTCCTGTTTTTGAAGCAATTCTGTCAGTTCTTTTTGAAAATTTCTTTTTTGAATCATTTCTATTCTCCAAGCGTAATCACACCGGCAAGATTTCCGCGTTTTCCCGTTCCCCTATGGGGAACTATTCCCCTGTAGGAAACTGTTTTCCTGTGGGAAAACAACAAATCCGAATGGCAGCAGGTACACAGGCCGCTCACACCTATATTTTCCTCCGGTATTCCCGCTTCTCTTAAAATAATTTCATTAGCACGCCACAAATCCAGATGATATTTTCTGTCCGTTCCATCCGTGGCATCATCCGGAAATAAAAGCTGTCCATGCCACTTTTTATCAAAAGCCCGGTAAACGGCATCTGCCACATCCTGCCCTACCTCATAGCAGTCACAGCATATACAAGGTCCTATAACGG
This sequence comes from Lachnoclostridium sp. UBA7215, assembly GCA_002490465.1. GTDB lineage: Bacteria > Bacillota > Clostridia > Lachnospirales > Lachnospiraceae > Eubacterium_F. Next base: position 169,566 of record DKUB01000058.1, read on the forward strand.
CAAGGATATCTTCCGGCCTGCTGTCAAATTCATGTACCATCGCCCTGACGGTCTGTTCCCCCATTCGCTTTACCGTACCACGCCATCCGGAGTGCGCGGCACCAATTGCATGCCTTTTTTTATCATAAAAGAACAGGGGAACACAATCAGCAAAAAAAGTCATGAGAACAACATTTTTGTCATTAGTAATTAACCCGTCCACACCACATATATCGGATTCAACAAAAATTCCCTTTCCAGCATCTTCTGCATAGATCCGCCGCACCTCTGTTTCATGAATCTGGTCACTAAACACTACATTCCGGCAGTCATATCCAACCGCTTTTGCCAACCGTCGATGATTTTCCATGACTGCTTCCGAATTATCCCCTCTTTGGAAGCTCAGGTTCATGGATGCGTAGTCTCCTGTGCTGACACCACCAAGCTTTGTGGAAAACCCGTGCACAATTCCTTCTTTTTCTAATAGTGGAAATGTCAAAAATATCACGCCATCTTTTTCTTTTTTACTATAATTCATTGCAATACCTGCTTCTAATCTTTATATTTTTTTCTTCTTTTGGTATACTATAAACAATAAACAGCTACAAAGTATTGTATAAAAAGGGAGGAACGATTATGCCTTGTATTTATGCCCATCATTCTTTTGGCAAAAAAGTAACAAAACAGCTCTCCAAAGAACTGCAGGAAATTGTAAACCAATACCCAGAAGAATTTAACGCCGGACTTCAGGGGCCGGATTTCTTATTTTTCTACCGTCCTATGTTCAAACTGCGTACAAACCAGATGGGATACTGGCAGCACGGACAGCCGGTTGCTCCCTTTCTAAAAGCCCTGCTTCCCATTATAAGAGAAGAGGGAACGAGTTCTGGAACATATGCCTATATCCTCGGATTTATCTGTCATTATATGTTAGACAGTGAGTGCCACAGTTTTATTATCCCCCTGTCAGAGAAGCCCGGTTACAACCATCTTGCCATGGAAAATGAATTTGACAGGCATCTCTTACGGCGGGACGGCTATATTCCGGTTATTTATCCCGTCTGGAAAAAACTGTTGTGCAAGGAAAATATTATCCATGCCATCCATCATGCCTACAAACCCCTCGGACTGACAAAAAAAGCGATCCGGAAATCATTAAAAAGCATGCGCTTTTATAAATGGCTTCTCACAAGCGGCTGCACTTTAAAACGCCTTTCCGTGCGCTTTGGCATGTGGCTCACAAGGCATTACAAGGAACTGGAGGGACATATGATGAGCCTCCGCCCCAAAAAATTTGCGCGCAAAACAAATCAGAGCATCCAGTACCTCTACGACAACGCCATACCGGCCACAGCGGAAATCCTCATGGATTTTCACAAAAGCGTAATGCAGGGGAAACCCCTAAACCACCGTTTTTCCTGCACATTCCGCAGCAATGAGGAAATATTATAAGTTTCCGTTACTATCATACCACGATAGCAACGCGAATTCAAATATATATCAGATAAAATACTACTGCTTATTATTAAAAAAACTTTGATAATTTCTTTTTCGTTCGTTATTATAGTAAATAAAAGATGGTGTGTTTAAACTCGGTTTTAAGCAGCACGATTCTTTTAATTCTATTTAATGGAGGAAAAAAATGTACAAAAAAACCAAAACAAAACTGCTGTCGGTCCTACTGACAGCCGCAGTAACCCTATCCGGTATTGGATTAACGAATACTGCCTCTCTTCATGCCTTGGCTGCCACTGGGAAGGCCGTGCTGAAGACAAAAAAAGTAACTGTAAATGTGGGGGCAAAAAAGGCAATCAAGATCACATCTAAAAAAAAGAAGGCAAAGTATACGTTTAAAGCTTCCAACAAAAAATTACAGTAACTAAAAAGGGGGTTGTCACTGGTAAAAAAGCCGGAACGGCAAAAGTGACTGTAAAAGAAACTTACAAGAAAAAGACAAGGAAACTCGGCGTTGTTACAATAACTGTAAAAAAGATAACCAAACCGGAACAAACAGAAAATCCAGTCATTACGAATCCACCGGTAAAGACAGAAACTCCGGCAACGGACAATCCAACTGCTTCACCGGATATTACAAAAGCACCGGAAGCGACTGCTACCACCGCACCGTCCAAAGAACCGGCAAAACCGCAAATCTTTTATGCCAACCACTTTGACGACGGCGAGCTACAGGGAATCAATGCACGCGGCTCTTCGCTTGACATATCAAAAGACGAGAATCATACTGACGGCGGCCAGCAGTGCCTTGCCGTATCCGGCCGCACAGCAGGCTGGCATGGTGCACAGATGGAACTTGCCGGAATGGTAAAAGTCGGGGAAACTTACCGTATCTGCTCCTGGGTAAAACAAAAAAGCGGAGCTAAGGAAAATATCTCTATGACGATTTCCTATAAATCAGACGGAACCGACCACTACGATGGCGTAGCGGGCCAGGGAATGGAAGTTGAAAACGATACATGGACAAAACTCGAAGGAAACTTTACAATCCCGGCGAATGAGGGCAGCCTTATCCTGTACTGGGAAAGCACAAGTTCCACAACTCTCGATTTTTATATTGATGATGTTGAACTGGAGGGTGTACCATCCGATTCCGTTGCTTCCAAATACACACCGGATAATGAAACCTATGCGGAAATGAAAGAAAACAGCGTCCTTTCTACCGGAAATAATGCAAGAATAAAACAGGTAATCGAAAAGGCAAGGGCCGGCGAAGATGTAACGCTTGCCTATATCGGAGGCTCTATCACAGAAGGCGCCCTGGCCTCTCCGAACTCCAAATGCTACGCAGAAGCTTCCGCCAGTGCCTTTGCCAGTACATATGGAAAAGACGGCGGTTCCAATGTTCACTTTGTAAATGCCGGTATGAGCGGCACGCCTTCTTCCCTCGGCATTATCCGGTATGACCGCGACGTACTGGGACAGATGACAGCTGGCAGCCGTCCGGACATCCTTTTTATCGAATTTGCAGTAAATGATTATGAGGAATGTACTGCAGGCGGCGCCTATGACGGAATGATCCGCAGAGCATTAAAATCCGGATCTGCCGTTGTACTGATTTTCTCCTTATTCAAATCCGGCCGTGTTTTGGAAAGCACCTATAAACCATATGGAGCCCATTATGACCTGCCGATGATAAGCATGGGGGACGCCATAGAGAAACATTTTAAGACACTTGGAAAACCATTTGGCGACTGGTATTTTGGCGACTCTCTGCACCCAAACAACACGGGACACAAACTGATGTCCGACTGCATTATGACATTGTTTGACAAAATAGACAAGGAAGAAGCGGAAGCAGACAATATCGACAGCAGCAACCTGCCTGAACCACAAAATAAGATGGCAGACTCCTATACAGACATACAAATGATTGACCCGAATACTGACATAACCAAAATAAATGCGATTACCTCCCTGAATGCGGGAAGTTTCAGTGAAAATGACGGAAATACCGGTACTTTCCAGTATAGCTACAAGGGACAGAAGGGCCAGGCCTGGTTCCCAAATAACTGGATGCATAAAGCAGCTTCCGGTGCAGACAGCTTTACTGCAAAAGTGAAATGTAAAACACTGATGGTCATATATAAACTGAGCAGTTCCACCACAACCGGTTCTATCGACCTGTATGTAGACGGTGAAAAGAAACAGACTCTGAGCGGCTACAATAAAAGCGGATGGAACAATGCAACCCCGGCTGTTATTTTCTGTGATTCCGAGGCAAAGGAACACACAATTGAAATTAAAATGGCTGAGGGCAGCGAAAATAAGGAATTTACATTAATTGGCCTTGGATATAGTGAGTAAGTAAAAAATGGCTGGCTGAGAACCGCAGCCAAACACAATAGCGGAATTTCCTAAAAAAAGTCCCCCCGGAAGTAATTTCCCGGGGGGCTTTTTCGAACAAAAACAAATTTTCTTTAATGTACAAACTGCCATGACAATATATGATAGTCTTTTCCACGAAATACAAAGAATACTTTATGTGTTCCCGTCACTTTTTCTGTCAACGTACCATTGACTTCTTTAAATACATCCTCAGCACCTGTATTTTGCAGTTCTATCTCTCCTATCTTTTTTCCACCCTTTTCTATACTGGCAGCATCAAGGTAGATTTCTATTTTCCCTTTTTCTGTGGCAGAAGCCAAGTTGAATTTTACGGAAACAGCACCTTCCTGACTAAAATCCACAGAATCCATTCCCAGCCAATCACCAGTGTGAATGGAATCCAACACCATACTTTTTGCAGATGCCGAATAACATGTTTTTAAACCACCATTCCAAGCCATTGTTGTGGCATTTGTCTCCTCATATGGTGACAAAGAATCAACTGCCCCCACACCTTCATAAGTCGCTGTTGCATTCAGACTGCCATCTGCACCGACATTTAACTTATCAATATGCAGGCATCTGTAATTTGCTCCAGAATTTCCATTTGCCAGGGGAGCATCTGCATACGCATTTTCCTGTAGAATAACCGTATGGTAAATAATGTACCAATCTCCCTTAAACTGCACCATTTTATGATGGTTATTATAATAAGTTCCAAAAACAGTACCTGGATTTGCAAAAACTTTTACCGGTTTCTTCCAATCAAAACCGTTCATCGGACTATCGCTTGTGTAATAAGCAATATTCGCGGAGGAGAAAATACCATAGTCGGATGGTACATTCCAGTTTGTACAATAGGAATAATAATATTTTCCATTTATTTTATTGATTTCGCTATCCTCGAAAAGCCATGCCGGTTCCAGTTGGATCGGTTCTTCTGCCAGGCTGACCATATCGTCGCCCAATTTTACAACACGTGCGGATTTGGGACTGGAGGCCCCTTCTTCACCAGTTGTTTTGCCACCGCCAAAATACAGATATCCTGTTCCGTCATCATCTACCAGGACACTTGGGTCAAACAGCCATGGCACTTGACTTGACGAACAATTTGGAGTGGTATTATTAATCAGCGCTTTTCCAATCGGGTCTTCCCATGGACCGATTGGCGACTTAGAGCGCAACACAGCAATTCCTGCCGCACCGTTTGCAAAATACAGATAGAAATAATCACCCTTTTTGCAAATAGTCGGAGCCCATGAATGGTCTGCCCAAGACGCTGCAGCCTTGATATCAATTGTTCCCTCATCCCGCCAGTTTACAAGATCGGAAGAGGAAATACAGTAAATTTCTGATGTTTTGTAAGCATTTTCTTTTATTCTGCCTTTTATATCCCCCTCCATCTTGTCCGCTGTTCCATAAACATACAATCTCCCATCATACTCAATGGCGGCAGGATCTGCCATAAATGCCTGAGTTATCAACGGATTATTGACTAATTTTCCATCCTTCTCACTAAAGCTTTTCGTCAACTTTAAGTCAGACGTGTCTGCTGCCTGTTCCTCTGCGGGAGTATAGGGATCCATCACCGGGATTACCGTAATCTCATTTGTAAAACGCACCCGGATAGAATGGATTTTCATATTCTGGATTTTGCCGCCCCTTCTGGTAATACGGAAATACTTCGCCTCCCTTTTTGCTGTGAGCTGGAATGACAACGTATTCATCCCCTCAGAAAAATCCGTATCCGTAGTGGAACTGTAGCGGTCAGAAAGCTGCGTATCTTCTAAATCTGTCATATAGCAATGAAATCCATCTTTTCCTGCAATTTCTGCCTTTATCTCTACCGCCAAAACCTGGCCTTTTACCAGTGCGCTGTCAAGTGGGAAGGTAGCTCCCTCTATATCTGACAGGGTAAGTGTTTTTTGGGCCCCATCATAATCTCCCGCCTGATTCAGCCGGGAAGATAAATCATACTCCTGCCATTCATAAGCCTTCCAGGGAACTTTTGGAGAAACGTCCGGGGTTATTACCGGCTCTGGCGTCTTTGAATTGTTTTGTGGTGTCTTATCTGGCTTATCCGTATTTTTTTTCTTAACCGTTACGGTAACTTTTCCAACAACAGAAATCTTCTTTGGTTTCTTTTTATTGCTTTCCTTTACAACAATTTTCGTCTTTCCGGGCTTTACCGCTTTGACAACACCCTTTATGCTTACTTTTGCAACTTTAGGATTTTTCGACTGAAAACTGTATTTCTTACTCTTTTTTTTGTTTTTTACAGTTATTGTTTTTTTCTGTCCTGTTGTCAGTGTCATCTTTTTACTTAACACTTTTGCCTTACCCGCTGCCAATACAGAATCTGACGGCATATTACCTAAAATAAGGCTGACAGCAATCAATACCGCACCGATTGACATCCACTTTTTTTTACAGCTTTTCATTATTTTCCTCTCCTTTTTTTACATATTGAAAATCACAAAATCCTGCTCTTCCCCCTGTTTCCCCGGTTGCATAAATAAATAATCCAAAACGACAGCCGGTAAAATGGTCTAATTTGAAATACAGCTTTTGTGTGATGCCAATTTTTTTCCATCCACTACCGGCATCATAGAAAAATTCTGCTTCATCCTTCATATTAGTAAAATCTGTCTCGACCTTTAAACGGACTGTATTTTGTGCTATTTCTACAGCCTCCCATTCTGTTTCCTTCTGTGCTTCATCCGGCATAGCCTGGAGGGAATCATTTTCAGCCACTCTGCTTTTCATCACAACAAAACAACGGCCGCCTCTTTTTGTCACAGCTGTCATGCCATAGCATCCCTGCAAGGCGCATATTCCTGCATAATCGCCCTCTCTCAAATCACTGGCATCTACCGTTATCTCCCCTGCACATCCGGGATAGAGCATCCTCTGCGTCAGTATATTTCCTGCCTGTGTCAGATTTTTACAGCATTTTCCTGTCTCAAGCCATAAAATTCCGCTTTCCCTGTCATTCCTGATAGTTCTCATATCCGGCTCATGATTAAACTGCCACACACTTTTTAAGCCATAACAGCCATAGCGTTCCCGTTCCTGTTCCGGCAGCAAGCGATATTCCCTTTTAAAATCATCACTCTGAATTAACGGCTGATAAACATAGCCAGCTTTCCCCTGCGGGAGTTCAAAACATTTTGGAACTTTCCCGTCCTCTCCAAATACAGGGCGGTTTTCTACCCATGTTACAGGCACTAATACAGGGATTCTTCCCACTGCACCATAATCTTGAAACAACATCGCATACCACTTTCCATCCGGCGTATCGACAATGCCCCCCTGTGCCACTCCCTGCCCGCAGTAACCCCTGTCATCCACTAGCACATCTCCGCCAGTAAATTCCCCGTCAACAGAATCTGACATAAAGCACGCCTCGGCACGCATCCAGCGGTCTCTTAATGAATGAATAAAAAATAAATAATATTTATCTCTTATTTTATAAAAATGAGTTCCCTCATAACCAAGCCTGGAATTACCTGCATCGCTCACGGCAAGACGGTGCAGTCCCCCATCAAGAGGACCGCTGAGGTCAGGCTTAAGCTGCGTAATGTAAATATCCGTGTTTCCATAAGCAATATATATTTTATCCCCATCAAACAACAGGGAACAGTCGTGGTAAAATCCCTCCACTTCTCTTTTTTCCCATGGACCCTCTATCTTATCGGAGCAATACAGATAAGTCTTTCCTGTATCATTGGCAACAAAACATACATAGAAAATGCCTCTGTGAAAGCGCAAAGATGCCGCCCACATCCCCTTTCCATATATATTCTGCCCGCCGTCCATTCTCTGGCCGCATGTGCCATCAAGTGAGTCATAGACAAACGCCGCATGCTCCCAATTTACCAAATCATAAGAACGCAGTATCTCACATCCCGGAAAAAAATGCATAGTCGTCGTTACCATATAGTATGTATCCTCTATCCGGATAACATCCGGGTCTGGATAATCCAGCCCGGTTATTGGATTTACCATTGGCCTTGTGGATGTCTGCTTCATATCGCTTTCCCCCTTTATTATTACTACTCATGAAAACACGTTATCTCCCATAATGCACATGCAGCAATTCATGCGCATGCTCTTTTAACATACCGTTTTCATACATATTAAGAAGAGTCGGATTTTCCTCGGAACGCTTCACAATAGCCGATTTATCCGCTTTATACATACCATTGGCACGCTCCTGTTTTACCTGTTGATATCCAAATGGCTGTCCGGCGCCACCGATGCATCCATATGGGCATGCCATTACCTCTACAAAGTCGAGTTTTTCCTCTCCCCGTATCAGTCTCTCAATCAATTTTTCCGCATTTCCAAGCCCATTGACTACCCCGATCCGAAGTGTCTTACCGGACACCTCTACTTCTGCTATTTTTGTGCCTTCCAACCCACGGATACCGGAATATTCAATCTCACGGAGCGCCTCATTATTTTTCTCTGCCACATGGCGGAGTGCAGCCTCCATAACACCTCCGGTTACACCAAAGATAACTCCGGCCCCTGAGCTGATGGAAAATGGCATATCCGGTGCGCTTGGCTCAATTTCATTAAACTGGATGCCCAGCTCTTTTATCATGAGAATCAGTTCTTTTGTTGTAATGACATAATCCACATCAGGAACATTATCGCGCTTAAATTCATCCCTTGCCGCTTCATACTTCTTTGCCACACACGGCATAATAGCCACCGATACTGTTTCTACACCTGTCTCCTCATCGGCTGGTTTATAATATTCTTTCAAAACGGCCCCAAACATTTCCATTGGTGATTTACAGGTCGATACATAGGGAAGCAACTCCGGATATTTTGTTTCCACAAATCTCACCCAGGCAGGACAGCAGGAAGTAAACAGCGGCAGGGAATTGCCCTGCGGATATTTCTTTTCCCCATTTTCTAATTTGTAAACCAGTTCACCCGCCTCTTCTACTACAGTAAGGTCAGCGCCGAAACTGGTATCAAAAACAGTGTCAAAACCAAGCATCCGAAGTGCGGTAAATATTTTGCCGACCGTATTTTTCCCAGGAGCAATCCCAAATTCCTCCCCGATTGCCACACGTACTGCGGGTGCAATCTGTGCCACCACTCTTTTATTCGGAGCATAGAGCGCCTGCCAGACCTCTTTTAAGTCATTCTTAATGGTAATAGCCGCTGTAGGGCAGACTGCCGCACACTGACCACAATTCACGCAGTCGGTATCGGCTATATTCTTTCCAAAGGCAGGACTTACTACCATATCTGCACCGCGGTTTGCAAAATCAATGGCACCTACATGCTGCACCTCGTTACACATTCTCACACAATCCCCGCAGAGAATACACTTACTGGGGTCCCTTACAATAGACAGGGAAGAGTCGTCAATGCACCGCTCCGGATGTGTATTTGGAAAACGCACATTGGAGAGACGGAATCTTGTCGCGAGCATCTGCAGACGGCAGTTACCATCTTTATCACAAATGGTACAGTCGCGGCAATGTGAAGCAAGAAGCAACTCCAGAATCATTTTCCGGTGCTGATGAAGCTTGGAAGTGTTTGTGCGAATTACCATTTTATCTTTTGGCGGAGTAGAACAGGAAGCAATAATTCCCCCTCTCTCATCCTCAACCACACACATACGGCAAGCCCCGTATATTGACATATCTGAATAATAACAAAAAGTAGGTACATGAATTCCGGCTTTGCGAATTACCTGCAATATATTTTTCTCGTCGGTAAATTCTGTACGTATACCATCAATAACCATATATTTTTTTGACATTCTTATCCCCAGGCCTTTCCTATATTTCCCTGACAGCACCAAAATTGCAGCCGTCTTTACATGCACCACATTTAATACACTTTGAGGCATCTATCACATGAGCCTCTTTTACTGTACCGGATATAGCTCCTACCGGACACATTCTTGCACATTTCGTACATCCACGGCACAACTCCGGGTCAATCACAAGTGTCATAAGCGCTTTGCACTGTCCCGCCGGACATTTTTTATCAACAACATGTGCAATATATTCTTCACGAAAATATTTCAGAGTACTGATTACAGGAAAAGCGGCAGTTTTCCCCAGACCGCACAGTGCCGTAGCAGAAATTGTCTCCGCCAGTTCCTCCAATAGCTCTATATGCTTCATGGTACCTCTTCCCTCCGTGATATCCGTGAGCAGTTCTAACATACGCTTTGTACCTTCACGGCAGGGAACACATTTACCGCACGATTCATTCTGGGTAAAGTTCATAAAGAACCTTGCCACTTCCACCATACAGCTTTTATCATTCATAACAACAAGACCGCCGGAACCAATCATGGCGCCAAGTTTTTTCAGGGAATCAAAATCCAGCTTCATATCCAGATGGTCTTCTGTCGCATTGACACAGAGACACCCCCCTGAAGGGCCGCCGATCTGAACAGCTTTAAAATTGCCGTCCTTTACACCGCCGCCAATATCAAAAATAACTTCCCGAAGCGTTGTTCCCATTGGCACTTCAATCAGTCCGGTATTTTTTACATTTCCTGTCAGGGCAAAAGCTTTTGTGCCGTGGTTATTTTCCGGTCCATACCCCTTATACCACTCTGCCCCATTCAGAATAATAGGCGGCACATTGCAGAAAGTCTCAACGTTATTTAATACCGTAGGTTTATCAAAAAGCCCATGCTCTACGGTTCGAGGTGGTTTCACCCTCGGCATACCGCGGTTTCCCTCTATCGAGGTAGTCAGGGCGCTTCCCTCGCCACAGACAAAAGCCCCCGCCCCCTGACTGATGTGCAGATCAAAATCAAAACCGGAACCAAGAATATTCTCCCCAAGCAGCCCTCGGTCGAGCGCCTTGTCAATTGCTTTCTGAAGACGTTCTACGGCAAGCGGATATTCCGCACGCACATAAATATAGCCGTGGTGTGCTTTTGTAGCAATAGCGGCAATTAACATGCCTTCAATTACTCTGTGGGGTTCCCCTTCCATCATGGAACGGTCCATAAAGGCGCCCGGATCTCCCTCATCACCATTGCAGACAATATATTTTTCCTCTTCTTTCTGATTCAGCACTTGCTGCCATTTCCTTCCGGCCGGGAATCCGCCGCCCCCGCGCCCTCTGAGCGCAGACTCGCTGATTTCATCGACAATCTCCTGCGGCGTCATATCAAAAAGCGCTTTTGCCACGGCACGGTATCCTCCCAGTGCAATATACTCGGCAATACTTTCCGCATTGATTCTTCCGCAGTATTCCAACGCAATACGGGTCTGTTTTTTATAAAATGGAATATCTTCCTGCCTGACATATGATTTTAAAGATTCATCTTTATAGACAAGGTGTTCTACCACCTCATCATGAATAATACTTTTCTCAATGATTTCTTCACAGTCGTCTACCGTAACTTTCAGATAGAGCCATCCCATTGGCTCAATCCGAAGCAGCGGTCCCATTTCACAAAAACCATGGCAGCCGCTCTTTTTCAGCCCAATACTCTCACCGTGCGGCTCTTTTTCTAAGAGCAGGGCACAGCGCAGACCCTTTTCTTCAATAATTTCCTTCATACGGTCATAAATCTCAAGTGAACCACCGGCCACACATCCGGTTCCGGCACAAATGAGAATCTGTTTTCTCTGACTGTTCAGGGAGGCCTTATATTCCTGCTGCTTCGCTGTTAATTCTTCCCTCGTATTAATCCTCATTTGCCGCCTCCTCCTTTAATGTCTCTATTAATTTTCTTGCCTTTTCCGGCGTCATTGCCGGATGGACATGATCATTTACCGTACAGACCGGCGCCAGGCCGCATGCCCCGAGACAGGATACCGTTTCCACCGTAAACAGCATATCCTCCGTTGTATTTTTCTCTTCACTTACTCCCAACAGGTTGCGGAATTCTTCCAATATAGGAACAGACTTACGGACATGGCATGCCGTTCCGTCGCAAATCTTAATCACATATTTTCCTTTTGGCTCTAAAGAAAAATTTTCATAAAATGTGGCAACCCCATAAATTTTTGCTTCACTAAGCTTTAACTTTTTTGCAATATAACATAAAGCCTCTTCCGGCAAATAGCGGTATACCTTTTGTATATCCTGCATAATAGCGATAAGAAGAGTCTTGTTATAATCATGTTCCTGCAAAATTTCGTCCAGCTTTGCAATCTCCTGATGTGTCAATGATTTTCCCCTCTCTGTGTTTTTTTGTCTTTCGACATATATGTACATAATATAACATAAAAAATACTTTATTTCAATCAGAACAACTCATCTAATAGCATATAATAGCGCAGTTGCTTTTCATCTATTTCCCTGATCCCCATATATTCCCAGAACAAAGGAATGGCATCCGGACAATGTTTATTTTCCCAGCCACCTGTCCATCTGCCGGACAGTCAGAAATATCCATCTGCACTAACATCTTAATCCCCTCTGCTGCCAGCCTTGCCAGTCTGCACGGGTCAGTATAATAATTTGTCTGTACGTAGTATTTCTCCTTTTGCCTCCTCAAGAAGCAAATATCCGATATCCCCCTGCCGGTTTTTAAATCGTAACACCGATATACGTCAGCTTCTGACTGTCCTTCCCTCACTGGTTTTATTTGTACATGTTTTAAAAAATGGGAAATTGATTCTGGCAAATCGAATTACCTCCTGCTTTTTTTAACTATTCCCAGCAAACCTTAAGATGCCCTTTTGCAATTCCAAATTTCTTCCCATTCAGGATAATACTTTTTTCTGAATTCATGAAAGCCTTTGATAGATTGAGAAACTGACCATTTTCGCAAATCAGCATCTGACGGAATATGAACTGCTATCTCTCTCTCCCCGGCATTGACAAATTCATATTCTAACGCCCCTATTCGATACTCATTTAAGGAAATCTGTCGTGGAAACCACCACGCCCAGACAAATTTATAAAATTGATAAATTTGATAATGCTCGTGCAAAAATCTGGTACAAAATTTCATAGTAGCTATAAAAATATCATTTGGAATTTTGCGTTTTACATATTCTTCATAGGAATAATTTTTAATAATATTTAACAATTCCCAAAGTATCTTAAATCCGTTAGGGTCATCACCCAATAATTCCTGTAATTCTTTTATCCCTTCATCCCATTCACCTGGATTTATTATTTTATTTATTACAGCATTCGGAATTTGTTCCTCTCTGCTATTGCCGTAATCAATCAACTGACTTTCGACTTCATTTGGAATTTCTAAAATTCTAAACAATTCATTATTCTCTATCAAAACATCCTCCATTTCTAATTGCATTTTTCAAGTATTAAAGCGTAAACAGATTATATTGCTGAATTTTAATACAAACATTTTCTTCAAAAGAAAATTTCACGACCCACGGCATTAGATTTTTAATTTTTTTAAACTCAGAATAACCAAATGTTTCATCATAATAGTTTATAATAGTGCTTAATGCTGTTCCATGACTTCCAATTACAACGTTTTTTCCTTTAAAAGTTTGCAATACACGATTTAATGCTCTTATATTTCTGCTTTGCACTTCTATCAGGTTTTCACCATCGGATAATTTGTAATTGAAATTTTCCCACTGTTTCCTGCAAAATGCATTAAAATCCGCTATCCATTCACTATCTACTCTGCGTTCTCTGAAATCTGCTATCGTTTCAATTTCTAAATTTGCCAATTTCGCAAACTCCGCGACAGTATCAATTGCACGTTTATAAGGACTTGATAAAACAACATCAATATGTTTGTCCAACAAGAAATATGTAACAAGCTTTCTGTCTTTCATACCCTTACTTGAAAGTTCTCTTGACATATCATCATGATTGTCATAATTGGGCTCAGCATGTCTGATAAAATATACTGTTGTCATTTCTTTTCTCCTACATAAACTTAATTATAATTGATGGATATACATTCTTGTCATATCCGGTTCTCCATCCCCCTGAACCATACACAAAAATTCCCATCCATATTGTTCATAAAAGGAAGTATGGTCCGTCACAAGATAAAGTGTGTCAATTCCCTGGTCCTTCATATCATCGCATACATATTGCAGTAATTTCCCCGCAATACCCTGACAACGAGAATCTTCTTCAACATAAACAGCACACACATTTGGAGTTAAATCTTTCCGGTCATGAAAATCATTTTCAATCACTCCCAGTCCCCCAATAATTTTATCACCGTCCATTGCCAGATACCATTGTGGCACAGCATTTTCATTTTTCAGGCAGTCGTAAATACTTTCCTGATATGCCTTCAATGGTATGCCCCATTTTTCGTGAAACCAATGCGTCGCGCGCTCTGCAATATTTTCGTGTTCTCTAATTTTTATAAAATAAATCATATCCTTTTTATCGAATCCCCTCTGATAATTCTTTAAAGAAATCATTTGTAAATTTGTTCATTTCTTCACACAGAGGAATCGTTTCCGGTAAATAACATTTATTTTTATTTAAAACGTTTCTCTCCATGTAAGTCAAAGTATCAGGCAGAGATTGTCCCCTGACAGAACCCGTAATCAAAGTTTTCACTATTAAATATGTTTTTCCACCTTCCAGAACATGGGCATCATGTAAAATCTTTCCCTCAATCGTTTCAGGGACTTCACTCCTTTGGGACTCCCATGCTATTTTTATTGTTTTAGAAATTCTTTTGTCATCATAATTTTGTGATATTAACCATTGTTTGATTTTTGCTTCCTCTCTATAAATAAAACCATGAAAATAAGCTGCTAAAATCAAGCACTCTTCGTCAACCTTATAGCTGCAGGCAGAAAGAATTTTGTGAATCATTTTCCTGACTAATTCAATATGCCACATATTATGCATAATATCTTTATCAATGTAATAGGGCTCAACGAATTCCAATAATGCTTTTTCATTCAACATGCTCATACCTCCAAATATTGACCTGCCATTTTTTAATCATTATACCGTGTTGTAATTAAAAACACAACTGTGTATAATGAGCGTTAGAGAATAAAACATTTGGAGGTTTTTATGCAGCTACTTATTATCAGACACGGTGACCCGGATTATTCGATTGACTCCCTGACGGAAAAGGGATGGAAAGAAGCAAGGCTTTTGGCAGACAGGCTTTCCAGGCTCAACATCAAAGATTTTTATGTATCACCACTGGGCAGGGCAAAAGATACCGCATCGCTTACATTAGAGAGAATGAACAGGGAGGCGGTAGAACTTCCATGGCTTCAGGAATTTTTCAGGGCTGCTATCGCCAGGCCGGATGCGGAGGGGCGGACCATTGCCTGGGACTGGCTTCCGCAGGACTGGACAGTAGAAGAAAGTTTTTATGATAAAAAGAAATGGCAGGATACACCTGTGATGCAGGACAGTACCATTGCGCAGGAATACAAATGGGTAACAGAAGGTCTTGATGCCCTGCTCGCTGAACATGGCTATATCCGGAGCGGCAACTGCTACCACGTGGAAAAGGCAAACACAGACAAAATTGTACTGTTCTGCCACTTTGGCGTGGAATGTGTTATGCTGAGCCACCTGTTGGGAATTTCCCCCATGGTACTGTGGCATGGTTTTTGCGCAGCTCCGACATCTGTCACAACAGTTAATACAGAAGAACGTAGAAAAGGCATTGCTTCTTTCCGTGTCAGTTCTTTTGGGGATATCTCACATTTATACGCAGCAGATGAACCGGCATCCTTTCAGGCAAGATTCTGCGAATGTTATGGAAAAGAAGGGGAACGGGTGGATTAAATAGCGCTAAGCGCCCAAAGATAATAGAACGGTTCCGCAGACCATCAGAAAAAGACCAGCCCATACTTTTACCGTAAGTTTTTCCTTAAATACAAGACAGGAAAATAAAACTGTCACTACAATACTCAGTTTGTCGATTGGAACAACAACGCTGACAATTCCATTTTGGATGGCATAATAATAACAGAGCCAGGATGCCCCTGTTGTGATTCCCGAAAGAGAAATAAAGATAAGTTCTTTTCGGCTGGTTGTTTTTACCTGTGACTGCTTGCCTTTCACCACAACGACGAGCCATGCCATCACAAGTATGACACCTGTACGGATTGCCGTGGCCAAGTTGGAATCAATCCCTGTTATTCCGATTTTGGCAAGAATGGATGTAAGCGCAGCAAATACAGCGGACAGGGCGGCATAAACTATCCATCGATTACTGCTGGCTGCCGCTGTGGTTTGTTTTTTTTCAATCATCAGATAAATCCCTGCAGAAAGAACCGCCGTTCCAACCAGTTTATATGACAGATTTTCTGTTTCATTAAAAAGAATTATCGCAAGCAGTACAACCAGCACAGTACTTGATTTATCAACAGAAACCACAGCATTTACATCACCGATTGATAATGCCTTAAAATAACACAACCAGGACGCACCTGTGGCAAGTCCTGACAGAATCAGAAACAGCAATGACTTCATTCCAATATCTGCAGCGTTTTCCCCGGAACCTGTGGCAAACACAATCACCCATGCAAAAATCAGCACAACAATTGTGCGCAATGCCGTTGCGATATCAGAATCAGTCCTTTTTATTCCGCACTTTGCCAATATTGCCGTAATTCCCGCGAAGAATGCAGATAAAACTGCCATCATAATCCACATAATTTTCTCAACTCTTCATCGTAAAATCAATCTCATACCGCGTTCCCTGTGAAAGTAAAACACCATCCGTCAGTTTAACACAAAGAATGCAGGTATTGACATCATCAAAATTATTATGTCCGTTATCAATCCATTCTGAAAATGCCTCTCTCAGCTTCTTAGCTATTTCTGCATTTTCCTCTTTTTTAAACCATCCCAGATTGACAGCCTCTCCGTGGGCAGTAAACCACTCTGCAGCGATTGCAACCTTTGGATTTTTTTCAATCTGATTCATTTTATCCGAAAGGGCATATGTAATAATATAATACGCCCCTTCTATATAGAGACCATCGACATACCGTACACAGGGAATGCCGTCTTTCATTGTTGCCAGTGCAATAATACTGTCTTTGCCGTAGCGCTCTGTCATCATTTTTTCTAATTCCGGACTTAGCTTTTCCATTTTCACAATCTCCTCTCCGTTTAACAATAATATCTGATTTCCCTAAATTGGGTATACCACTTATTGATGATTAATGTACTGTTCGCTTCAATATACCTTATCATATTGTTTAGCACTTTTTGAGGAATACGGGAATTATTATTACAAAGTAACGCCTTACCTGAACTGGTTATCCATATTTTTGTTGCATTTGCAGAAGCCTTACCTTCTGCAATATGCACATGCACTGGCTCAAGAGGATTATTCTCATTTGACCAAAAATAAATAATATATGAGCCGATTCTAAAAATTTGAGGCATTTAATATACCTCCTTCTTTAGCAAACTCCATAATCAAGTGTGCATTATTACGAACAAACTCCTTAAAATAATCCATCTCTTCATCTGAATACCCATTTACTTCTTCCCAAGCATATTCTGGGAGATAACATGTGGCATTATGGAAACCATCTTTTAAATCAGGTGTTTCTATATATACTTTTACTCTCCCATCTAACATCTCCGAATGTGTAATTTCTGTATCATCATTTAATGTAACATATGGATACATCATAATTTCACCTCCATTACTTTTCCATTCCTTTAAGCTATGCTAATTTCATCAATCAATAACCGGTAAATAACAAGGTACATTCCATCATTACTATTATACACTTGCTTTAAATTAGGATATACCTCAAACATTTCTTCCCGAATCACCGGAGAATCCTCCGCCCTGACCCTGCCAATAATCCTAATCCATTTCCCTGTATTGGGATTGTAACTGGCAATGGCAACCTTCGGACTCTCTTCCAACTCTGAATATACCTTTTTCCGTTTATCTGTAGAAATAAATAATGTTTCATCATTGGAATAAATCATCCCGAACGGTCTTAACCTTGGCTGGTTATCTACAGATGTTGCCAGAAAGAAATATCCGCACTCACGTATGAACTTATAATATTCTGCCATAGACATGTTCTTATCTGCCGTCTCTTCATTTCTCTGAATACTTTCGTTCAGCAAAAAATCGATACTGCACTCAAATAATTTGCTTAACTTAATGAGTTTATCTGTCTCAGGAAAGGCAGCATCCAGCTCCCACCTGGAAACAGATTGCCTTGAGACGTTTAACATCTCAGATAATTCTTCCTGCGTTATACCTCTTATTTTGCGAAGGTATGCTAATTTTTCTCCCGTTGTCACATAATCACCCCTGATACCATGTATTATATAACATTTTTCCCAAAAAAGAAACCAATTTGAAAGTGCAGGATGTAACGTTTGGAGTGCGCCCGTTTATTGCTAACAAGCCAGTCTTCTATTTTTCAGTAATGGCTATTTTAAACATCTCGTTAGCAATATTCAATACATGATCGCCAATACGTTCAAAATCTGTTAACATTTTTGAAAATAAAATACTCCCTTCATCTGAACACTTTCCTGATGATCATCATCTGCATCCCATATAAAAACAATGCCAGGCCCCCAAGCAATTCCATAACATATGTTATATTCATACCTTATAACCTCTCATTTTCTTATTTTGTTCTTTTACCACCCGCACTGACTGAATACATAATGTGGGAATAAAGGCCAGCAACACTATGCATCCAAGCTGTAATATCTCTAGTGGTTCAATCATAAACAATCCATGCATAAAGGGAGCAAATATAATAAATGCCAGCATGAAAACCCCTGTAGCAAAAGCAGCTATGCTCCACATATTACTTGTAAGCTTTATCTTAATAATTGAAAAATCACTCCTGCATGTAAATCCATGAAACAATCTGGCCAATGTTAATGTGGCAAATGCCATTGTACTGGCAGCCATTGGGCTAACTTGCAATCCAAGATAATATGCAACCTGAGTAACAATAGCGATTAATAACCCAAAACCGGATACCTTTCGTAAAAAATCCTTTGTGAGCATTCCTGTCTTTGGATTTCTCGGCTTATTATTAAGTAACTGTTTATCCGGAGGTTCCATTCCAATTGCTAAAGCTGGTAATGAATCGGTAAGTAAATTAATAAATAACAAATGCACTGGTTCAAACGGTGTATCCAGCGCCATAAAGGAACAAAATAGTACAACTAAAATTGCAGCCATATTTCCTGAAAGCAAAAATTGAATTGCATTCAGAATATTTCTATAGACGTTACGTCCATTTAAAACAGCTTTAATGATTGTTGCAAAATTATCATCAGCCAAAATCATTGCAGGAGAGTGTAATATAAAGTGTGTAA
>DKUB01000007.1:0-24000 GCA_002490465.1 Lachnoclostridium sp. UBA7215
CCTTTTTAAAATGTAATTTATTTTCTAAAATTTTATAAAATTTAGTATTAATATTTGTAACAATTGCGAAATCTCTATTTGTTTTTGATTTCATAAATTCGCGGATCATTATTTCATAGTTATTTTCCGGTACAAACCGACCCACAACAAGATAATAGCTTTTAGGGGAAAGACCTCTTTCTTGATACCAAGACACCAACAACTCATCATGTTCCATCTTAGTCTTCTCTGTTTCTGCGCCATAAGCAATAAATACTGTTTTAGGATTTTTTTCTATATTCCGTTTTACGTCATAACAATCATGAATATAATTTTCTATATGTACGGAATCGCAAATAACCAAATCACAATATTTTACCATCATTTGCTCAGATATTTTCCAGTATTTTCGTACCAAAACTGACCATTTTTTCCTCATCCATTCATGACCATCCGGATTTAAATACACCTTACCACCAAGTTTATGAATAATGTTTACAAAATACTTTATAAAGAGCCCAATTCTACACGCCATAATATAGACAATTGGATGCGAAATATTATTATCCTTTATATAATGGCAGCATTCATTCAAAGCTGTAATATCATAGTAAATTGCCTGTGCAGGTCCAATTTGCGGAATGTGCAATTTAAAGCACCTTGCATTATAAATCTCAAATTCAAAATCCGAAAGTTTTTTTATGGAATCCATTTTGGTTTCGTCCATATATCCATCGCCATTTGCTTTACAAGCTACGTGATATTTTAATCTCGTATTATTCTGATGGTATTCGATCAATTTATACACAAAAGTCTCATAACCACCATATGCCCCTAAAGATTTGGCTCCTACCAAAAAAACATGTTGCACTTTACTACTAGCCAATTTTACGCTCCCTTTTAATGATATAATTCCACTACCCCAGCAAAGACAAAACTCCCTCTGTCTGCCTGTTTGCCTGAACTAGCATTGCCTGTGTCGATTGCTCTAAAATAGACGCCTTGGCATTAATAACCATTTCATCCGCCATATCAGTATCACGCAGCCTGCTCTCAGCCATCTGCGTATTCTCTGATGTATTGGCATCCTCCAGACCGGCATGTTCCAAACGGTTTTGGTAAGCACCAAACAGACTTCTCTGCTCTGACACGATATCTAGGGCTACCTGGATATCGGATATTGTCTGCGATGCTGCTTCTCTTGTCAGCACATTGGAATCATAAATTCCAAGATTCATCAGGCGCAGAGATTTATAAACGATGTGAATAGCCTGGTCTGTATTGGCACCTGCTTGGATTGCTCTGTCGTGGTTTGTTTCATAAACTGGGACGTCAATGAGATGCGTCCGCTCCGTTGCATAATACGCCGATGCTGTGGTATAATATGGCGTACCCTGATTTTGATTCCCCTCATAGGCATCAAAGATTGTGTTTTCATTTAAAACAGACTTAATCTTATTCATAATTGATTCTTCTGTATCACTTCTGTTTACAGTAATATACATATTTATATAACCTACGTAATTATTGCTACTTGTTCTTCCCTCATAAGTGAAAGTCCCGTTATCTGCTGTTAAATCTAATCGCACAGTAATAGAACCACCATCTGTGTCTGCATGAGTTAACGAATAATCTCGTTTGGGTCTTGTTGAATCTGTAATACAATCCGTCACGCCTAACAACGTTCCATCACTGCCTACACCAGGCGAGTACCCTGGCATGTAAACTAACCATGGATGGTAATTTTTGTTGTACTTCCACCACTTACCCTCAGGCCCATTCAGTGCATTTCCAAAATATCTGACCGATGTTGAGGTAGCTGTCACCAACCCAATATTTGGCATATTAAAATGGATTTTCCATCCCTTATTTTCCGCCGGGTCTGTATAACTTGGCATATCAATCACATTAGGTGTACCACTTTGCGCCGGCTCAATCCAGGTCGTATCATAGTTATCCACATTCCGGCCACTGGCAAGTTCGGCCAGATAATCAGTATTTATACTAAAGGACACCCCTGGAACATTCTGGTTTACCGCCACATTTTCTGAAGAAGACACGCTGGAACTAAATACCACACCATTAATCGAGTTTGCAATATCATCGATTGTTGCGCTCTCCTCCGAAGTCCATCCTATTGGGAAATCAATACCTGCCAGTTCCGGGTTTGCAGCTGTATCCACATAATCGGAAAGATTGCATCGAAACCCCTTCTGACCGACATTATCCCAACTAATTAAATCTGTGGAGTACTGCTCTTTATTCCATCCTTCCCACTTTACTTTAAAGCCGTAATTAGCCGCGTCTGTTTTATCAGTCCCCTGAATTTCAATTTTATACCCATTATAGGCAATCGCTCCCTTATTTGCCTGAGTTACCGTGAAATTTTTCCACCCATAACTGTCAAGCTTTACCGCCTGTTTTCTCTCCGTCCCAATCTGCACCCTGTTATTCGTATTGGTATCCCATATTTTTATGGTGTTAAATTCTGTTTCCTCAAATATATAATTGATTTCCTCTTTATACATTTGTATTTCTTCATCAATAAATGCACGATCTTCGTCCGTATTAGTATCATTGGCTGCCTGTACGGCCAATTCGTGGATGCGGTGCATCATTCCCTCTATTTCAGATAATGCCCCATCTGCTGTCTGCACAAAGTTAATGCCTTCCTGTACATTTCTCTCTGCCCGGTTCAAACCGCGTATTTGCGAGCGCATCTTTTCAGAAATCGCAAGCCCGGCCGCATTGTCTGCTGCCCGGTTAATTTTATATCCGGAGCTCAATTTCTCGAAACTCTTTAATTTTGTGTTTTCATTTTGTTTTAACATACGGTTGGTTCCGGCAGCCGTCATATTGTGTTGTACAATCATTTTTTCCTCCACGCAACTCGTAATTTTTTATAACAGGGAAAAACAAAAGTTCCCCCTACCGCGCACCATCCTTCTTAAACATCACCAGAACTGTCTTAAACAATATCTTAATGTCCAGTCCAATTGACCACTCCGATATGTATTTGGTATCCAGTCTGACGACCTCTTCAAAATCCTTGATATTACTTCTGCCGCTTGTCTGCCACAGTCCGGTTATGCCGGGCTTTATTGCAAGGCGGCTCCGATGGTGCAGCTCATATTTTTCCCATTCATCTATTGTTGGCGGCCTTGTGCCCACAAGGCTCATCTCCCCTTTTAGGACGTTGATAAACTGGGGAAATTCATCCAGGGAATAGCGCCGGATTACGTTGCCGATTCCCCGGCCCGGACCCTTTTCACTTCCAATAATCCGCGGGTCATTTTCTATCTTAAACATCATGCCGCCCGATATTTCATTTTGGGCGGCCAGCTCTGCTTTGCGCTCCTCTGCATCCATGTACATGCTGCGGAATTTATAAATGCGGAATACTTTACCGTTCCGGCCGACACGCTGCTGGGAAAAGAATATAGGGCCGGGTGACTGAATGAAAATGGCAGGGGCTAAAAATACAGTGAGAATCCCTGTCAAAATACAGCCTGCAACTCCGCCAATGATATCCAGAGTTCTTTTGGCAAACGCCTGACCTATGCTGGCAAGAGTAACCGATACGGTAAGGACGGAATTTCTTCCAAGCTTTGATATGTACTGCTTCCGCTTGGAAACTCCGCTGATTCTGGCAATTTTAATATGAAATGTTATCCCCATTTCAACGAGCAGCTGTGTAAGTTTTTTCCGGTCCTCCGATTCGTCTATATCCAAATAAACCTCGTCTACCCAGCTTTTTGCAAGATACGGTATGGCATTGCTTTGATTGGCCACAACCTGTATGCCGGAAACCGATGGTACTTTCGTATCCTCCAGCAGAATGAGGCCGGAGATGTAATAACTTCCGTGCCCGAATTCACGGATTGAAAAAATGTTAGACTCTGCCCGCTCTCTTGTTGTAACAAGGATCAGGGATATCTTCCCCTTTTTTCCTTTCTGACGTTTTTGCAGTATCATTTTCCATGTTATCCGAAGCAGATAGCCCACGGTAAAATAGACTGTGCTTGTCCCAATTAATACCGCACGGGAAAACGAACCGCCAATCTGCGTCACAAAAAAATAAAGAGAGAGAAGCAGCGTTATGATGACAGAGTGTTTAAGCGTCCCGAGAAACTCCTGGTAATATCCACGTCTCAAGACACCGGAATACACACTGAAAAAATATAGAGAGAAAAGCTGTATCAATGCGGCAACAATGGCAAAGTTTCGGTATAATCCGATGGTGTATGGATTTTGTATGCCGTGCCGCCACATATAGATGAATAGAAAAGATGCCTGAAAGCAAAGTAAATCAATCAGGATAAAATCCCAGTGTTTCATCCATCCCTTTGTCATCTTTTGATACACGCTAGTCTCCTTCTATGCACAAAATATAAGTTGTTGTCTATGTAAAATAATCGAAAAATCCGCTTAGCAGACTCTTTAAACACCAAGACGGTACCAAACTGGCAGAATATATTTTACCTTGCCCCTAAACCCGGCTTTTTTCAATCTCTTTCTTAAGAGTTTCACCTGTTTCTTTGGCATCTTCCGGCTTACTTTGACGGTCACTCTTCTGGAATTAATTCCGTTGAATGCGCCTTTTTTAATCCTGATTGCCTTTTTGCCTTTCAGAGTAAGGATTCTAAGCTTTGTTACTCCCCGGAATGCATTTTTATTAATTTGTTTAATGGTAGCCGGAAGCTTTATATTTGTTGCTCTTCTGGCATTGGCAAATGCATTGGCCTTCACGATTGTTATTTTATAGCGGACGCCGTAAACCGTCACGCTGGACGGAATCTTGACGAACTTCTTCGATGTCTTTTTCACCCCGGCCAGAGTTACAGAACCATCTTTTTTCGTATTCACTTTCCCGGAAGGCACTGTGACATTATTTTTATCTTCCGGCTCAATAGACGTTGTCGGGCTGCCTGCCTCAAATTTTGTGGCTGCCGCAATCTTAGGGGCTGCCGCAAGTTTCGGGGCTGCTGCACTGAATGTCAGGGTTACCATTAAAGCACATGCCAAAACCTTTTTTAATCTTTTCATTTTTACCTCCATTTCTGCAATTCCATGCATCACTCACTTGTGTTTTCCATAGTAGTATTTATCACTGCCATAATACTTTCCACCATATTTTTTATAGTAATAACCGCCTCTGGAGCCCTCTACCCGGTTTAACACAATGCCAAGGAGCGGACAGCCTGCCCTCTCGAGCTGACGGATACTGTTTTTGACCATTTTTCTTGACGTGATACCGCTCCGCACCACAAGTACAGCTCCGTCGCACAGTGATGCAATCCGCTCTCCGTCGGATACGAGGTCAAGCGGCGGAGAATCAACAAACACGTAATCATAGATTTTTCCT
Organism: Lachnoclostridium sp. UBA7215; assembly: GCA_002490465.1. Classification (GTDB taxonomy): domain Bacteria; phylum Bacillota; class Clostridia; order Lachnospirales; family Lachnospiraceae; genus Eubacterium_F. The sequence continues at coordinate 5,345 of DKUB01000007.1, forward strand.
ACGGCTGCCAGCATCTCCTCAAAGAAATCACTTTCCAATAAGAGAGAGGGGTTAATAACATTGTCCACATTGGGAATGATGTCGCCATTCTCAATATCGGTGTGGTAGAGGGCATACCGGATATCGGTGTTTCCTGACAGATAGTGAGATGTGCCGACCATTTTAATCCCGTCGTTTGCCGCCCTCAAATCATATACTTCTGTCAGCACGGATTTACGCAAATCAGCATCTACCAACAGGGATGATATGCCCGCCTCAGCCATCTGTCTCCAAAGATGCATTGCCACAAAGCTCTTTCCCTCATTCGGCATGGTCGATACAATCATTATTTTCCTTATGTCCCGCCCAAGGAAACTTATATTGACGCGAAGCCGGTTAATTGCTTCCTCAACTGCATACGGAAGAGTGGGCATATTTTCAAAAATCAATGTTCCCAGCGTATCCTGACTCATTTTTTCCCCTTTTCTTCTCTTTTGCTTTTTTACGTTTCTTTTTCTTTCCGTCGTCTCTTTTATGCTCATCGCGCTCTGTCTTAATATCCCCCTCCGGGATGACGGTCAACGGCATAACACCAAAGAACTTTTCAACGTCCTCCGCTGATTTCAACGTATCATCCATCAGGAATAATACTGTCAATATGGCCAGACAAATAATAACTCCAACAGCAGCCCCCAAAACCATATTTTTTGTCATGCTCGGAGAGCTCTGTTTTTCCGGATAAATGGCACGCTCTGCAATATTTGGCGGAGCTGTATCCATAAGCTCCGGTAAATAAGTAACTGCCTTGTCCGCCAGCGCATTTGCAATACTCTGCGCCTCTGCCGGATTTATGCTCTCGACAGTGATGACAAGAATGCGGGTATCCTCTATTGCAGAAATCGTAATCATTTTCAGTAGGCTGTCATAATCATAAGCAAGGTTTTCTTCCTTTATTATTTCATCCAGGATTGGGCGTATTTTCAACAGCTCTTCATAGTCCGAGGAAAGGGAGGTACCCAGATTCAAATCCGTCAAATCCACCACAGAGTCATTGGACGCTGAAACCATATAGAGCTTTGACATTGCCTGATACCTGGGTGTTATCAGAAAGTGGGTTATGCAGCCGCTAAGGAGCGCACAACAGATTAGTACAGAGAGAATAATTCCCAATCTTCCCCGGAAATAAAATAACAGTTCCAATAAATCAATTTCTATTTCATTCTCCGTGTCGTTGATTGCAATTGGATCGATACGCTGGTTCATAAATAGTCCCCTTTATTTTTCCAAATGGTATACTTCTCCCAGAACCTTCCGGACAGATTTTTTATTTAGTATAAATTCTGTATGGAACAGACCATCCCCCAGGCGTTTGCCAAGGCGCGTTTTTCCTTCTAAAGTACATATGCCCTCATAGGAATTTTCAGAAATCTGATTTAACAGCCTGGACAATTGTTTTCCTGTAATATCGGTTACGGCATGGTCTGATAAATCCTGATACAGCTGAATCCATAGTTTGGAATTTTCCGTTTTCATGGACTGTGCTTTTTTTATAAAAGCTTCCATAAATTGAATCTGCCGCGCCATGCGGGAAGTATTTTCTCCGTCATCAACGTGCATCCGGCTCTGCACAAAAGAAACTGCCTGTTTATCTGTCAGCGTTAGGGTTTCCCCTGTCTTTATCGAGGCATCAATATCTGAAAAGTCACTCTCATTCTTTACTGTCACACCTCCGACTGCATGATTAATTACCGCTATGGAATCCATATCCATGGAATAATAACCACTGATTGGAATCCCGCCAAGCATCTTAGAAACTGCCCGGACTGTATTCTGACAGCTCTGTTTTCGGTTTCCACCGTACCAATGTGCTGTACAGAGTTGAAGTTTTGCACTCGCCATACTGGTCCCATCCGTCTGCATCAATGGGATTTCTGTTATGGTATCCCTGTTCAGCATGAGAATACGGCAGCTGCCCTCCGTCTTATCTACAACAAAAAGCAGCAGAAAATCTGCCATACTCCCTCTGTATTCCCAGCCAGAAGCCTCTTCCCTTCCACTGGCATCTGTCCCGATAATCAGATAACTTTCCATATCATGATAATAGTAATAAGTTTTGCCATAGAGCATCACTCTTCCCCGGGCCGTCAGGGCAGACGGCACCGCTGCGTCACTGAAATGCTCCAGATATGTAAAATTCTGCCGATAAGCAAGATTCCCTGCACCTGTTTTCCCGGTACTAAAAATATTGACCAAAAATATACCTGCCAGAATAATGACGGCAGCAATTGCTATTACCCATCGAATTCCTGTCCGTTTATCCATTTGGCAAACATCCTCTCTCCGAAATCATCCAGTTCTGTCAACCTTTTTTCACCAAGTTTTTTTCTGATGATATTTCTCCCGGTTTCCATATTCGGTCTCCGATCAGTCAGGTTATGACAGTCTGTTCCGAGTAAAACATTCCGGTCTTTTAAAAACTGCAGACAAAACCGCCTCTTTTTCCGGTTTTGAAAAGCGCCTGTATTCATCTGTGGGAATACCCCCGGCAATTGAAGTACTTTTTCCCAAATTCCAATGTCTTTCTGATATCCCACGTATCGTTCAATATGAGCCAGTATTATAATCAGCTCCTGCTTTTGTATCAGCGCTTTTACATCCTGATAGTTCTGGCCTGTCCACTGACAAAATGGCATTTCCAGCAATAAAGCATGCGTACCCTCGATACATAAATTGAACAGCATTCCGGCAGCTCCAATTCCCGGAAAATAATAGACCTCTGCACCCGGCAGAATGTGCGGCAGAAAATCCGCATGTATATTTGCCGCTGTTTGGGAAACCCTATCCATACTTTCTTTTCTCCGGAACAGGAAATTTCCAACAGAGTCATGATTGGCATAAAAGTGCGGTGTAGCTAAAACCGTATGGACACCCTGTTTTTTCTGCATCCGACACATGGAAAATGTCATCTGGATGTCCCGGCTGCCGTCGTCTATACCAGGTAGAATGTGGGAATGAAAATCTATCACATAATCACCTCACATATTTCCATCAAAAAGTTTACTACTTTTTGTTGTTATTGTCAACAACTTTATAGTTTTACCCTTATTTTTTGAACTTGTTACAATAGTGTTATACCTATGACGCTTTAGCATGATTGTAAGAGAAAATATTATTACCGGGAGGGTGATGATTTATAGAAAATCTTAAAAAACTCCGAACAGAACGCGGATTAAGCCAGCAAAAACTGGCTGAGAAATTTAATATCAGCCAGCAGGCCATATATAAATATGAAAACAACTTAACAGAACCCGACATTCAGACGATGAAAAATCTTGCACTTTTTTTTCATACATCTATTGATTACCTTGTCGGGTATAAACAGGAAAATATTGATAAGAAGACGATGCTGTCCCCAATAGAAACTCACTTGATTGCCACTTTTCAGAAAATGTCACCAGAAATGCAAGAACATGTCCTTGCCATTATGGAAGAATTAATAAAAATGGATGACTGAAAATCGCAGCCATCCGCATAAAATACCTGTATTTACTGCCTTTTTAACATCTCATTCATGCTGCCCGTCCGATAGCCTTCCAAATCCATGCTCACATAGGTAAAGCCATAGGATTTCAGCTTTGTTACAATTTCTTCTCTTATATCTTTTCTCACGAGATTTTCCAATTTCCCGGGTAAAACCTCAATTCTGGCAGTCCGGTCATGAATGCGGACCCTGGCCTGGGAAAATCCCCTGTCAAACAACAATTGTTCAGCCCGCTCTACCATTGCCAGTTTCTCCGCTGTAATAGGCTCTCCATAGGCAAACCGCGACGACAGGCAGGCAAAGGACGGTTTTTCCCATGTAGTAAGCCCCAGCTCCTTTGACAGTTCGCGAATTTCTTCTTTATAAAGTCCTGCCTCCTGCAACGGACTTCTGATACCGGATTCTACCACTGCCGCCATTCCCGGCCTGTAATCTCCTGTATCATCCATATTTGAACCCTCTGCAATATACGGAATGCCCTGTTTTTTTGCTATTTCAATAATTCTTTTATACAATTCACGTTTACACAAATAACACCTGTTTGGCGGGTTCTGACAAAAACCGTCAACGGAAAGCTCATCAAATTTACATATAAACTGACGGACTCCCATTTTTTCACAAAACAGTTTTGTCTCCTCAAATTCCCGTTTCGGAAAGGAGTGGGATTTTGCTGTAATGGCAATTACATTATCGTCAAGCACATCTTTTGCCACTCTCAATAAAAACGTAGAGTCCACCCCGCCAGAAAAGGCTACTGCCACACTCCCCAATGACTTCAAATACGTTTTTAACTGTTTCAATTTTTTATCAGCATCCTGTGCCGAATCACTCAACTCTGCCATCCTTTGTCTCCTCCCCGCTTTTTTTATAAATATCGAGAATTTCCTGCATGGATTTATTTGTTTTTTTTGCAAGCTGAGCCACTGTTTCGTACTCCGGGTATTTTCTGACTGTACCGTCTGGCAGAACACATTTTTTTATATTAATATCACCAAACGGTAACCGGACTGTTTCTATCTCCCTTTTTAAAACAGCCCTCTCCATCCTGACTTTCCGGATGCCAATTGTTGTAGTATCCCGAAATATAATGTTTTCCAGCCTGCTTACAAGTCCCTCCTCGCAGAGCACGGTAAGAAGATATGCCGGGCGTTTTTTTTTCATATATACCGGAGTATAGCTGACATCTGCTGCACCATTGTCGAAGAGGCGCTCCATCACATATCCAAGCATCTCCCCTGTACAGTCATCTATATTTGTTTCCAGTTTGTAAATGAAATCCCCCTTATGCTCCTCCTGTTCCTGAATCAGCATAGCCCTGAGGATACTGGGCCTCTCATATTCCCTTTTACCGCCGCCCATACCGGTCTTCATTATAGTAAACTTTTCCGGCAATTCATTTTTCGTTTTTACTGCCGCCGCAATAGCTGCCCCTGTCGGTGTCACAAGCTCACCGAAAACGTCTGTAATCTGCAGCGAAAGGCCGTTCATCTGAGCAATATTAACAACTGCCGGAACCGGAATAGGAAGAATGCCATGCTGACATCGGATTGTCCCCTTTCCCTCAGACAACCCCGGAATGATAACCTCCGTCACATCCAGATTGTCGAGACAAACTGCTGCTGCCGTAATATCCACAATAGAATCTACCGCTCCGACTTCATGAAAATGCACCTCTTCTATCCCCACGCCATGGGCTTTTGCCTCTGCACGGGCAAGGATATCAAAAATCCGGAGTGCAATTGCCCTGGCCCTCTCACTCATCTCTGTATTCCGGATAATTTTCTGAATTTCCGGCAAGTGGCAATGTTCGTGGGTATGCTCATGATTATGTGTATGCTCATGACTATGACTATGACCATGCCCATGCAGGTATTCCATGTCGTGATCGTGATTTTCATGCCCCCCATCCAATATGACATTAAAATCACACACATCCAGCCCCGCTTTTTTCACCCTGCTAATCTCCACCTCAAAACCGGATACCGGCATACTGTCAAGAACCTGACGCAGTACCTTTTCGTCCGCTCCCAAATCCAGCAGCGCTGCTACCGTCATGTCACCGCTGATTCCGCTATTACACTCCAAATATAATGTTTTTGCCTTATGCATAACCGTTCAGTCCCTTCACCATCATCCGGATTTACTTATCTCTCCATTTTCCAAAAAGCTACTGAATACGGCGGCAGCTCGCTTCCTCCGCCAAAATCATGGGACTCCCCTGTCAGCAAATCCTCTGCCATACCGCATCCGGCATCAAAATGTGCCGTAAATGGCGAATCAGATGCATTGACTGCCACAAGAATTCTCTCTCCCTCACAGGCGCGCTCAAAAATACACTGGTGATTCGTCAAAACAAGCGTTTTAAAATTACCATAATTTAACGCCCTGCTGTTTTTCTTTATCTCGGCAAGTTTAGCAATCCACTGTGTCAATTCTACAAACTGCGGCTCGTCATAACTCAGGCGAAGCGCCGGGTCCCCCTCCGCTTTATTTCCCTTTGCCCCCCATTCGCTGCCATAATAAATACACGGGATACCAGGCATCCCAAAACACATCGCATAAATAAGGGGCAGATGTTTTTCATTGGTAAGGGTGCTCGCAACACGGCTCACATCATGATTGTCCACAAAAATCAGCAGATGTTTCCCTTTGTATAACGTCCATTCCTCCGGCCCATACTGCCTTGCAAGAGAATGACAGATTTCAAACATATTCATACTGTTAAAACTTGAGTGCAGTCCATGATAACATTCATAATTTGTTACCGAATGACACATCTTATCATTCATCCACTGATTATAATCCCCATGCAGTGTCTCACCAACAATAAAAAATTCTTCTTTCAGGGAATCTGTAAACTGACGCAGTCGCTCTAAAAAGTTTCTGTCCAGACAATAGGCTACATCCAGACGCAGCCCATCAATATCAAAAGCCTCTACCCAGTATTTTACGGCATCAAATATATGCTGGATTACTTCTTCATTTTGAAGATTTAACTTTACCAAATCAAAATTTCCTTCCCAGCCCTCATACCACAGCCCGTCATTATAATTGGAATTTCCTCCAAAATTAATGTGAAACCAGTCACGGTATCTGGAATTTTCCCTGTTTTGCAACACATCCTGGAAGGCACAAAAACCTCTGCCCACATGGTTAAACACACCATCTAACACAATTTTTATGCCTTCCTCATGCAACCTATCACATACTTTGGCAAAATCCTCATTTGTCCCAAGCCGGCAGTCTACCTTTTTATAATCCCTTGTATTGTATCCATGCGTGTCCGATTCAAATAAAGGTGAAAAGTAAATCGCATTTGCCCCCACTTTTTTAATGTGCGGAATCCAGTCAATCACTTTAAGGATGCGCGACTGCAGCACTCCGTCATTTTCATATGGTGCTCCGCAGAAACCCAACGGATAAATTTGATAAAATACACTTTCATATGCCCACATTATTATATCCTCCATGTATATTTAATGTGATATATTTTATCATATGGAGGCTTTAATGTAAATGCTAATCTCCTGCTTCCTGCTTTTTTGAGACAAAATGAAATTTTATCGTTTGTTGATAATTCGCATTTTAAATGCTTTGATTTTAGCTGCATATTTACTGGTTATGATAACCCCCACAATCAACATTCCACTCTGGATTCCCATACAAAATCCACCAAAAAAGTTATCCGCATGATCCGTAAAAACCAAAACCTGATATAATATAGCAGCAATGACTCCACCAATGAATAACAAATGCATGCGCTTTGTTATTTTCAATTTATCTTCGTTACTGTACTCAGCAACCTTTAGTACCGTTTCTTCTAATTCTCTGTTCATGCCCTCGCTTTTCCTTTCTCCGTTTAACAATTCCCGAAGTTCAACCTCGTAATAATCAGCCATTTCAATAAGAATATCTAGCTCCGGGAGATTGCTTCCTGTTTCCCATCTTGAAACAGTTCTTCTGCTTACGTTAAATTGTTCCGCTAATTGTTCTTGTGTGAGTCCTTTTTCTTTACGGAGTTCTTTTATAAAAGCCCCGATTTTTATTTGATTCATTGTTTCTAAGCCCCCTTTCAGGAATACAATACACTATAATGCATCAAATTTACAGGACACAAAGCGAGCAATGCCCTTGTTAATAAAAATGAGACATGCTATGTCCGGTTATCGATTCCTGATGGTTTATTATATCCGGCTTCTAAGATAAATTCAACCTATCGATATTTTTCTAAATGTTATATATATAATCCAACAGCAAGACCGATGGAAAGAAGATCAGCAACAGGCTGTGCCCATACAAACCCAGTGACGCCAAGAACTGCTTTCAAAAGAAACAGTGCCAGAATATAAATAACCCCTTGTCTGCTTAGATTGATTATCAAAGAAGATACCGCCGCTCATCTGTGAAATGCTCATCAAAACAGATGCAAGAGAAGCAGGAATAAAATACTCATTACAATTCCCACAACAACACAGGCCCACATACAAAACGAACATACTTTTTTTGCATATTCTGTTTTTCCTTCGCCCATAGACCGTGAGATAACTGATGTTCCACCAATGCCGAAAATGGTGCCAACCGCCATAAACATAAAAAAAACGGGAGTTGCTAATGATACGGCTGCAACTTGGTAGGCGTTATGTGTCTGTCCGATAAAGAACGTATCTGCAAGGTTATAAATGAGCACCATAAGCATAGCAACCATTGCAGGAATGGCATTTTTTATAACCGCCTGCGAAACAGGCATCGTACTGAAAACGTCTAAAGATTTTTCCCTTTTCATAATATCACCTCATTTTTTGAAAGTTCGCTATTGATAGTATGCTTTTAATATGCCGTTTTTAATGTCCGCTTTTAAGAACGGACATTATTGCAAAGTATCTCTGACTTTTTGAAGCAGGCTTTTGAAAATATTTGTTTAATAAACATACCACAAGATGCATCGTTTCTCATTCGACACCCCTCCCTTCAAACACAAGAATTGCATATTACCTTTTAAAAGTCAATAGCATGCTTTTTATTTTGGGAGAATTTCTTTATCTTGTCGGCATTTGGAAATCCGCAAGTGCCCTGTTCAAATAGTCATTAAAAGGTTTCATGATCTGGAACAGTTCTACTGCTTTTTCAAGAAATGATTCTACATCTTTCACTTCTTCGTCTTTTAACGGGTATTCCAGATACCAACTCTTAAATTTCAGATAGCTTGCTTGAGGGTGCTCTTTCTCATAACCCGCAGGAACATTCTTTAATACCGTTCCCTGTACAGTGAAATACTTTTCAAAATCCGGCTCATGAATAATATTTTCCCATTCTTCGCCATGCTGGAAAATATAATCCCGTATCATAGCTGTTGCGTCCTTAAACATATCTGCAAACAATCCGCCACCTAAAAATGAGTGATTACCCGGTTTTATCATAAGATAATAGCCGACAGGAACAGGCAATTTCCCTTTTGAGGAAATATGGGCACGAAACGCTGGATTATATGGTGATTTATCACGGCTAAACCGGGTATCTCTTACAATCTTAAACGTAAGGTCTTTGGGGTTGTTATGTAAAATGCTATTATCAAATTTTCCGATTTCCAATATCAATGTCTGCAATAATTTTTCAAATTCGGCATTTGCCCTTTTGTAATCGTCCTTGTTTGCATGATACCAGTCCCGGTTATTATTCATGCATAATGACGATAAATAATCAATAATTAACTGTGTATTCATAGTCTGTAATCTCCTTTATGATTTTTGGATAATAGAGAGCTGCGAGGAATCTAAAAATTCCTGTATCAAGTGTTTCATGCGTTCGGGAGACTGATAGGCTTTACAGAACAAAAAATACTGCGATAAATCGTCAATATCTTCCATGGCATTTTTCACATCTATCATGGTCTGGATAGAAACTTCCGTAGCTGCCATATAATCCAACTGTAACGGGTTTAGCCTATGGCTCTGTATTGCATAATTCACTCTGTCTTTGCATTTACACCTGCCACTACCATATTCTCCGCAGTATTCGCTTAAAAAATCTGCCATTTTTTTGCGTACCCGGGAAAGACGTTGGCGATACGCTTCTGGGGTCATTTCCAAAATGTCACCTGCAATCCGGCTGTCAATCTTAAACATTGTACCCAATATAAAAATACATCTGCTCTCCATATCAAGGCATTGCAACATCACATTTGTACAGGACATTTTCAATTCTTCTGCTAAAATATCTTTTTCTACATTTTGTGTTAAATCTGGCACATCTTGTACTTTCCCGTTTTCTATATCGTTCCCATAATACTCTAAACTCAACGGATAGTGGGCGAACATATGCTTTTTGTAATTTTTAAGGTGGTTAGAAGCAATACGGAATACCCATGTTGTAAATGAGCTATCACCTCTAAAAGAAGAAAGATGCGTAATTATTTTCAACAGGATATCCTGCGTGGCATCTTCTGCATCTGCAAATGTACCCAACATTCGCAGAGATAAATTGAATACAATATCCTGCACGCCTGCAATAAGCGTTTCAAGGGAATTTTTATCCCCTAATGTAGCTTTATCAACTAAAGCCATTAATTCTTCATTCTTTTTTTTATTCAAAGATTTTTACCTCCTACTTAATTAGACAATGCTCTTTTATCTTTGTGACAAAAATGAGCTACAATTTATGATTTATTTTATTCTATTTTTTCTATGCTATTTTAGCACAGAGCTTACATTTTTTCTATCTTGTCCTTTTGGAATTGTGTATTGCTGGCGGTGTATCTCCTGTTTCCGGTTTCCTTCTTCTTTCCATACTCATATTGACATGACAAAGAGCGGTTTATGTGGATACATTTATTATCAAAATCAATGTCACTCCACATAAAACCGCCCACTTCTCCGATTCCTATTCCTGTTAAAAATATATTGTAAAATATCTCCTTACGGATTCTTTGACCTGTCTGACAACGGAAGCGCCCCATCCACCATGGTACTGCCGTATTTTATCACAAATGCCCTCCATTCCGTTTCCCTATTTCTTTACCCTGATCTTAATCTTCCGTCTGTATCCGTTTTTCGCAAAGACATAGATGGTGCATTCACCCGTTCCCTTTGCTTTAACTTTTCCGCCTGCCGTTACCGTCGCCACTTTTTTATTGCTGCTCAGATAGCGGAACTCCTTTGTATGGTCTTCGGAAAGCTGCTTTTTCCTCTTGTCATACAAGACGGCTTTCGGACGAAGCGTTACGGTGCCGCCTTTTTTCAGCGTATAAGATGCTTTCTTTAGCTGAATGTTTTTGACGTTGGTATAGTTTTCGCTGTCTTTCCCTGCGATATGGAACGTCAATGTTTTGACAAGGGTACTCTTTTTGCCATTTTTCCATTTCCACGCTACGACATACAGTTTGAAGTTCTTTGTGGTATCCAGCTTTTTGCCGTTTACCTTTTTGACGGTAATCTTTGTTTTTTTGCCGCTCTTTACCTGATTCAGCGATTTAGTGCTAAAGTCCTTTCCGCAATACTGCACATAGACACTGTAGCCGTCGGCTCCTGTTACCCTGCCCCATGAGATTTGCAGTTTCTTTCCTGTCTGGATGGCTTTCAGTCCGGAATGGATTACTATTTTCCTTTTTTCTTTGCCGGAAGCCTTTTCCGGTTTCCCGGATGGGGACGAAGTTGGTGTGACGTTATTTTTTCCGTCTGATGTCGGGGACGGCTTGCTGCCGCCATCCGGTGTGGGACTTGGGGTATTACTGCCGCCCGGCGTCGGACTTGGTTTATCGCCGCCCGGTGTCGGAGTCGGTTGGTCGCCCCCACCCGGCGTCGGCGCTGGTGTCACATCTGCTCCGCTACCTGCCTCTTTATAGATGAGCGCATAGGCAGAGAATCGGTCCGTGGCTATCGTGATTGTATCGGCATCGCTGTCTAAATCCGCCAATACTTCTGCCACGCCGTCATGCACACGGATAATAGCATAGGTTCTTGGTTTGGCACTGTCTTTACTTTTCAGGCTTTCCGGCACATGGATGACAATGGTCAGTTTTCTTGCCGTCTGGGAGATCGCACTGCGGGTATCTCCGATGACTTTGAAGAGGCTGATGTCAAGGTACTGCCCGATGGAGAATCCTTTGACTTCGGCATTCCCGCCTAATACCTGCTGCACCGCTGTCTTGTCGCCGCTGCTTACCGTGTCCCCGGCGTCTTTTACGTTAAGGATAAATTTGATGTCTGCCCCGTTTCCTATCTGCCCTTTTTCTTCTTCGGTCAGAATGATGTCTGCCAGTTCTTCCGCACTGTCGGATAATACCGTATCGGGAGCTTTTTCATCCTTTTCCACATCTTTGCTGACGTTTCCCTGATTTCCGATATTTCTCCGGTAGCCGCATTGGTTACAGTCCGTGTCGTACTCATCATCAAACACATGGCTTTCTGCTGCCTGTGCCACATTACAGCGGGCGCATACTTTCCAATGCCCGTTTTTGTCAGACTGGTATCCTCCGCTGAAATCATGCCCACGTTTTTCTACGGTTACGCTTGCATGGTCTGCAATCTCATTCACACAGCCACTGTCAGAAAACCACTTCCCGCAGGAACAGGTGTAATATGCCTCATGCCCGTCCTCCGTACAGGTCGGTTCTACTGCCGGAACCAATGTCCCGCTGTGGATATGTTGAATCGTTCTTACATAACCGCATATATTACAATCCGTGTCGGAATCATCATCATATTCATGCAGCCTCCTTGACTGTTCTAAAGAACAGCGGGAGCATTGCTGCCAGTGTTCGTTCTGGTCGTGTTTCATTACGAAATCATGTTCCAGCGCTGCTATCTCAATCTTTGACTTGTCTGTAATTTCCACCGTACAACTGCTGTCGGAAAACCACTTGCCGCAGGTACAGGTATAATATTCTTTGTTTCCTGCCGTGGTGCATGTTGGCTCTACCCTTTCATGTAATTCCCCTGTGTGCGTATGTCCTTCCCCGGCTTTTTCAAACTCACATTTGGTACAATGGATGCCGCCTTCTTCAAAGCTGTGCGCCTCTCTCGAATCAGTTGCCGGACAGCGGGAACATTTCTTCCAGTGTTCCTCTGTATCAAACTGGTACTTCCCGGTAAAATCATGCCCCAAAGCTTTTTTGACTACCTCTGTATGGTCTGTTATCTCATTCGTGCAGCCGCTGTCTGAAAACTCCTTTCCACAGGTACAGGTATAATATGCTGTGTTTCCTGCCGTGGTACAGGTCGGCTCTACTGCCGGAACCAGTGTTCCGCTATGGGTATGCACTTTAACCGTATAGTTCTGCGTAACGCTGTTTCCCGCATTGTCGGTGGCTGTCACAGTAATTTTCGTTTCTCCGGCAGGAATCTCACTTGCCGGAATCGTAAAGCTGTCGTTTACAACCATGCCTGTCGTGTAGTCATGGGCTACTGTCTTTGCACTTCCGTTTCCTATTTTGTAGCTCACAGAGGCAATTCCAGCAGAAATCGCATTGTCCTTGTTATCCGTTACGGTCACGGTAATGTCCGGAGCTGTTTTGTACTCTCCCGTTGTCTGCAGCAGTTCGGCATTTTCCGCCTGAAATGCAATCTGCGGTGCATTGTCCTCAATGATAATGCCGCCTGACTCTTTCCCTACTGTCACACTGTCTGCAGCATTGCCTGCCCCATCTGTACAGCTAATCGCAATGGCTCCCCGGAAATCCTTGTCAAAAGTGATCTTTGCCTCGCCGTTCGTAACCGCCTCTGCCTTTGTCTCCGCTTTACTGCTGTCAAGATTTCCTGCTGCGTCTTTGGGCGTTAAGGTGTAGCTAATCTTAGTCACGCCACTGCCTGTATCCGTAACAGGCACATGGATAACTATGCTTTCTTTGCCGATAATCCAATGCCAGAAGTTTAGATGCACCGCATTATCATAGGTAAGTGTGCCAATCACAGGCTTTGTCTGATCCAGTTTGACCGTAAATATGTCGCTTTCCGCAAAATTACCTGCTGCATCCACTGCCTTAAACTGATAGATATGCTCCCCCTCCTGAACAGCGGTGTAGTTATAATTTACGCTGCCAGTGCCGCCGGAAAAACCACTTACTTCTACATAAGGGTTTCCGTCAACGCTTACCAGCAGTTCGGTCACTTCCACGCCGTCATATAGTTTGAGTGGGATTGTGTCCTGGGCATTCGTCCAGCCTGTGGGCAGGGTTACGCCATCCTGCAGTACGGGCTGATTGGGAGCTGTTTCGTCCAACCAGTAAGCATGGAGAGTATGGGCGGATGTCATTTTTACAGTCGTATCCGCATCAACCTTACTGCCCTTTCCGTTTTCTTCGGTATACCAACCCTTGAACGTATAGCCTGTTCTGGTCGGTACGGGAAGGGTGCCATATTTGCTGTCATATGTCACATTTTGACTCTGGGTGGTATCTCCGCCGTCCGCACCGTGATAATGAAATGTTACCTGATAAGTATTTGCCACCCAGCTTGCGTAGACCGAAATCTTTCCTGTAACTGCTTTCGTAAAGTCATAGGCTGTGCTGCCGCCGTCTGCCGTTACCCACTCGCTGAACGTGTAGCCTGTCTTTGTGGGATTATCTGCCGGTACAGATGCCGCAGCTCCCTTTAGGACAATCTGTTGTGCCGGGGTTTTCATCTCTTGATTTCCGTCCTTAAATGTGACGGTATGGTACTCTACGGTGGCGGCCGCCGCCTTGCCTTCCACGGTTACTTTCACGCCCGTATCGGTATCGCCGCTGTATATTTTGTATGTACCGTCGGGTACTGCCGTAAGGTCTGTCACAGTGGTTGAACCGTTTTCAGAAATCAGCTTATAACTATGCGGACAGTCCGTCCATTCCGCCCCGTCTTTACGGGCGGTAACGGTTACGGGGCTTACCTGCTTATCCGCCCTCGTGATGACAAGGGTATATGTCTGTGACACACCATCGGCGTCGGTTACAGCTATCTTTATCGTATTTTCACCGACTTTAAGGTCTGCCACCTGCTCCTGTCCACTAATCATCGTACTTTTCTCGCCGCCATTGACTTGCATGGTCAATGTTGTCGTATCTGCCGCAACTTCGCCGACCGTTGCCGTAATGCCGACGGTATCCACATCATTGGCGACGGACGCGGTATATTCCGTCGTGAATACGTCAAATTCGGGGGAAAGTTCTGCACCATTTGCTGATATGGCAAACGGTACCGCAAGGTACAACTCGTTGCCTGTATCGGTCGTTTTCTTTAAAATTTCATAATTTTCATTATCGCTGGCAATACAATCCTTGTCGTTGTCCGTGATTGTGTAGTTGTCCGCGCCTTCCGCTATTTTGATAGGCGCTGCCGCAGTGGGCGCTTTTTGGGGTGTTATGCCAACAGGCTTTGTCAGTCCACCAATAAGTTTTATCAATTTATCATTTTGTAAAAAAATATTATTATGAGCATTATCTGCTTTGTTTTCGGTGATGCTTACATTACCAAAAATTTTTAATGTTTGCGCTACATTTACCGTTCCAATTCCATAATATCCCCCTCCGCTCCCCGCTGTGTTTCCTGTGATCAATACTTCGCTCGACGCAGGCTCGCCATCTGTTGATAATATCACAGTGGCATGCGTTCCTACATATATACCGCCACCATACATAACAGCAGAATTATTTCTAATCAATCCGTTTGATATTGTTATTTCACTATGGGCACCACCCCAAATACCGCCACCCAAATATTGTGCGGTATTATTTTCAATAATCCCTCCCTTCATCATAAAATAGGCTTGCCCGGATTCACCCGAGCCACCTATGGAAATCCCTGCACCATATTCAGCTTCATTTCCGCTAATGGTTCCTCCCATCATAATCAGACGAGCATCCTTGTGTACATAAATTCCACCGCCATAGTCATCTGCCACTTTTCCTCCCGTAATGCATCCGCGGTTATCCCCGCTGCAGTCACAAAGCGTAAACGTCCCGCTATCCACCACAATCACACTCCCCGTGTCGCCGAGATGCTTCAACGTATGACCGTTTAAGCATAGTGTAACATCTCCTGTGGTGGTAATCGTTCCCATTTCTAAATCCTTGGAGAGGTAATACGTCCCGCCGGACAGCGTCATATTATCCGCTGTCAGCGCCGTATAGGTGTTCCCGTCATGGACATGGGGCGGCACATCCAGATAAAGCTCGTTGCCCGTCTCCGTCTCCCGCCTCATAACCTCATAACCTTCGATATCGCTGGAAAAATGCTGCCGGTCAGCTTCCGTAACCGAGTAGGAATCCGTGCCTTTTACCACCGTTGCAGGGTAACTGACGTCGCCGCTCACGGGCTTGCATATGACGCCTATATCATTTCGTAATGCACCCGTAACGATAATGGAAGCTCCATTATTATTCAGAGAAACATTACTCGCCGTCCCGTTACTGTAATTGTCTGTAATACAAATTTCGCCTGACACCTGAAGCGTATTCGCGCTTCTATTCACACGGGTTCCTCCTGCAGCCTTTCCACTGCCCACATTATAACGAATACTGCCACCTGATAATTTCGCCTCTGTACTGACACAATATAATCCCGCTGCGGCAGCAGCAGGGGCATCCTCCGTTGTAGTGTTTCCCTCTATCACGCCGCCCGTCATAGAGAACTGGGTATTCGAGCCAACAAAAACTCCACCGCCCATACTTCCCTTATTTCCTAAAATTTTTCCAGACTCCATGTTAAATGTAACATCGTCATTGCCGAAACAATATATCCCGCCATTGACATGTCCCTCATTATCCATAATTACCGCATTCCCAGACATGGTAAAACTGGCCGCATCTGCCAAGCAGACTCCTCCACCCAGTTCGGCCCTGTTCGCGTCAACAAAGCCGCCCGTCATGTGAAACGTGCCGCCTGCCACATAAACACCCCCACCGTCACGGCTAAAATATGGATCATCATCATCTCCGACATCGCATCCCGTAATCCTTCCGCTGTTCATATAAAAAGCGGCATTCGGTTTTACATAAACACCCCCGCCCAAATTGACTTCCTCATTAATAGATTCTTTTATATAGGTTCCTTTTCCGCCCGTGATACGGCCCCCCGAGCCCGTAAGGCTGCATGAATATGTTTTCGCGTCCTCATCAAAAGACGACTCACATTTCCAATTGTCCTTGCAGTCGCAAAGCGTCAACTGGCCGCCAGATTCCACCACGACTGCGCTTCCCGTGTCGCCTGCATGCGTCAGCGTGTGGCCGTTTAAGCATAACGTGACTTCGCCCGTAACCGTAATCGTGCCCATTGTCACGTCATTCCCCAAATAGTATTGTCCGCCTGTCCATTCCACGGCATTTTCATTATTTTCCGTAATCGCCGTCCAGCCCGCATGTCCTTGATGACCCGCATTTACGGCCATAACATCCCCATTGTCTGCTGCCTTCTCCGCCGCCTGCACCATAACACCATCCCATAAATTCGGCTGTGCAGCAAACAACATACAGACGGATAAAGCAACTGCCAGAATTTTTCGTCCTGTTTTTCTCTTTCTTCTCACTTTCATCCTTGTTTCACCTCTCCTGTTTTTCTAAATTTACAAAATAAAAATAGCCTGTCACTCTATAGCTTTCATGCACCATAAAAAATACAGGTTTCCCATCTGCTTTTATTAAATCTAACTCTGCTTTTAACTGAAAATACCAATCTGGGCTGTCTTATTCTCAAATTATAGTATAAAAAACTGCTCTTTTCTGCTTTCCGGTACAATTCGCACTTTTCAGGGTATCATTTGTACCTCTCAACATTTTGGGGGACTGGAACTCCCAACATTTTTAATATTATACCATATTTTTTATACGGCCTGTTGTGTTAATTTTGTCGCAAATCCTGTTAATTTTGCTTATTTCCTCTTTTCCGGCACGGTGACACGCCGGACAAATCTCCGGTTCCCGCTTCTCAAAGGCATCTATACTCATTAATCTATTGATGAAGTAACCTATTCTTTTTTCTGTAAACACTGCTATCGCCTTCTCAAAATAAATTAAAGTTATAAGATTGCTCTTTCGTTTCCAGATTATCAGTAACAAAAAGCGAAGTTTACATCAAAATTCGCTTGCATTTGGGACCAAAACCAAGTCCCAATCCACAATCCCAAATCAGTCCCAAAAACTGTGATAAAGTTTGATAATTTTTGATAATATTTGATAAGTGTGCTTACATAAAAAAATCCCCATAAACACTGTATCTATAAGTGTTTATGGGGTTAAATCCGCTGTTTTTCAGTAGTTCCAGATTATTTCATCTGCTTTGCGAATTATCCGAGCTGATATAGTAACTTTCCCTAAAAATAAGCGTTTTTCCGTTGTTTTCTGTTGGTGGAATTTACGGTTGACCAACTTTTTGATTGGTCAAACCTACCTATTTTTCAATATGTTCCTTATAAGGTTCCCATAATATTAAGACGCCTATAACAATATTGGTATCAATCAAAACTTTCATGCCTTCAGCCTTTCTGCTCTGGATTCCTCTACATCTGCATCCTTTGGTAAAATTCCAAACAATGATTTCGCTATATCTACCTGGTCCTGACGAGGATTCACTTGATTTGCCAGTACCTCATAGGCCTCTTTGTTCTGTCTAATCAGTCTTTTTGAGATACTCAAAATATTCTCATCGGATGCGAAGGTATTATCTTCTGTTTTACACATCATGGATATTCCCTCCTGTCTTCTCCCATATAAGCTTGCCTGACTACTGATAAAATAATTTTGTGTATTCCGTCTGCGTATCTGCGATGTGATATATATACACCGTTTCATGAATAACCCGGTAAATGGCAACATGCTTTTTGCAGATTATCATCCGGTATCCCTGCTCATTGAGCCAATCATCCGGGGTAGCCGAACCGGAATCTGGAAACTGTTCCAATCGTTCAATGGTGTCTAAAATATGGTCACTGACTTTCAACGCTGTCTGCACATCAAACTGCAGGATATAATAATCTTCTATTTGTTTCAAATCCTCCCATGCGGAAGGCAGAATTTCCACTTTACACTTCACTTGCTCTCTCCCTTAAGTGCTTTCTCGCTTCTGACACGCTGATTGTCGGCTCTCCATCTATTCGTTCCTGCTCCGCCTGCAGTACCCTTGCTCTTAACTGCAGCATCTGTTCCCGTTTCTCAAAGGCATCTATACTCATTAAT
>DKUB01000007.1:24301-24523 GCA_002490465.1 Lachnoclostridium sp. UBA7215
TCAAAGGCATCTATACTCATTAATACTAAGTCACCTTCCCCATTTTTGGTAATATATATGGGTTCTTTTGTTTCTTTGGCTAATGCAGATATCGTTGCATAATCATTTCTCAGTGCCGCCGATGCTTTTATAAGCATAATCCTCTCTCCCTTCATTTTTATTATAGTTTCCTTTTATGTTCCATTTCTGGCAATAAACTTTCATATCAATTTTCTGATATAA
>DKUB01000007.1:24812-25031 GCA_002490465.1 Lachnoclostridium sp. UBA7215
TTTCATATCAATTTTCTGATATAATTATACTATCACTTTGTAGCAAAGTAAAGACTTGTTTTATATATAATTAATAAAGCCTCATTTTTTTAGGCTATGTACCTGTCTCTTGCATGTTATTTTTTCAAAATTGTCGTTCCGGTAGATTCAGAGTTGTTTAAATTAATAACATAATTGCTATTTTATTTCAGAATATTCTTTGCCCATTACGAAAGACCA
>DKUB01000047.1 GCA_002490465.1 Lachnoclostridium sp. UBA7215
AAAAGAAGCAAAAAAACATGGCATTCCCTATTTTGTCAAAAAAACGGGAAAAATCCAGGTTGTGAAAGCAAAGAAAAAATCCGGTCAGTATAAGGCAAGCTGGAAAAAAGTTAAAACAAAAGTAGAATGTCATATGGATTATAACAACTGGAAGGGCAAGCTTCTAAAGAAAGCAGTTAAGACAAAATATAAGATATACGGCCGCTTCAAAAAATCAGATTCGTATAAAAAAATCTGTACGACGGCAAAAACCAGCATCAAGTCAAAGTACAAGTACATTAAGGTTGTGCCTGTTAAGGAGTGGGAGTGAAGGGGGAATAATTGTAGGAATACATTTATCATGTTAGTTTTAACGGTTTTTAGCGGCACGGACTCTGAGGCCATGACAAAGAAGACAAAAGAATATCAATATGATGTGAATGATAATGGTGACATCGAAATAACAAAATGTACGGGAAAAACACATATAACAAGCGTGACGCTTCCGGATTCTGTTTCGTCCATAAATTGGTGTGCCTTTCTGGACTGTAAAAAACTTGCATTGACACGGTAATTGTCCAATAGTACAGAATGTGGTACAATATGTTGACAATACAATGAATATGGAATATACTATATTCAAAGGAGAGTGGTTTTATGATAGTAACTAATTTTTCTAATGTGAGGAACAATTTCAAAGAAGTATGTAATCGGGTTGTACATGACGCAGATATTGCAATCATTACAAGAAAAAAAGATGAGAATGTGGTGCTCATGTCCCAAGCACAGTATGATAATCTAATGGAAAATCTTCATATAAGAGAAAGCAAGGCAAATTATGAGTGGTTAAAAGAGTCTGTTAAACAGGCTGAGGATGGAAAACTCGTAAATTTTGATGTGGAGGATTAGTTTATGAAAGTATCTTTCACTGAAAACGCCTGGGAAGATTATCTTTACTGGAAGAAGATGGACAAAAAGATTGTTAAGAGAATTAATGAACTGATTAAGGATATAAGAAGAAACCCATTTGAAGGACTTGGAAAGCCAGAATCTTTAAAATATGATTTGTCTGGAAAGTGGAGCAGAAGGATAACAGATGAACATCGGCTGGTTTATCAGGTGGAGGGGAACAATTTAATAGTGTATACTTGTAGATATCATTATTGAGATATTAAATAGGTAGGTTAGAAGGCATTGGCGAAAAAAGTTGCAAAAATCTTTATTTTTTTGCAACTTTTTTGCTTCCTGATTCGTTATATAGGTATAAAGGATAAGGGAGCATTAAAAATTTGAGATGACAGGAGATGGTGATAATGAAAAAGTTCTTTTTATTTATGTCAATATTGCTGTGTTCTCTGGTAGTATTGTCGGGAAACGTAAAAGCGGCAGAGAAAAAAAGTGGGAAATATTGTTATGAGGTGATTGACAAAAAGAAGAGGACGGCAGCCATTACGCATGTGAGTAATGCAGGTAGTACCGTAAAAATACCAAAAAAGATTAAGGGGTATACCGTTGTGCAGATTGGTAGGATGGAAGGAAATACGGGTAGCATTTTTTCAGAGGAAGATACGGTGAAAGTTAAAGACCTAAAGCTTCCGGCCACACTTCGCAAGATAGGGGTGAAAGCTTTTAAAGGATGTGGAAATCTGAAAACCATCGATTTTCCCAAAGGGCTGCGCTATATAGGGGCGCGTGCTATGGAAAAGTGCTGTCAAATAAAAAAAGTAGTCTTGCCAAAGGAGTTAAAAAGTATTGGAAGTTATGCATTTTATCACTGTGAAGCGATGGAAAAAGCTGTATTTAAAACGAATAAGGCGAATATAGGTAGGTATACTTTTGCTACATGGCCAGTGTCAGATGGAGGCACAAGCCATTTGAAAAAGATAGAAATGCCAGTAACATATAAGGGAAAGTTGATGGATTGCGCTTTTGCAGGATATTGTGCAGAGACATTTACGTGGGGGAATTTTACGGCAGAAAATGGTGCATTTTTAAAAAATTTAACGCAACTGAAAAAAATAATAATACATAAGAAGGCGAAGAAAGTAGATATCCCAAGAGAATGTCTGGATGCCTGTGCCAAACAGCTTGAGATTGTAGTTCCCAAAAATGTCAGCAGTGTGTACGTAGGACAGCAGAGATACAATATTAAGCAGATAACGCTATACGGAATGGATACGGTGTTAGAGGGAGATTATTCTATGGGTATAGGGGATAAGCATAATATGATTTCTGCAGAAACCATTAAGTGCAAGAAAAAATCTATGGCATGGGAGATGGCAAAGAATTATCTCTGTCCTGATTTTACCAATGCGGATTGGGAACTTATTTACGATAATATGTATTCGGAGAAAAATATTGAATTTAAAAAAGTAAATTTAGTTGAGTTATAGGAGGGGTGGCAAATTGAAGAAATACTTTGTTTTTATATTTTTTCTGCTTTTGATGTGTATATTTATACCTGGTACAGCTCAGGCAAAAGGCAGCAGTGCGTTTGAATACGAAACGGTATCTGAGGGAGAAAACGCATGCTGTATCACAGAAATCCGCATAAAAAAGGATAAAGGGATATCAGTACTGAAAATACCAGGTACGATAAACGGGAAAATTGTAGTTTCCATTGGACCGGGTCTGCGGGATGAAAAAAACGATGATCCATTATTGCAGAATGTATTTGGTTTATATGAGTGGGTGGATGGTGACCAATCGTATAAGAATTGGAGTTGTGACTCAAAAGAGCAAAAAAAGCGGACCATGAAGATAGAAAAGGTGATTTTACCAGACTCGGTAAAGGTTGTAAAAGAGTATTGTTTTGCAACATTAAAAGGATTAAAGACAGTGAAGCTGCCCAAAAGCCTTACTACGATAGGGGAGAGTGCGTTTATTACTACACCCCGGTTAAAAACAATAAATATCCCAGCTAATGTAAAAGATGGCGTGACAGGGATGAAAGAGGCAGATTTTTCATGGAGAAATTTCACGGTATCAAGAGGAAACCCGTATTACAAAATGAAAAAGGGAATGATGTTTTCAAAAGACGGAAAAGCAATTTATGAGTTAATGATATCTAAAAAAAATATTCGCATTCCCGATAGCGTGGAAACGTTAAAGGCAGGAGCATTTTATAATAAATCTATCGAATCCGTGTATTTGGGAGCTGGGGTTAAAGAAATAGAGTATGGAGCATTATCAACGAAAAAAACATGTAAGGTTACGCTTTCTCCCTCAAATCCGCATTTGGCGAGGGCAGGAATGTGTATTTATCACAGGAAAAACAAGAGTCTTTTGGTTGGTATTCCGAAAAGCCGTTATGAAAACATTTGGCCTAAAATTACAAAACAAAAGGTTTATTACCTCAAAATTTCGCGTAAGATAAAAAAACTTGATAATGATATTTCTATTGTAGGAGTTGGGAAGAAATATAGAGCCAGAAAAGTTTATATTCCCAAAAGTGTTGAGACGATAGTATATGGCTGGAGCATCAGTGAATTTGTACATAAAAAATGTACATATGTTACCGAGAGGAATTACTGGACCTTTCAGCCGTAAGTGTGGAAGAACAAAAATCAAAAATTTTTATATTTTTGCAACTTTTATTGTTAGTACAGCGGGAAAAAACAGTATCAAGTCAAAGTACAAATACCTCAAAGCCGTGCCCGTTAAGGAATGGGACTGAAGTATGAAAAAAAAGGAGGACAAACAATGAAAAAAACAATTACATCTCTATGCATTCTGGCCTTAGGAGTAAGTTTGCTTGCTGACCCTGTATCAGCAAATGCGAAAACCTACAAGGAGAAAAAAATAACGCCGATGGGATCTCAAAACCGTGATTTGACAGGGCTTTTCGTCAGTGCGAGGGGGAACCTGCGTATTTCAACCCAAGAGTGGGAGCAGTCGGTATACGGCATTTCCGGCGACAAATTGAAAAAGGTTTCTGACCCGATGGTAAAAGCAGCATCGAATGCCTTTGATTTTGTAAAGGACAAGGAAAAAGATACAAACTTTTATTCCAACACGGTTAATAAAAAAGGGACGGCCGGCTATTTTACAAACGGGAAAAAGGTTTTTAAATACAATAAAAAGGGTAAAATCAAAAAATCTTTTGACTTGCTGCAAAAGCTTGGTTTAAAGCTGAAAAGTTACAGTGTTTCAACACTGAAATGGGTAAATAAGGATTTTGTGGCAGTTGATATCTGGGCATCTTCGGGAAAAACGCCGCGGGTATGCCTAATTAATATGGAAAAGGGCATAGTGGTAAAAAAATACAGTAAAACATACACATCACTTTGTGGGACAGATGGAAAAAATATTTATGTGACATCCGGTTCTATTGAGAAAAAGACAGAAAAGATTGTGAAGCTGAAGGCATCTTCCGGGAAAAAGATTTTGTCTATATCAACAAAGCCAATTCGTGATTTAGCTGCGGACCGGACAGAAAAAGATGAGGCAAGCGGGGCATTTTTCAGGGATAATCCGTTTAGCACTTGTTATGCCAACGGAAAACTTTACCTAAAAGGTTTGACGGGCATCTATACATGGAATGAGAAAAAGAAGAGCTTTGATACGGTACTGGATGGGACGGATAACGCAAATTATACATCCGGGCAGTACTGTGGCGATTTTGTAGTGATTAAGGATAAAATGTATGTTTTAGGTGGTGGGGTGTATGTTTATACGGTGGCTTGACAGATGATATATGGGGGTGATCAATATGAGAAGAATTATGTGTTTTTGTCTGATTGTTGCTGTATTTTTTACCACATGTGGTTTGACGGCATGCCATCCGGATGCGGAAAAAACAAAAGAAACAACGGATTTAAAAGAGCCGGGGATGTATTTCCTTGGTAAATTTACTCCGTGGGAGCGCTTGGAGACGACAGGAGATTTGTGGGTGGAAGATGGAACATTGTCGGCGGAGGTGCCTGACGAATCGGAGGAACAAGCCCATTCAGACCGTATAGGGGGGACGATTATCCTGCCAGAAGGAGTTAAAGCAATTGGCAAATATGTATTTGCTGGGTGTAGGCATATAGAAAAAGTGATTATTCCAAAGACGGTACGGAATATAGGGGCTCATGCATTTAGCAAATGCACACAATTACAAGAGCTGGCAATTCCGGATGACGTTACACAGATAGGCAGGGGAGCATTTGACGGTGTGGGGAATATTTCTTATAAAGGGGCGCTTATATATACGCCGGATGATTTGTATTGGGGTGCAGATTCCATGAATCAGGAAGGGAAAACGCAGGAGGAAACCTTTGAGACGGAGGTAGACGGCGTTCATTATACTTATAAGAAATTTGACAGGAAAGAGAATGCGGTTGTCATTACGAAGATGATAAATGTCGGACGAGATCTTGTGATTCCTGCGAAATTGAATGGATTTGATGTGTATGGTATCGGATGTGGAGAGCCGGCAATTTTCGGTTATGACAAAAGTGTAAAAAAGGAAGAATTGGGGAATAGCGATAACCTAGTTCCTGTTCTGGATTCCATAACATTGGAAGAGGGGATTAAGGGGATTGGTTCCTATGCATTTCAGAGGATATACCTAAAGCGGTTATCGCTTCCGCAATCGTTGGAATTTATCAATGATTCCGCTTTTGAAGAAAATAAATTTTTAAGGAAACTTACAATAAAAGGTAATCATGTGAATATAGGAGAAGATGCGTTTGCCCGTTCTGGTATAAGTGAGCTGCAGCTTCCTGTCATGGATGATATGGAAAATCAGTTAGGCAGTATGGCATTTAGTGGGAACAGTCAGCTGAAAAGGGTTACTTTTGCAGAGGGAACCCGTGAGATTAGTATTAGCAGGGAATGTTTTGGAGACTGTCCGAATGTTCAGATAATTATTGGCAGAGGGGTGAAAACATTTTCTTCGGATATAAATACCGTTTCGGGGAAGGTTCGTTTGCTGGATAAGGAAACAGAGGTTATTTTCTCAAAGATTGCCAAAGCCAAAGAGGGGGCGGAACGGGGATATTATGTAGATGTAGAAGAGCCGGAAGGAGAAAGGTTCCGCTATCGTACATCCTATGAGGAGTTTATTGTGCCGGAAGGGTTTGAGCAGGTGGATGATTTAAATAAGGCTTATTATATTGTATATGTGGATGATGAGGAAGTGCCGGGGGAGAGGGATAAGGACAAAGAGTATTATTATACCCCATATTGCCTGCTTAAGAAGGTTCAATATCGTGTAGAGGGATAAATAAATTTTTTATCAATACTGATACCTTTTCCGATTGGTCTGCATAAAAGTGAATGTTATCGTTACTGCCATTACTTCCGCGGCTACAATGGAGAGCCAGATTCCATCGACCTGCCAGAGTAATGGGAAAATAAGTACGGCGGCAATCTGGAATACAAGAGTTCTCATAAAAGAGATGGCAGCGGAAATCAGCCCGTTGTTCAGGGCGGTAAAAAATGATGAGCCGAAAATAGCAAATCCGGAAAATAAAAAGGAAAAGGAAAAGATGGAGAATGCCCGGACGGTCAAATTCAAAAGCGCATCATCATAACCTACAAAAATAAAGGAAAGCGGCCTTGCCAGAAGAGAGGAGAGCGCAAACATAACAACGGCGAATATTCCTATCAGGGTGAGGCTCTTTTTTCGCAGTCCTTTTAATTCGCTGTAATTTTGTGCACCGTATTGATACCCGATAATGGGTGCAGTTCCAACGGAGTAGCCAATAAAGACAGATTGGAATATTAAACTGACATACATGAGTACGCCGTAGGCGGCAACGCCATCTTCTCCGGCGTACTTTAGAAGCTGTACATTGTAAAGCATGCTTACAACGGACATGGAAATATTGCTCATCAATTCAGAAGAGCCATTGATGCAGGTTTTGGCAAGTGATCTTTTGTCAAATTGAGTTTTTCCAAGATGCAGATGAATATTCTTGTGCGATGAAA
>DKUB01000070.1:0-52353 GCA_002490465.1 Lachnoclostridium sp. UBA7215
TATTCGCGCGAAGGCAAAGCTCGGATGTGCAAATAAATTTGCACATCCGAGCGCGCCCGCGTGGTATTTATCTGATAAAAGGGGGAATACATATGGATTTTTTGGCGTTGGAGAAGCATATTATAGGAATAGTCAGCGAACAGCAGATAAAACTCGGCTACCGCAGCGAGGTAGTTCGTCTGTATTATCCATTAGAATCTTTAAATCGGATAATGAAGACAGAAGACTCTTTCATGAGAATGCTGGATCGTCTGGAAGAATTTTCTGAACATGTAAAAAGCCGGCTTGGAAAGGTGGAAATTGAGAGTGACGGAGAGAGGTTCTGTCTTTCCATTCCACCACAGGGAAGTGATTATGTTCATGCCTGTACGGCAGAAAATGGTTTTTTGTCTGAATTTGTAAATACGATCCGTAAGCATGGATGTACGATCGAACAGGCCCTGAAAGTTTTTCGGCGGTATTCGGATAAAGTTCACATTGAGCAGGTAAAAAACGGTGAGTTTGATTATTTGATATATTTTGAAGACGGCAGACCGGATGAATATCGTTACTGTCTGACGATGGAAGAGGGGCATCTCACATATCATCGTTTTACAAAAGACGATTATGAGGAGCTTATGAAATAAATAACAGCATTGCAGAAAAGAGGGGAAGTATGGACGAAAAATACAAACAGGAACTTGAAAAAAATGGAGTTGATGTTAAGGGTTCCATCGATAGATTTTTGGGAGAAGAGGAGATCTATGATAAATTTCTGAAAAAAACGATCTCTTCCTCGGATTTCGACAAATTATCTGATTGTCTGGAACAGGAAGATTATAAGGAAGCTTTTCGCTGTGCCCACACGCTGAAAGGGGTTGCCGGTAATCTTGGTCTTATACCAATTGAGGAGATCGCTTCTGCTATTACGGAATTGCTGAGGGGTAAAGAAGATTCCGAAGTTGATGTGGAGGCTGTCAATGAGAAGAATCGGGAGATGCAAAAAACTTATCAGGTTTTTATTGAGATAATTAATAATAATTAATGCGTCCTCTGGCGCTTTGGAAATGGGGGATAGAATTGGAATTTGAATGGTTAGCACCAAAGGTTTTGGACGAAATTTCAGAATTTGTCCTTGTATTTAATGAGAATGGGGATATTCTTTTTGGAAATCGTGCAGTGGAGAGAACTCTGCAGTATGAGAGAGAGGAACTCATTGGAACTAACATGTCCAGGCTGTTTCAGAAAGAATTTCAGCCCGGACTGGAAGGTAGTACAGAATTTCGGAAAGACAGGCTTGAAGTTTTGAAAGAGACAGGACTGTACCTGAAATCCGGTGCCTGTATACCGGTCGGCCTTCGGATTTTGCCCACTGGCCAGGAGGGAATTTCTTTTCTTGTGGCAGAGGATATTACGGGATGGAAGGACACGGATGTCCGCATTCGGCAGATCAAAGAGAGTGAAGAGGATACGAAGAAGCTGAAAAATGAATTTATCGCTAATGTTACTCATGAACTCAGGACTCCGGTAAATGGTATCCGTGGTCATGCACTTTCACTAATGGATATGGTAGAGGATGAGGAACAGAAAAAGATACTGGATATCATATTATACTGCTGTACCAATATGTCGGCAATCATTAACGATATATTAGATTTTTCAAAACTGGAAAACGGTAAGATGACACTGGATGAACACGAGTTTGATTTTCACCAGATGATCAATCAGGTGATTGCAACCCATACGGCAGAAATCCAGAAAAAGGAACTTCGTCTGAATGTAAGTGTTGATGAAAAGATTCCTCAGCTTCTAATTGGTGATGAGCTCCGTCTGGGACAGATACTCAATAACCTGATTTCTAACGCAGTGAAATTTACTTCTGTGGGAAATATCCATGTCTCCGTCAGTATGACAAGGCAGATTCATGACGAGGCAGAACTCTTTTTTATGGTAAAGGATACGGGGATAGGTATTTCGGAAAAGGAGAAAGATAAATTATTCCGAAATTTCAGTCAGGTAGACGCTACGATTACACGGCGTTTTGGTGGAACCGGGCTTGGGCTGTCTATTACAAAACAGCTTGTGGAGCTAATGCACGGGAATATTTTTGTGGAGAGCGAAAAGGGAAAGGGAAGCGCATTTTCCTTTTTTGTAGAATTACATACAAGCCAGAATGTAAGTGAAAATGAAAAACAGAGTGAGGCATTTCAGAAATGGAGCGAATTTGAGAACATTGAATTTGTGGATTCCGAGGAGCCATTCATGCAGTTTGAGGAGAGGGATATTGGCAAAGAACTGAAAACACGGATGGAAAAGCTGGTTCTTTCCATTGAAATGCAGGCATGGGATAAGGCAGAGCTTCTGGCCGGGACAATAAAGACACTGACAGACCAGGAGGATGCCGTTTTGAAAAAAAGTATACTTCGTTTAGAGATGTCAATCAGGAAAAGTAACTATGAGAAGAGTATGCAGGCCTATGAGAAATTGAAAGAGGTACTCCGTGAAAATATATCAGAATGAGATGGGAGGAAAGAGTGAAAAATGAATGTAATACAAGAAGAGACACCTCAGATACTGATTGTAGATGATATTAGTGTTAACGTGGAGATTATTCGTGGAATTGTAGAAAGTGAAGGGTATGAGGCCCTCTGTGCCCTAAGTGTGTCAGAGGCAATTGATCTGATGAAGGAGCAAATGCCTTCTTTAATATTATCTGATCTTTCCATGCCGGAAATCGACGGCCTGCAGTTTTGCCGTATGGTCAAGAGCAATCCGAAGACAAAGGATATACCATTTGTTTTTATTTCTGTTATGGATACGAGTGAGGAGAAAGAACGTGCTTTTCTGGCAGGTGCAGTTGATTTTATCCCCAAGCCATTTGAACGCGTTGAAGTCATTATGAGGGTACAGAATCACCTGAATAATTACCGAATGAAGCAGGAAATGAAAAATTATAACCGTATGATGCACTCACTTGTGGAAGAACAGAAAAAGCAGATTGAGCAGGAGCAGAAATATATGATATCGGCCCTGATTAAAGTGTTGAAAACACTTGACTCCAATGCGTACAGACATTTGGAAAATGTTGGATATAATTGTCATATTCTGGCGCAGGGCCTGCAGTTTTTGCCCAAATATGAAAAAGAAATTACAGAGGAATTTGTCGAGACCATAGAGGTTGCTGCAAAAATATATGATATTGGCAATATTTTGACCATGGCGGCAATTGGAAATCATCAGAGGGATGAAGAGACTGGAGGAAAGGCAGCTCAGGGTGTTGCCTTTCTGGAAGAAATAGGAGATACACAGAAGAGATCACGGTATCTCACAATGGCAATTCAGATTGCAAAATTCCGCAATGCCAAGTGGAATGGAAGGGGGATTCCGGGACTAAAGGGGACAGAGATTCCGTTAGAGGCAAGAATTACAGCTCTTGTTGATGATTTTAATGTTAGTGTGAGAGAGGGAAGTGATGAGGGGATACAGCAAATTATTGAGAAGAGTGGAACGGAATATGAGCCGGAAATTGTAGAAACTTTTAGAAGAATTTGGCATCAAATGCGCATGGATTAAAGCTTAAGCAGAATGTTGACAAAATTTGTTGATGGGATTATAATATGATGGCGAGAGAAAAAAATAGCGTTACCGGAGGCGAAATATGATTACTGATAGTGAGTTTAGCCGTATTGTCTCCTATGTAAAAGGCCGATACGGAATTGATTTAAGCCAGAAAAAAGTCCTGATAACAGGGCGGCTTGATAATTATCTTTTGCGTAATGGTTATGCCAGCTATAATGAGTACATGGAAAAGGTGGAAAAAGATCCGAAAGGGGAAGAAGCTTCTAACCTGATTAATGTATTGACGACAAACCATACATATTTTATGCGGGAGAGTGAGCACTTTGAATATTTGCATAAAGTGATACTCCCATCATTAAAAAGGAAAGAAAGTGCACGGAAAGATTTGCGCATCTGGTCAGCAGCCTCTTCGACGGGGGAAGAGCCATATACGCTGGCTATGATATTAAAGGATTTCTTTGGCGTCGAGCATAAGGTGTGGGATACAACAGTGCTTGCAACCGATATTTCTACAAGGGTGCTTCAGCATGCATCCCGTGGTGTTTATTTAAAAGAACAGATTGAACCGCTGCCGCCAAAGTGGAAGAAGCGTTATTTCAAGCAATGTAGTGACGAGGAGTTCAAAGTGACGGATGAGCTGAAAAAAGAAGTGATATTCCGTCAGTTTAACCTGATGAACCCTTTTCCGTTTAAGAGGAAGTTTCATGTTGTCTTTTTGCGGAATGTCATGATTTACTTTGAGGAAGATACAAAGTATAAACTTATTCAGAAAATATATGATTATATGGAGCCGGGCGGTTATTTGTTTATTGGTACGACAGAGGGATTGAACCACAGCAAAACGCCGTTTCAGTATGTAGAACCCTCAATATATAGAAAATAGGAGGACTTATGAAACCAATTAGAGTGCTTGTAGTAGATGATTCCGTTATGTTCCGGAGTTTGCTTGTACAGAGCCTCAATTCTGACCCTCATATTCAGGTTGTTGGTCAGGCGGCAAATCCTTATGAGGCAAGAGATGCCATTATAAAGTATAAACCGGATGTCATGACGCTCGATATTGAACTGCCGAGGATGAATGGAATCGATTTTTTGCGGAAATTGATGCCGCAATATCCACTGCCGGTTATCGTTATGAGTTCCCTTGATAATAAAGTTTTTGATGCACTGGAAGCGGGAGCTGTTGATTTTGTGGCAAAACCGAGTAATTTAAACCGTCAGCAGCTTGGTGAGTTTTTAAAAACGGAGTTTGTTACAAAAGTAAAAATTGCTTCCACTGCGAAAGTGGGAAATCATAAGACTGCCGCCAGTCTTATGTCAAAAGGAGAAATAAGTGCAGCGGCCAGTGGGCGTATCATTGCCATTGGTGCCTCTACCGGTGGGACTGAGGCGATTTATGAAGTAGTCCGTCAGTTTAGGAGAGATATTCCCGGTGTTGTGGTTGTACAGCACATGCCGCCGGGATTTACAAAAATGTATGCAGAGCGTCTGAATAATCAGTGCCAGGTTGCAGTAAAAGAGGCAGAGACCGGGGATAAGGTTATTCCGGGACAGGTGCTTATTGCGCCAGGCGACAGACAGATGCGTCTTGTTAAGATAGGCGGTATCTATCAGGTAGAATGTCGGGGGACAGAACGGGTGACCGGACATTGTCCTTCTGTAAATGTATTATTTAGTTCCGTTGCTAAAACGGCAGGAAAGCAGGCAATTGGTGTGATTCTGACCGGAATGGGCGGCGATGGTGCGCAGGGGCTTTTAGAAATGCGGAATGCCGGTGCTCAGACAATTGGTGAGGATGAGCCGAGCTGCGTCGTATATGGAATGCCAAAAGTGGCGTACGATATGGGAGCAGTGCAGTATCAGACTTCATTGTCGGCAATTTCAGGCAAGATATACAGCCTGTTAAGCAAATAAATATAAAGAAAGGAGCATAAAGACCATGAAAATATTATTGGCAGAAGATGATTTTGCCAGCAGAAAATTTATGGATAAGTACTTGTCGCAATATGGGGAATGTGATATTACTGTGGATGGTGAGGAAGCAGTAGATGCATTTATGATGGCATTAGATGATGAAGAACCATATGATTTGGTATGTTTGGATGTGATGATGCCGGTTTTAGATGGTTATCAGGTATTGAAGGCCATTCGTGGTATTGAATCGCAGAGAAAGATTCCGAAGCAGAATTGCGTCAAAGTCATTATGACAACGGCCCTGAATGACGAGCGAAATGTAAAAAAGGCTTTTGAGCTTGGATGCGAGGCCTATTGTGGAAAACCAATTGATGTGGATAAGTTTGAGAAGCTGTTGAAGAAATTGGGATTAATCTGACAGCGGAATTGAAAGAGAAATCTTTAGGAATGGAGGAAGTATGGCAGAAGAATTTAACGTAGACGGTATGCTTGACATGTTTCTGTATGAGAGCGGCCAGTTATTGGAAAAGCTGGAAGGCATCATATTGGAAAAACAGGATGCAGACTGCTTTGACGATGCCGACATTAATGAAATCTTCCGAATTATGCACACGATTAAAGGCTCATCGGGAATCATGATGTATGAAAATATTACAAAGGTTACCCATAAGCTGGAGGATATTTTTTATTATTTGCGGGAATCCCAACCGGAGAATGTTCCTCATCTGGAATTGGTAGAACACGTACTTTCTGTATCGGATTTTGTAACCGGAGAATTGGATAAAATCAAAGATGGAGAAGATGCAGATGGTGATGAGAGTGGATTACTTGCAGATTTAGATGAGTTTTTAAACCGTTTGAAGGGAGAGATCAAAGATCAGGGTATCAGGCTCCCCAAGGCGAACAAGAGCGAAGAACCAAAGCAGTTTTATATAGCGCCTGTTGCCAGTGAGGACAGTCATTTTTACAAGATTGTCATTCATTACCGCAACGATACTATGATGAGTAATATCCGTGCTTATTCAGCAACTTTTGCACTGAAAGAAATTGCGGAGGATTTGCTGTATATACCGGAAGATATTATGTCCAATGAGGAAACGGGAGATATCATTCTTGCCGAGGGGTTTTATATGCTCCTGCAAACGAAGAGCAGTAAGGAAGAGGTTCTTGAATTAATAGACAGTCCGCAGGCAGAGAAAATTGACTTTGATGTTCTGACACTGCAGGAATTTGGTGAAGAGCTTGCTCATTTTGGACGGGCGGATGCATCGGAGATTATTGATTTAGGGGATTCCGCCAAATCGGAAGAGAAACCTCAGAAAAGTGCGCCGCAGCCAGGTGATTATGTCGTTAAATCAAAAGAGGCCGGCAAAGGAAAGACGCTTGCGAAGCATCAGCCAAAGCAGCAGACAATCATTAGCGTGAATGTGGAAAAGATGGATTCCCTGATGGATTTGATTGGAGAGCTCGTTATTGCGGAGGCGGCTGTGCTGCAGAATCCGGATCTTCAGGCACCGGGGCTGGAGCTCACCAATTTCCAGAAGTCGGCAGGGCAGCTCAGTAAGATTACCACAGAGCTTCAGGAAGTCATTATGTCTATGCGAATGATGCCTCTGGTTAACGTTTTCCAGAAAATGAAGAGAATTGTTTTTGATGTTTCCAGAAAGCTGGGAAAAGAAATTGAGCTTGAGGTGATTGGAGAGGATACTGAGGTTGATAAGAACATAATTGAACATATTTCAGATCCGTTGATGCATCTTGTGAGAAATTCGGTAGATCACGGAATTGAGACGGATAAGCAGGAGAGGGTAAATGCCGGAAAGCCGGAGAAGGGAACTATTACCCTGGAAGCAAAGAATGAGAGCGGGAAAGTATATATTACAGTCCGCGATGATGGAAAGGGCCTTAATAAAGAAAAACTTTATAATAAGGCACTGGAAAACGGCTTAATAGAGGATAGGCCGATTACTGATTTTCCAGACAGTGAGATTTATCGTTTTATTACGTTGCCGGGATTTTCCACGAAAGAGGAGGTTACGGAATACTCCGGGCGTGGTGTTGGCATGGATGTTGTTGTGAAAAACATTCAGTCCATTGGCGGAAGATTGGATATAGACAGTGAAGAGGGCGTAGGTTCAGAAATGACTCTGGTTATTCCGTTGACCCTGGCTATTATTAACGGTATTGTGATTAAGGTAGGCGGTTCTTCCTTTGTCATTGAGACAGCATCTGTGAAGGAGTTTATCCGGGTAGGTGAAGATGCAATTGTACAGGACCCGAGTGGATCAGAATATATTGTAATACGCGATGACTGTTATCCATTCATTCGCCTGAACGAGAAATATGATTTGGCAGGTTCTCAGGGAGCAGTGGAGGACGGAATTGTCGTTATACTCGAATATGAGAACAAACAGGTCTGCATTTTAATAGATACACTATTGCGTGAGCAGGAAATTGTAGTAAAACCAATACCATCCTATATAAAGAAAGTAAAAGGGTTATCTGGCTGTACACAGCTCGGCGATGGAAGTATCGCCTTAATCCTTGATATTGCCGGATTGGTGCAGGACGAGGAAAGGAGATAGTGCATGGCAGAAGAAATAAAGGATGAGCTTTTGGAAGAGGGAGATTCCCAAAAAGGGAAATTTATGACCTTCCAGATAGGGAAAGAGTTTTTTGGCATCAGTATAAGTTTTGTAGAAGAAATTATTGCGATGCAGGAAATTACCTCAATTCCTGAAGTGGAAGATTATATCAAAGGCTTAATTAATTTGAGGGGTAAGATTATCCCGGTTATTGATGTGCGCATACGGTTTAAGATGGAACCGCAGGAGTATACGGACCGGACATGTATTATTGTGATTAGTGTCAAGTCTATTATGATTGGGCTGATTGTGGAAAAGATTGCCGAAGTGGACACCATTCTGGATGATGATATCGTGCCGCCGCCGGCAATTGGACGAAAAGATAAGGAACACAATAAATATGTATATGGTTTGGCAAAAACGGGAGAAATCGTAAAAATGTTGATTGACCCGGAAAAGCTGATTAAAGATGAAGAATTAGAGACCCTGGAGAAAATTCAAGACGAGGAAGAAGAATAGAAAGGAGATTTATCATGAAAAAGCTAAAAAACATGACTGTCA
This sequence comes from Lachnoclostridium sp. UBA7215, assembly GCA_002490465.1. Classification (GTDB taxonomy): domain Bacteria; phylum Bacillota; class Clostridia; order Lachnospirales; family Lachnospiraceae; genus Eubacterium_F. The sequence continues at coordinate 8,619 of DKUB01000070.1, forward strand.
AGGGGAAAATTACATTGTTCAGCGTTATGCTTATTGTATTTATGCTGATTATTTCCAGCGTGGGATTATGGGCAATGATTATGATTAATCAGGCCCGCAGCGCCCGTTACAATAATTATGCAATGGGTCAGTATTATTTGAGTGAGGCGTATTCTGATTTTGCGGATATCAGAGTCCGTATCCGTGACATTATGTATATTTATCATGAAGATCCTACAACTTTGAAGAAAAAAAGAACTGAGATGCAGGAATATGAGAAAAGAGTAGATGAGTACAGTGCAAAATTTGAGGAGAGACTGACTGCATTTGATTCTACTGAGATAACAGAGCAGTTCAACAAAACATATTCTGACATGACCCAGTTTATGCAGGCCTGCGAAGATTATGCAGATGCTGTTGAAGAAGGTAATGTGGAAGAGGCCAGAAGCGATATTAAGACATCCGGTTCTGCCATTGCTGCCAAGGCGGAAGAAGAGCTGATTGCCCTGCAGGATAAGATTGAGGCCGCTTCCAATGCCAATAATGAGGAATTGGAGAGAAGCCTTAGCGTCTTACAGCTAATTATCCTGGCGATTGCAATTATTGCCGTTATCATTTCCATTGCTTTCTGCCTGATTCTGATCCGCTCTATTACTGTTCCAGTGAAAAAGCTGTCTATTGCCGCTAAGAAAATGGCAGCTGGTGATGTAGATGTAGATTGCGAGAAAGTAAATGATGATGATTTGGGTATCCTCATGGATAACTTTAAAGAGATGGTACATGCAACAAGAGAACAGGCTGAGATTGCCACAGAGATTGCCGATGGCGACTTGGCTATTGAGGTAACTCCGAGAGGAAATAAAGACATTCTTGGAAAAGCGTTGCGTAAACTGGTGGAAAACCAGGGGGCTACGATTGGAACAGTAAAAGAGTCTGCCGTACAGGTTACGATTGGTGCAGAGCAGGTGGCAAGTGCGAGCCAGTCATTAGCACAGGGTTCTACAGAGCAGGCAAGTGCATTGCAGGAAGTTACTGCTTCGATTGATGAGATTGCAGAGAGAACAAAGAAAAATGCTTCTGTTGCTACAGAGGCAAACAATCTTGTTCATACCGTAAGAGAGATGGCGGCAGATGGCAAGAATCAGATGACTTCCATGGTTGGGGCTATGACGGATATCAGTGAGTCGTCTGAGACAATCTCTAAGATTATTAAGACCATTGACGATATTTCATTCCAGACCAATATTCTCTCACTGAATGCAGCGGTTGAGGCAGCAAGAGCAGGTATTCATGGTAAAGGCTTTGCCGTTGTAGCAGAAGAGGTAAGGAACCTGGCTGCAAAGAGTGCGTCAGCAGCAAAAGAAACAGCAGAAATGATAGAAGACTCCATTCGTAAAGTTGGCAATGGACAGAAACTGGCAATTGAGACATCAGAGGCTCTTGACAAAATTGTAGAATCCATTGAATCAGTAACCGGACTGATGACAGATATGGCAGAGTCTTCCAATGAGCAGGCAACGGCAATATCTCAGGTTGACCAGGCAATTACTCAGGTTTCTACTGTTGTACAGACAAACTCAGCTACAAGTGAAGAGTGTGCGGCAGCGAGTGAAGAACTTTCCAACCAGGCAGTCAGCTTGAAGAACCAGCTGGCAGGTTATAAGATTTCCGGACATGATGGACAGAGTACAGCTCTGACTAACACGAATAACTCAGATTCCTTTGGCTCTGACAACAATTATAATGAGCAGCTGATTTCCCTGGATGATGAGTTTGGGAAATATTAAAAACTATATTGTTAAAAATAAAGGGCAGAGCAGCTCTTGCAGCTGTTCTGCCTTTTCAAAAAAGGAGACAGTATGAACAGAGAGCAAATCTTAATTGTAGATGATGAAGAAGTAAATAGAACGATTCTGCATATGATGTTCCAATCAAAATACGATATAATTGAGGCAGAGAATGGGGAACAGGCAGTTCAGCAGATTCAAAATGAAGAAAATCATTTCTGTGTGGTGCTTTTGGATATTGTTATGCCGGTTATGGATGGTTTCGGGGTGCTGGATTATATGCAGGAGAATGGACTTCTGGAGAAAATCCCTGTTATACTGATTACAAGTGAGACGATTCGGGAGAGTGATAACCGGGCATATTCCTATGCAATAGCTGATGTCATACATAAGCCGTTTTATCCTCAGATTGTTGAAAAGCGAGCTAATAACCTGATTGAGTTCTATCAGACGAAAAACAATATGGAAGAGCGTCTGAAAGAGCAGGAAAAAACTCTTCGTGAACAAGAGAAAAAAATCAAGGAAAATAATGAGTTTATGCTGGATACCCTCAGCTCTGTCGTAGAGTTCCGAAGTGTAGAAACCGGTGACCACATCCGACGGATTAAGTATTTTACGCGTATTATGCTGAATTACTTTATGAAGTATTTTCCAGATTATGGTATTACACAGGAGCAGGCGGCAGATATAGCCCGTGCATCAGCGCTTCATGATATCGGGAAAATCGGAATCCGTGATGAAATATTGCTGAAGCCAGGGAAACTGACACCGGAAGAATTTGAAATCATGAAAACTCACACAACGATAGGCTGTGATATATTAGAGAGCTTTGCCTCAAAATGTTCCGATGACTTTTATCAGTACTGTTATGATATCTGCCGCTACCATCATGAGAGATGGGACGGAAACGGATATCCGGATCATCTTGTGGGAAATGAGATTCCCATTAGTGCACAGATTGTTTCCATTGCGGACGTATATGATGCATTGGTAAGTGAAAGAGTATATAAAAATGCATACAGCAATGCAAATGCATTTAAGATGATTTTAGATGGGGAGTGTGGACAGTTTTCACCAGATATATTGGAGTGTTTTGCACTGGCCAAGGTTGATTTCTTCAATGTAGTTGAAGTTATTAAAATGTTTAATTTTTCATAAAAATGCTTAATGACAGAGACTCGTATAAATTAGTTGGAGACGGCATTTTTGTTTGTTAACAGATTTATACGGGTTTCTTTCTATTGACATGATTGGTTTGAGGAGGTTCCCGAATTGGAAAAGAAGTATGATTATTCGCTTATTATAAATGAACAGACACTGCCTGTTATTCAGCAGATATCGGAGGGAATGCCGGGTGGCTTTTTTATTTACCATGCGGACGGTGATGAGGAACTGATTCATATAAACAGTTCGATGCTTCGTATTTTTGGCTGTGATAATGAAGAGGAGTTTCGGGAGCTGACGGGATTTACGTTTCGTGGACTTGTGCATCCGGAGGACATAGATGCTGTAGAAGAAAGCATTAAGACACAGATACATAACAGTAAATATGATTTGGATTTTGTAGAATACCGCATTATTCAAAAAAATGGAAATATCCGATGGGTAGAGGATTATGGACATTTTCTCAACACGGAGGAATATGGTGATATTTTCTGTGTGTTTATCGAGGATGCCACGACACGGCTTGAGAGCCGTATGGTAGAGCTTGAGAAAGTGAACCACGAGCTGCGAAATGCTTATTTGAGAGAGAGCCAGTATAAAAAAGCAATTTTGTATGATGCTGTGTCATTTTTCGAGGTCAATTTAACAAGGGATAAAATTATTTCTACCTCCTCTTATCAGAAAGATAATGGGGAATACAGCCTGTTTGAGACTGTATTATATGAACCGCAGCCATTGAAGACATTTTCTGAATTTCTTGCGCGGAAAAAGAATTTTTTGGAAAGAAATGACATATTGGAGTTTAATCGTTTTTTTGGAAGGGAACGTCTTCTTCGCTGTGCGGAGAGAGGGGAGATGGAGCAGGCAATTGACATGCAGCTCACAGACCAGGCCGGAAGGAAACGTGTATTCCGTTATATTATGCTACTTGGGGAAGATGATTTTTTGCAGGATGTTGTGGCACTCTTTATGGCAAAAGATATCACGAATCAGGTAGAAAAACAGACCCTGTTAAAACAGGCGCTGCGGCAGGCAGAGGCGGCAAATCTGGCAAGGAGCATATTCTTATCCAATATGTCCCATGATATCCGTACGCCATTGAATGCGATTATTGGTTATACGGATTTGATAAAAAAACATTTAAATGATAAGGAAAGAGTGGAGGACTTTGTGAATAAAATCCGTTCATCCGGTGAGCAGCTTCTTATGATTTTTGATGAGTCTCTGCAAGTAACCCGGATGGAGTCCGGAAAAGTAAATCTGACATGGAACGAGTGTACGCTTACGGATATTCTCCATGATATAGAAGAGGTAGTGCGCGCGCAGATTGGGGTAAAAAATCTTGTATTTAAGATAGAGAAAAAGGGCATTATACATAATCGTGTGATTGCTGATTATATACGGATTAAAGAAATTTTAGGCCAGCTTCTTGATAATGCTGTGAAATACTCTAATTCCGGTGGAACAATAAAACTGATTCTGACGGAGGAGGAAAATGAATTAAGTGGTTATGGTTATTTTAATTTTATTGTAGAGGATGATGGTATTGGTATATCCGAAGATTTTATCCAGGAGTTGTTTGAGCCATTTAAAAGAGAGTACAATACGACTTTCAGCGGTGTGCTTGGAACAGGCCTTGGGCTCACGGTGGTAAAGAGTCTGGTGGATTTGATGGGTGGAGAGATATTCGTTGAGAGTGAACCCGCGAAAGGAAGCTGCTTTACCGTGAGACTTCCCCTAAAACTGCAGGAAAATCAGGAGAAACAGCAGTTGGACGCAGAGGAGCTGATTGATCAGGAGGCGCTGAAAGGGAAGAGAATCCTTCTCGTGGAAGACAATGAGATAAACAGTGAGATTGCGCAGGAACTCCTGGAGGCACAGGGATATATTGTAGAGACGGCAGAAAACGGACAGATTGCGGTGGACAAGCTCACAGAAGCCCCGGCGGATTATTATCTGTTAGTTCTCATGGATATTCAGATGCCGATTATGGATGGTTATGAAGCCACAAGGAGAATCCGGAAAATGGAGAACAAGGATATTTCCAATATACCGATTATTGCCTTGTCTGCCAATGCATTTGCGGAGGATTATTACAATTCTTTACGGGCAGGTATGGATGCCCATTTTCCAAAGCCGTTAGATATCGGTGATTTGCAAAAACAGATTTGTTCTGTGCTATCCATGCGTCGGATGGATGTGCACCCCTAAAGAAGTAAAAAAACAAGTGGAAATATTTTTGTTTTGTGGTATAATACTAATAGTTATACTATGGTGAGGGGAGGCAAAGGTATGTTTGGCAATGGATTAAAGACAATTGGCGTGATTCTCTGTGATGTTTCCTCACATTATCAGGAGCAGGTATGCCATACGATTTCTTCTTATGTTCAGTCTGCCGGATATAATGTTGCTTATTTCACCTTTTATACATGTTATGGTACTCAGACAAGAAATGGCCGCGGTGAGGCAAATATCATTCATCTTGTTCCCTATGAGGATTTGGATGCAATTATTTTCTGCCAGGATACATTGACAAATGAAGAGGCCAGGAATAAAACATGGGAATATATAAAGAACCGATGTACCTGTCCGGTTGTTACGCTTAGAAGGGATTCCGGAAAATACCCGTGTGTACTGGTAAACCAGAAACACAGTATAGAGCAGATAGTATATCATTTTATTGATGACCACAAATTAAAAAGAGTGGCCTTTTTAAGTGGACCGTTTGATCATCCCGATTCAATAAAGCGTTTGAATGATTATAAAGATGCCCTGGCAAACCGTGGAATTCCTTTTGATGAAACGTTGGTGTTTGAAGGGGATTTTTGGCATGATAGGACGAAGGCGGCTGCCCAATATTTTATGATGGATCTTCAGGACCGCCCGGAGGCAATTGTCTGTGCCAATGACTATATGGCAATTGATTTATCCAATGAGTTGATTTCCGAGGGGTTTTTAATTCCGGATGATATTGCAATCAGTGGATTTGATGATATATGGGAGGCATCTATTACGATGCCGCCGATTACTACCGTTGCCGTTCCGGTCGCAGAGATGAGCTGCCAGGCATTGAAATTAATTGAGAAGATGTGGAATGGTGAGAAAATTGAGCGGGTGAATTATTTAGATGCTGAGATTAAAATCCGTAATTCCTGTGGCTGTGAGACTTTCAGTATGCAGAGCATGCTTGCCAAGCGGGTGCGGCAGGTGAATGAACACAACCATATATTGGAGAGAGTTCAGATTAATACATACATTTCCATTGATTTGTCCGATATGGATACCGTTGATGGAATAGAGGATAAAACCCGACTGTTAGAATATGCAGATAATCATGTCAGAAGCTTTTTTATCTGTCTAGGTGAGGGAAGGGGAAGTACTTATCCGAAGTACCGCTCAAGTAAAACCGGATTTGCAAAAAAGAGCAAGGCAATTGGCGGTGGCGTTCTGGACGGGGAAAAGATAGACACAAAACCTTTTGATACAAAGCAGTTGCTTCCACCGGAGGCAACCATAGAAGAACCAATGGTTTATTATTTTTTTCCGTTGCACAATAACCAGTACTCGTTTGGATATTTTGCCATATCTTTTGAAGATGTTTACAGTGTTGATAAAGCGTTCCAGAATTGGCTTGCCATTTTGGGCAATGCGCTGGATATGATACGGATTAAGCAAAAGAACCACAGGCTCCTGCGGGAGTTGAACGAGTTGTATGTCCATGATGCATTGACAGGATTGTATAACCGCAGAGGATTTGATTCCGCTTCTAAGGAGCTGTATGACAGAGCAAAGGAAGAGAAGAGTACCTTTGTTGTTTTTGCTTTGGATATGGATAATTTAAAAATAGTCAACGACCGTTTTGGACACATGAATGGTGACCTTGCCCTGAAAACAATCGGCGCGGCCATGGAGGCGGCAGCCCGGCCTGAGGATGTATGTGCGCGGGTAGGCGGGGACGAATACAATGTGGTCGGAATTGGTTATGATAAAGATAAGGCCGTGGCATTTATTCATGCGTTCCAGCAGTATCTGGATGATTTTAATGAATCCAGTGAACTTCCTTATTTAGTTCGCGCAAGTGTTGGATGGCATATGATGCAGCCGGGGGAAAAGGAGCGCCTGGAGGCATGTGTCAATAAAGCAGATGCCAGCCTGTATGAGTTTAAAAGAAAGAAAAAAGAGCAAAAAAAAGACGGAGTTATCCGTGAAAAAGAGAGTGACGAATAGACAGGAGGCTGCGGATTTGGCGGGCGGAGAGAATAAAAGGGCAGAAATTGAATTTAGAAAAAGGCGTGTAGCCAGGATAAAAAAATTGATTATAACTACATGCGTTATTTTGTTAGTACTGCCAACGGTTCTGTCCATTTTTCTTATGATAAAGGTCTTTGGCCTGCAGAAGCGCCTGGATGAGCTTGGAATGCAAAAACAGGCAGCAGAAGTGTCTGCCGCAGATATTGCCCAGGCTAAAGAGAAAACCCAGGAAGCCGAAAAAGTTTCCGGAAATGCTGTTACGGCATCGGGCACCGCTGCTGATAAGGAAGTGAAAAAAAAGGTATATCTGACTTTTGATGATGGTCCTGGGACGCAAACGGCAAAAATTCTTAATATACTTAAGAAAAATAAAGTGAAGGCTACTTTTTTTGTGACGGGAAAGGAAGACTCTTATTCAAAGAGGCTGTATAAACGCATAGTGAAGGAAGGACATACTCTTGGAATGCATTCTTATTCCCATATATATTCCGATATATATTCTTCCAAAAGGGAATTTAAGAGGGATTTGAATGAGATTTATACGCTTTTATATGAGACAACGGGTGTTGCTCCTACTTATTACCGATTTCCGGGTGGAAGCAGCGTGACGGGAACAGATGTACCAATCCATGATTTAATCCCTGTTCTTGAGGAGAAGGGATTGGTTTATCTGGATTGGAATGTGATCAGTCCGGATACTGCACATGCTTCTGTTTCCAAAAATAAGATGATAACTGGAATCCTTGAAGGTGTTGCCGCATATGATTCATCCATTGTTCTTTTATATGATGTGGCAGACCGCCCGATGACGGTAAAGGCTCTTCCAGAAATTATAAAGCAATTAAAAAAACAAAATTGCGAAATATTGCCTGTAGACGAGGCTACTGCCTTAGTCCGGCACAATTTATAGGTTTACTTTTACAACGCAGATTTGTGTATGCGCTGCTTCCGCAAATCTGTCAGGCAAAATCAAGCAGCGCAGAAATGAGGAAAGATAATGAGTTTTTTTAAGGATCTGAAAGAGGATATTGCACAGTCTGTAAATGAGTTAGCAGAGTCTCTGGATGAAGGTTACAAAGATGAGGCAGAGGTGTTTGCAGATCAAGCAGAAGAACCTGTGATGGAATCTGTGATTCCTGATGAGGAACCGGTATCAGAAAAAACTTCAGGTGAAGAGCTTCAGCTGGATTTTCTGCCGGAACAGACGAATTCTTTTGAAATTCCGGAGGAAGATGTAGAGGTGGAATCCTTAGAGGATACGGTATCAGAGGAGGAACAGCCGGCGGTGCAGCCGGAATTTGCAGAGGCTCTTGTTCCCGAAACAGAAACAGAAGAGCAGCCGGTGCCTGAGGAGCAGGAGCTGAATATGGCTCAGGAGGAACCGGAAGCTGACATGATAGAGGAAGAACTTCCGGCAGAGGAAGAGATTCCAGTCCAGGAGGTTACAGAAATGAATGAACTATTAGTTGAGGAGGATAAATTTATGAGTGAAGAAATGACAACGCCAGTACCGGAGGAAGAAGCAGCACAGGAACAGGCTGTTACTGTTATTACAAAAGGAACTACTATTACCGGTGGAATTAATTCAGATACTTCCCTTGTTGTAGAAGGTGTTATTACAGGAGATGTAGAATGTCAGGGGAAATTGACGATTAAAGGCCGTGTAGAAGGTAATACAATTGCTTCTGAAATCTATGTCCAGACGCCAAAACTCGAAGGTGACATCAACAGTAAGGGTATTGTTAAAATAGATGTGGGAACGGTTGTTATTGGTAATATCAGCTGTACTTCTGTATTAGTATCCGGTGCAATTAAAGGAAATATTGAGGTGAATGGTCCGGTCATTGTTGATTCAACAGCTGTTGTGAAAGGTGACATTAAGGCAAAATCCATTCAGATCAACAGTGGTGCTGTTATTGACGGTCATTGTTCCTTACAGTTTGCTGATGTGGATTTGGATTCTTTCTTTGAATAAACAGTGGGGGAAATTATGGCGAGGTATAAGAGAGTCCTTTTAAAGCTGAGTGGTGAGGCGCTGGCTGGAGAAAAGGGAACTGGTTTTGATGAGTCAACCTGTATGGCGGTAGCCAGACAGATTAAGGAAATGGTCCACGGAGGGACTGAGGTTGCGATTGTGATTGGCGGCGGTAATTTCTGGCGCGGCCGTTCCAGCGGCGCCATTGACCGCACAAAAGCAGATCAGATTGGCATGATGGCGACGGTGATGAATTGTCTGTATATGTCTGAAATCTGCCGTTCTGCAGGGTTGATGACGCAGGTGCTCACGCCGTTTGCGTGTGGTTCTTTTACAAAGCTGTTTTCCAAAGACAGAGCAAATAAGTATCTGGGAAAGGGAATGGTCATTTTTTTTGCCGGAGGAACGGGACACCCGTATTTTTCCACAGATACGGCGACGGCGCTGCGTGCCGTTGAAATCGAGGCAGATATTATTCTGGCAGCCAGGGCTGTGGATGGTGTATATGATTCTGATCCGGCGGTTAATCCTGGGGCCAAAAAGTATGAGATTATGAAAATGTCTGATATTGTAGATAAAAGATTAGGTGTTGTAGATTTAGCGGCAGCTGTTCTCTGTATGGAAAATAAAATGCCTATGTATGTCTTTGGCCTGAATGAAGAAAACAGTATAACAAATGCTGCCTGTGGAGCAGGTAATGGAACAATGATCACAGCTTAAATACACATGTGGCAGCACAGAAAAGGGGATAATTATGGATTTTGATATTAGTATTTATGAAGAAAAAATGGAAAAATCTCTTTCCAGTTTGCAGGAGGAATATGTGGCAATCCGGGCGGGACGGGCAAATCCACGTATCCTCGATAAGATTATGGTGGATTATTACGGTACGCCTTCACCGCTTCAGAGCGTGGCAAACATCTCGGTTCCAGAGGCACGCATGATTCAGATTCAGCCATGGGAGTCAAGTTTGATTAAAGATATTGAAAAAGCAATTCTTTCATCAGATATTGGTCTTACCCCTGCCAATGATGGCAAGGCAATCCGGCTGGTTTTTCCAGAGCTGACAGAGGAACGAAGGAAAGAACTTGTGAAAGATGTTAAGAAAAAAGGTGAGGCTGCCAAGGTAGCGATTCGTAACATCCGCAGAGATGCCAATGATGCAGTAAAGAAGGAAATGAAAGCAAATGAGATTTCTGAGGATGAGCAAAAGCAGCTTGAGGACAGGATTCAAAAGCTTACTGATAAATTTGTTACCGAGATTGACAAGGCAATCAGCAATAAGTCAGATGAGGTTATGACGGTATAAAGGATTTGGATATTAAGGACAGTTTATGTAACGTACTGTCCGTTGTTGGATATAAGGACAGTTTATGTAACGTACTGTCCGTTGTTGGACATAAGGGCAGTTCGCAGAGCGTACTGTCCGTTGTTTTGAAAGGAGAGCAAAATCAGTGAATGCACCCAATCATGTGGCAATTATTCTGGACGGCAATGGCAGATGGGCAAAAAAAAGAATGCTTCCAAGGAAGGCAGGGCATGTAGCGGGAAGCAGGACTGTAGAGCAGATTTGTGAGGATGCCTATAATTTGGGAATCCGGTATTTAACGGTATATGCATTTTCAACAGAGAACTGGAAACGGCCGCAGGATGAGGTGGATGCGCTGATGAAGCTTTTGCGGCAATACTTAAAAGACTGTATTAAGCGCAGTACAAAGAATAATATGTGCGTCCGGGTTATTGGGGACATATCCCTGCTCGATGAGGACATGAGACAGAGCATACGGGAATTGGAGAGAGTGACAAAAGATAATACCGGACTGCATTTTCAGGTGGCATTAAATTACGGGAGCAGGGATGAAATGCTCCGCAGTGTGAAAAAGATGTGCGAGAGGGCGGTAAAGGGAGAGCTTCGGCCGGAGGAAATTGATGAAGCGGTGTTTGAGGAATATCTGGATACCTGTGGTATTCCGGACCCGGATTTGCTTATCCGGACCAGTGGGGAGACAAGGCTGTCAAATTTCCTTTTATGGCAGCTGGCTTATACGGAGTTTTATTTTACAGATGTGCTCTGGCCTGATTTTAACAAAGCGGAGTTAGAAAAGGCAATTGAGTATTACAATGGCAGGGACAGGCGTTTTGGCGCTGTTTAGAAAAAGAAAGGAATGCGCGCGGACAGCGGCGCAGAAATGAGGGATTTTATGTTCTGGAAACGATTGCTAAGCGGGATTGTCCTTATAACGGTATCGCTTTTGCTCTTTTTTTTAGGGGGGACATGGCTGTTGACAGTATTGGCAGCATTGTCTATTTTGGGCCTGTATGAGCTGTTGCGGGTTTTTCAGTTAGAAAAGCACCCATTTGCCTTTGTAATCTATGCGGGAACATTATTATTTGATGCCGTTCTTTCCCCGGATTTATGGATTTCCCATGAATCGTGGTCATGGTGTATTTTAATTCTCGTCTTTGTAGTATTACTCATCTTTTTTGTGTTTCGCTATCCAAAGGACACGTTTGGGCAGGTTGCCAAATGTGCCTTTGCCTTTGTATATGTTACGGTGTTAATGAGTTATATTTATCAGGTACGATGTTATCATGAGGGGCAATGGCTTGTTTGGCTGATCATGATTGGTTCCTGGGGTTCTGATACGTGTGCTTATGTTGTCGGTATGTTAGTGGGAAAACACCATTTTTCCGAACTCAGTCCCAAAAAGACAGTGGAGGGCTGTGTGGGAGGCGTTTTAGGGGCGGCGTTGATTGGTTATATATATTCTCTTTTTATTCCCGGCATGAATGTGCTTGCTGTGTCTCCAACGGTGGCTTTTCCTGTTATTTCAGCAATTTGTGCTTTGGTGTCCCAGGTAGGCGATTTGGCTGCGTCTGCAATAAAACGAAATTATGAAGTGAAGGATTACGGAACGGCAATTCCCGGTCACGGCGGCATATTGGACCGTTTTGACAGTGTTTTGTTTGCTGCGCCGTTTGTATATTACCTGCTGCTGCTTTTTTCGAGCGTTAGTGTGTATGTATCCTAATCTGGAATGAGGTTAAACATGAAAAAAATTATAATACTTGGATCTACCGGGTCCATCGGTATGCAGACGTTGGATGTTGTGCGGCATAACAGGGAGGACTTTTGTGTACTCGCTTTAACCGGTGGAAAAAATACGGAGAGAATGGCTGAGCAGATTTGCGAATTTTCTCCAAAGTATGCGGTTATGAAAGACGAACAAACAGCGGGAGAGCTGCAGGAAATATTAAGGGAAAAGGGTTATTCGCAGGAGAATTCCACAGGTACTTCCCAGGGAAGTACCTGTGAGGTGCTTTGGGGAATGGAAGGTTTTGTGCAGGTATCTGTGCTGCCGGAAGCGGATGTGGTTGTGGCTGCAATGGTCGGCATGGTAGGGCTGCGTCCGGTAATGGAGGCCATTTCGGCCGGAAAGGATATAGCCCTTGCCAACAAGGAAACACTTGTGACAGCCGGACATATTATCATGAAGCTGGCAAAGGAAAAGGGAGTCCGTATTCTGCCGGTTGACAGCGAACATTCCGCTATCTTCCAGGCATTGAATGGAGAGAAAAAGGAACAGGCAGAGGTGCTGTATCTGACAGCTTCCGGTGGACCGTTCCGCTCCTATTCCAGACAGCAATTGGAAGCTGTGACAAAAAAGCAGGCTCTGGCGCATCCAAACTGGTTAATGGGACCGAAGATAACGGTGGATTCTGCTACGATGATAAATAAGGGGTTGGAAATTATAGAGGCGACATGGCTCTTTGACATGGATTTGGACCATGTTAAAGTTGTGGTACAGCCGCAAAGCATTATCCATTCTATGGTAGGATTTCGGGACGGGGCTGTGCTGGCTCAGCTTGGCGTACCGGATATGCGTCTTTCCATTCAGTATGCCCTCTATTATCCTGAGCGTATTTATCTGGATGGAGAGAGACTGGATTTTGAAAAAATAGGGCAGATTCAGTTTGAAAAACCGAATACGGACGTGCTGAGAGGCATACCATTGGCAGTAGAAGCGTGTCGTGCCGGGGGGTCTATGCTTACCGTTATGAATGCTGCGAATGAATATGCAGTGTCAAAATTTTTGAGTGAGGACATAAAATTTTTAGAAATTTATGATATGATAGAGTTTGCCATGAGGCAGCACAAAATAATAGACAATCCGAGCCTGGATGAAATTCTTCAGGTAGAGGCGGAAACCTGCGACCGATTAAAGAAGAAATGGAACTTTGTATAAAAGAAATCGCAAGTGTTTTGGAATGGAGGAAAAGATGAGTTTTTGGAACATACTTCTGGCAATACTGGTATTCAGTCTTATTATTATTATCCATGAGTTTGGCCATTTTATTGTGGCGAAATGGAATAAGATTGGTGTTATTGAGTTTTCTCTTGGAATGGGACCACGCCTTATTTCATGGGTGAAAACGGAGACGGGAAGAAAGGTTTTCTTTTTGAAGTCATCTAAATTTTTTGAGGAGCATCCGGAGTATATGGATAATACCATATACTCGTGGAAGGTGTTGCCTTTTGGCGGTTCGTGTATGATGCTTGGGGAAGAAGAAGCGGTAGAGGATGAGCGGGCTTTTGGGAAAAAGTCTGTGTATGCCCGTATGGCAGTTATTTTCGCCGGACCATTTTTTAATCTTGTTCTGGCATTTGTGCTTGCGCTGGTTATTATGGGGGCAGTGGGATATGATGAGGCTGCTGTCAACAGAGTGGAAGAAGGTAGTCCAATGGCTGAGGCGGGTGTCCAGCAGGGAGATTTAATTACGGAGATAAATGGAACGAAGATTGTGATAGAGAGGGATTTGCGCACGTATCTGCTCTTTCATCCGACAACATCTGAGGCAGCACAATTTAAGATTTCAAGGAATGGGGAAGAGAGGGAACTTACAGTTACACCGGCCCTTGTAAAAGATGAGAAAGGAACAGAGAGTTATAAGTTCGGGTATTCGTATGGAAATGTTTCAAGGACCCGGGTTTATGGATTTGATGTTGTAAAATATGCGCTGTACGAGGTGAAATTCTGGATTACAACTACGATTCAGAGCCTTGGTCAGATGATAACGGGAAGGGTGAGTCCGAAAGATGTCTCCGGTCCGGTAGGAATTGTGCAGTATGTGGGGGAGACGGTGAATGAAAGTGCGTCTGGTGGTGCCTGGTTTGTGGTACTCCAGCTGATTAATATCAGTATTCTCCTCACGGCAAATCTCGGTGTGATGAATCTGCTTCCGATTCCGGCATTGGATGGCGGACGGCTTCTGCTTCTGATTGTGGAGTGGATTCGAAGAAAGCCAATCAACGCCAAAATCGAGGGTTATGTCAACATGACAGGATTTGCGCTGTTAATGATTCTAATGGTGTTGATTCTTGGAAATGATATTGTAAAAATATTTTTGTAAAGCAATAAAGAATTCGTGGGCATCCGTTGGAGGGATTTATGTATCGCAGCAAAACAAAGGAAGTACAGATTGGGAATGTAAAAATAGGAGCGGAAAATCCGGTTGCTATTCAGTCCATGACAAATACAAAGACAGAGGACGTGGCGGCAACAATTGCTCAGATTCACCAGTTAGAACATGCCGGATGTGAGATTATCCGCTGTGCTGTTCCAACGATGGAGGCGGCGAGGGCCCTTCAGGAGATTAAAAAAAATATTTCCATTCCGCTTGTTGCTGATATTCATTTTGATTACCGCCTTGCGATTGCGGCCGTAGAAAATGGGGCCGATAAAATTCGCATTAATCCGGGGAATATTGGAAACAGGGAGAGGGTTCAGGCAGTTGTGGACTGCTGTAAAGAGAGAAAAATTCCAATCCGCGTAGGGGTAAACAGCGGCTCTCTGGAAAAGGAGCTGGTAGAAAAATATGGCGGCGTTACTGCCGAAGGGTTAGTGGAGAGTGCGCGGAACCAGGTATTATTCATTGAGGAAATGGGTTATGACAATCTCGTTATCAGTATAAAGTCTGCCGATGTGCTGATGTGTATCCGCGCCCATGAGTTAATCGCAGGGAAGACACCTTATCCGCTTCATGTCGGTATTACAGAGTCGGGTTCGGTCTACAGCGGGAGCGTAAAATCTGCATTAGGGCTTGGTGCTATTCTGTACATGGGAATTGGTGATACGATTCGTATTTCCCTGACAGGAGATCCTGTACAGGAAGTCCATGCGGCAAAGCTTGTTTTGCAAACCATGGAACTCAGAAAAGGAGGAATCCGGGTGGTATCCTGTCCGACATGTGGGAGAACGCAGATTGATTTGATTGCTCTGGCGGGCAGAGTAGAAGAAATGGTAAAAGATTTTGATTTGGATATAAAGGTGGCTGTCATGGGGTGTGCAGTCAACGGGCCGGGAGAGGCAAAAGAGGCAGATATCGGCATCGCCGGGGGAATCGGCGAGGGGCTTTTGATAAAGAAGGGGCAGATTGTAAAAAAAGTTCCGGAGGACCAATTGTTGGAGGCGCTTCGTCAGGAATTAACACACTGGAACGATTAGAGAGGACTGTGAGGAATGGTACATTTTTTTGAAGCTTTTCCGGAGCTATCCGTTGAGGACAAATTATATAATTCTTTTTCAGGCACTACAGTGGAAAAGGTGAGTGCATCAAAGACAAAAATGCTGGCGTTTATCTATTGCAGATGCGACCAGCTTTTGCATTATCGTTCCATAAAGACAATGGAGCAGAAGTTGTACCGCCAGGTATTCCGGAAACTTGGATTCCGGCCCAAACTCGAAATCAACTATCCATTTGCCAAAGAGCTCAGTCTGACAGAACTGCTAAAAATGTATGAGGATACGTTGAAGGAGGAGCTAAAGGAACAAAATACCGTTTATTATATGAAATTTTGCAAAGAGCCTTTTACAGCATCCGGTGATACGCTCACGGTAACCTGTGATGATGATTTTTTGTGCCGGGATATGAGCCCGGAGATTGGTGAGTTTCTTGCTAACCGGATAAGCCGTCGTTTTGAAAGAGAAGTGACGGTTGAATTTCATTACATAAAAAAAGAGCGTAAGGCGGCAGCGGAACCAGAAGTATATCATATGGTAATTAAAAAGGAGGAGACAGCGGAGCAGGAGGAGCAAAAGCCGGCGTCAGCCGTGCGCCAGCCGGAAAAACGTGCGGTGGATAAACCTCAGACAAAACCATTTAAACGAACAGCAGGCAGCTACCGCAAACCGGCAAAGGACCCTGAAGTTTTTTATGGCAGAAATGTTGAAGGAACAGTTATTCCGATAAAGGAAATTGTGGATGAAATTGGAGAAGTTGTCGTAGAGGGTGTAATCCGCAGTGTTGAGAGCCGTGACATAAAAGGGGATAAGAAGCTTGTCATGTTTGCCATAACAGATTTTACGGATACGATTATGGCGAAACTTTTTATTGCGGATGACCTTATTGAAGAGATTAATTTTTTTGAGTTTGTTACTACAGGAAATTTTGTCCGTTTAAAAGGCGTTGCCGCTCTCGATAATTTTGATAAGGAAATACGAATCGGGAATATTGTCGGCATAAAAGAAATCAAAGATTTCCGCACTGGACGTATGGATCATGCCCCGAGGAAGAGAGTGGAGCTTCACGCGCACACACAGATGAGCGATATGGATGCCGTGACAAACTGTGCACAGATGGTCAGGCGTGCCCAGGCATGGGGACATCCGGCCATTGCGATTACAGACCACGGTGTTGTGCAGTCATTTCCGGACGCAGAACACGCGATAGAAAAAGAGGATTTCAAAGTTATCTATGGCTGCGAGGCATACCTTGTGGATGATTTGGATGACACGGTAAGTAATTCTAAGGGGCAGTCCCTGAAGGATAGTTTTGTTGTATTTGATTTGGAGACGACAGGATTTTCACCGACGAGAAACCGGATTATAGAAATTGGTGCTGTCAAGGTGGAAAGCGGGAAGATTACAGCTCGTTACAGTACATTTGTCAATCCGGGGGTGCGCATACCACCACGCATTACAGAACTGACCGGTATTGAAGATGGTATGGTAAAAGATGCGCCTGACATCAACGTGGTTTTGCCGGAGTTTCTGGAATTTTGCAGAGACTCTATTCTTGTTGCGCACAATGCGGGTTTTGATTACAGTTTTTTGTGCCGTAAGGGAGAAGAGCAGGGGATTCCTGTTGATTTTACAGTAGTGGATACGGTAGGCATTGCCCGTGTGCTTTTTCCACATATGGCAAAATACACCTTGGACCATGTAGCGAAAGCACTTAAAATATCGCTGCTCAACCACCACCGCGCCGTGGAGGATGCAGAGGCTACCGCAGAGATTTTTGAAAAGCTGATTGTCCTGTTGGAGAAAGAGGGGATTACGGATTTAGACGCCCTGTACAAGAGAACGCATTCAGCACCGGAGATTATTAAGAAAAAACCAAGTTATCACGCGATTATATTAGTAAAAAATGAAGTGGGACGTGTGAATTTGTACCGCCTGGTTTCCATGGCACATCTGAAATATTTTAACCGAAGGCCGAGAATCCCGAAAAGCCAGTTGATGAAATGGCGTGAGGGATTGATTATCGGTTCTGCCTGTGAGGCCGGGGAATTATACCGGGCGCTCCTGGATGATGCAGATGAGGACAGGATAGAGGAGATTGTAAACTTTTATGATTACCTCGAAATTCAGCCGGTTGGCAATAATGAGTTTATGCTGGCGTCTGAAAAGAGGTCCTATGAGGAAATACAGAGCTGGGACGATTTAAAAAATATGAACCGGAATATTGTCAAATTGGGAGAAAGATATCAGAAACCCGTGTGCGCGACGTGTGATGTCCATTTCCTTGACCCGGAGGATGATGTGTACCGCAGTATACTTCTGGCCGGCAAAAAGATGGACGACGGCAAGCAGCCCCCTCTGTATCTGCGGACAACGGAGGAGATGTTAGAGGAATTTTCCTATCTCGGGGAGGAAAAGGCGATGGAAGTGGTTGTGGACAATACAAACCGGATTGCGGATATGGTCGAAAAAATTTCCCCGGTTTATCCGGATAAATGCCCTCCTGTTATCGAGAATTCGGATAAGGACCTTCGGGAAATCTGTTATAACAAAGCCCATTCTATGTATGGTGACCCGCTGCCGCCCCAGGTGTCTGAGCGGTTAGAGCACGAGTTGAATTCCATTATCAAAAATGGTTTTGCCGTTATGTATATTATTGCGCAGAAGCTTGTCTGGAAATCCAATGAGGACGGCTATCTTGTGGGGTCCCGTGGCTCCGTCGGCTCTTCGTTTGTAGCAACCATGTCGGGCATTACGGAAGTAAACCCTTTGCCTGCGCATTATTACTGTGAAAACTGCCACTTTGTGGATTTTGATTCGGATGAAGTAAAGGCATATGCGGGAAGTTCCGGTTATGATATGCCGAGAAAGGACTGTCCGCATTGCGGGAAACCGTTAATCCGTGACGGTCACGACATCCCCTTTGAGACATTCCTTGGTTTTTACGGTGATAAAGAGCCGGATATTGATTTGAATTTCTCCGGTGAGTACCAGAGCAAGGCGCACAGCTATACGGAGGTTATTTTTGGAACCGGGCAGACATTCCGTGCCGGGACAGTTGGTACTCTTGCAGATAAGACGGCGTATGGCTATGTGAAAAATTATTTTGAGGATAAAGGAGCTCACAAGCGGAAAGAGGAAATCGAGCGGCTGTTAGAGGGATGTGTCGGTGTTCGGAGAACGACAGGGCAGCATCCGGGGGGGATTGTTGTTCTGCCAAAGGGATGGGATATTTATACGTTTACCCCGATTCAGCACCCGGCCAATGATCAGGAGACCCCGATTGTCACTACACATTTCGACTATCATAAGATTGACCACAATCTGTTAAAACTTGATATACTCGGGCACGATGATCCAACGATGATACGCATGCTTGAGGATCTTACAGGGGTGGACGCCCAGAGCATCAGCCTGGATGACCCGATGGTGCTGTCCCTCTTTGCGGATACATCTGCGCTCGGCGTAATGCCGGAGGATTTGATGGGTCTGGATTTGGGCAGCCTTGGCATACCGGAATTTGGTACGGAGTTCGTTATGCAGATGCTGCGGGATACAAAACCGAAAAATTTTTCAGATCTGGTGCGGATTTCCGGCCTGTCCCACGGTACGGATGTCTGGCTGAACAATGCCCAGTATTATATTGCCAAAGGAGATTGTACACTCTCCACAGCTATATGTACCCGTGATGATATTATGACCTATTTAATTCATACCGGACTGGAAAACGGTATTGCCTTTAAAATTATGGAAAATGTCAGAAAAGGCAAAGTGGCTAAGGGAAAATGCAAAGAGTGGGATGAGTGGAAAGAGGCGATGCGTGCCTGTCATGTGCCGGACTGGTATATTGAGTCCTGCGAGAAAATCAAGTATATGTTTCCAAAGGCACATGCGGTTGCCTATGTCATGATGGCATTTCGGATTGCGTATTTTAAAGTATACTATCCATTAGCTTATTATGCTGCCTTTTTCAGTATCCGTGCCAAGGCGTTTGATTATGAGCTGATGTGCCAGGGACGGGAGCGTCTGGAGGCGACTATGAGGGATTATAAGAAGCGTCTGGCGGCAAAGGAGCTGAGTCAGAAAGAGGAAGCCGCCTATGGGGATATGAAGATTGTCCAGGAAATGTATGCGAGAGGGTACGAATTTGCCCCGATTGATATTTTTACAGCGGATGCCAAACAGTTTCAGATTATTGACGGCAAGCTGATGCCTTCGCTCAACAGTATAGAGGGAATGGGTGATAAGGCGGCAGAGGGAGTTGTGGCAGCAGCGAAAGAAGGGGCGTTTTCCTCTTGCGAGAACTTTAAAAACCGCACAAAGGCGAGCGGCACCATTGTTGAGAAAATGCGAGTAATGGGCCTGTTAGGGGATTTGCCGTTAAGCGACCAGATGTCATTGCTGGATTTTATGTAGGACATTATGAATTTTTATACATTTTTTTAAAATTATGCTTGCAATTCCCCAAAAACTATAGTATAGTATCTATTGTTGATGGTCCGTTGGTCAAGCGGCTAAGACGCTGCCCTCTCACGGCAGAAACAGGGGTTCGATTCCCCTACGGACTATTTTTCAATATATATATATATTATTTTGGTACACCAGAAATCGGTTGGTTTTTGGTGTTTTTTTGTGAAATGTAAAAAATTCCAGAAAATTCTTGCATTTTATCATTACCTGTGCTATACTAGATAGGATGATACTGTAAATTTTTGATGAGTGGACGTCAGTCCACTCATTCTTTTTGGTAGAAATGAGGGTTTTGCTTGGGAAAAAATCAAGTTTATGAACAAAAAACTGAACAGCTTCTTACACCGATTCTTCAAAAATACCAGTATGAGCTGGTTGATGTGGAATTTATAAAAGAAGCGGGGAGCTGGCACTTGCGGGCTTATATTGACAAAGAAGGCGGAATAACAATTGATGACCTGACAACGGTGAACCATGAGCTGAGCGACCGGCTTGATGAAGAGGATTTTATTGAGGAATCTTATATTTTGGAAGTCAGTTCTCCGGGGTTGCTCAGGCCTTTTAAGAAGACAAAAGATTTTATGCGAAATATCGGAAACGATGTGGAACTGAAACTTTACTCCCCTATTACATGGGAAGAAGGGGGTAAGCGTTATTCCGATAAAGAGTTTATTGGAATATTGAAAGATTATAAGGAAGAGTCCAAAACGGTAACGATTGGATTTGATGACAGGGATATGCAATTTCCTATTAAGGATATTGCATTGATTCGTAAATCCATTGACTTTTAATATAGAATAAAAAAGACAGGAGGATGATTTAAAAAATGAAAAAGACAACAGCGCCGCAGAAAGGGAATCCGGAATTGATTGAGGCTTTGAATGCCATTGAGAAAGAAAAGGACATAAGCAAAGAAATTTTGCTGGAAGCGATTGAAAATTCACTTCTGGCTGCCTGCAAAAATCAGTATGGAAAGTCTGATAATATCCGGGTTGTTTTAGACCGTGAGACAGGAGAATTCCATGTATATCAGGATAAGGAAGTAGTAGAAGAAGTGGAAGACGGTACCCTGCAGATGTCACTTACCGAGGCCGAGGCAAAATATCCGGGAAAGGCTGTAGGAGAAATTGTAAGTTTGGAAGTTACGCCAAAGAACTTTGGACGTATTGCGGCGCAGAAAGCGAAACAGGTTGTTGTACAGAAAATCCGTGAGGAGGAGCGCCGGGTATTATATGACCAGTATTACACAAAAGAAAGGGATATAGTGACAGGAACTGTGCAGCGTCACAGCAACGGGAACTATAACATTAATCTTGGAAAAGTAGATGCCATATTAACATTGCAGGAGCAGGTGGAGACAGAGCAATTTGTTCCTCATGAGAGAATTAAACTGTATGTTACTGAGGTGAAGGATACGACAAGAGGTCCGAGAATTATTATTTCCCGTACGCATCCGGAGCTTGTAAAACGCCTGTTTGAGTCAGAGGTGGCAGAGATACAGAGCGGTGTTGTGGAAATTAAAAATGTATCCAGAGAGGCCGGTTCGCGTTCTAAAATAGCAGTATACAGTAACAATCCGGATGTGGATGCCGTTGGTGCCTGTGTTGGAATCAATGGTGTTCGTGTTAATTCTGTTGTGGAGGAACTTCGAGGGGAAAAAATTGATATTGTGGAATGGAATGAAGATCCGGCAGTATTTATAGAACATGCGCTAAGCCCTTCTAAGGTAATATCGGTTGTGGTAAATGAGGAAGAGAAAAGTGCAGAGGTTGTTGTGCCGGATTACCAGTTGTCACTGGCAATTGGCAAGGAGGGGCAGAACGCCAGGCTTGCGGCAAGACTGACGGGATATAAGATTGATATTAAAAGTGAAATGCAGATAATATAACCAGTCAGTGATGACAGAGCAGAACATAAAATTTCCGGAAGGGAGAGGAGGAGTGGCGGTGCAGAATAAAAGGACAGTAGAAAGACAGTGTATAGGCTGTCGTGAGAACAAGGGTAAAAAGGATTTAATCCGGATTGTAAAAACACCGGAAGGGGATATTGCGTTGGATTTTACCGGGCGCAAAAATGGAAGAGGAGCATACCTTTGTGATAATTATGAGTGTCTGAAAAAGGCGAGGGAAAGAAAGGCTTTAAGCCGCTCGTTCCGAATGGATGTACCGGATGATATTTATGATGAATTAGAGAGGGAGTGGCATGACAGAGAATAAAAAGGTCCTGGGAACACTGGGACTGGCAATGAAAGCCGGAAATGTGGTAAGTGGTGAATTTATGACGGAAAATGCAATTCGCGACGGCAGGGCCAAGCTGGTTCTTGTGGCGGAAGATGCATCTGAGAATACGAAAAAGAAATTCAGAAATTCCTGCTCTTATTATCATGTACCCTATGTGTGTTTCGGGGATAAGAATTTGCTGGGAAAGGCAATTGGAAAAGAATTTCGTGCTTCTCTGGCAGTGATAGATGGTGGATTTGCACAATCAATTGGAAAGAATTTAGACCTGGAGGTAACTGAGTATGGCGAAAATGAAAATATATGAGATTGCTCGCAGTATGCAGCAACAGGATAAGGCAATAAAGAGTGGTGATTTAGTTAAGCTCTTAAATGAAAATGGATTTGAAGTTAAGGGCGCAAACAGCAATATAGAAGATGATGCGATTGCTTTTCTTATGAAATCGTTTGCTTCAAAGACAGCAAAAAAGAAAGCAGCTGAAGCAGCTAAAGCAACGAAAGCAGCTAAACCAGCCGAAGCAGCTGAAGCAACGAAAGAGGATAAAAAAACGGAAAAAGCACAGGAAAAGAAATCGACAGAAACAGCAGTGGAGGAAACTGCTGTGAAGAAAGAGAAGAAGCTGGTAGAGCAAAAGGAGCCGGAGAAAAAACCGGAAACAGAGAAAAAAGAGCAGAAAAAAGCATCTCAGGTTCAATCAGAGCAATCCAGGGATAGTAAGGGAGACGCAGCAAAAAATACAAATGCGGGACGCGGTGGTCAGAATCAGGGCAGAGATGAAAAGAATAAGGACAATCGCAGCCGGGACGGACAGAACAGAGATGGCCAAAACCGGAATGGTCAGTCCCAGCAGCGTGGAGGTCAGCAGCAGCGCAATCAACAGCAATTGCGTGGCGGAAATCAGAACCGCAGCAGTCAGAACAAGGAAAACCAGCGGGGAGACAGACGCAGCAGAGACCGTCATAATGGAAATAATGGTGGTCAGAACCGTGTATTTGAGCGATTTGAAAAATCCCAGGGCGGTTTTGATGGGATTAAGCAGGAACAGAAAAATTCCCGTCAACGTGGCAACCGTAAGAAAGATGACAAAAATAAATCCGGCGGTTACCGCAGGAGCTCGAAAGAGGAAATGAGCCGAATCCGTTCCAAAAAGGATCCAAACCGTAAAGGTGCATTTATTAAGCCGGAACCGGTAAAACAGGAGCCGCAGGAAGAAATTAAGCAGATTACGATTCCGGAATCCCTGACCATACGTGAGCTGGCAGAAAAGATGAAAATGCCGGCGGCTGCACTTGTGAAAAAGTTATTTATGCAGGGACAGATGGTTTCGTTAAATCAGGACATAACATTTGATGAAGCAGAGGAAATTGCGCTTAGTTTTGATATTATTGCGGAACTGGAAGAAAAAGTGGACATGGTTGCTGAACTTTTGAAAGAGGAGGAAGAGGACGAGACAAAAATGAAGAAACGTCCGCCGGTAGTCTGCGTTATGGGCCATGTTGACCATGGTAAAACTTCCCTTCTGGATGCCATACGCCAATCGGATGTATCCGAGCACGAGGCAGGCGGTATCACCCAGCATATCGGTGCGTATGTAGTCCGCATCAATGGGGAGAAAATAACATTTCTTGATACACCGGGACATGAGGCATTTACGTCCATGCGTATGCGCGGTGCCCAGTCAACGGATATTGCCGTACTTGTAGTAGCAGCGGATGATGGTGTAATGCCACAGACAATTGAGGCAATCAACCATGCGAAGGCGGCAGGTGTCGAAATTATTGTGGCAGTAAATAAAATTGATAAACAGGGTGCTAATATTGAGCGTGTGAAGCAGGAACTGTCAGAGTATGATCTGATTCCGGAGGAATGGGGCGGAAGCACAATATTTTGTCCGGTGTCCGCTCATACAAAAGAGGGTATTGAAAATCTTTTGGAGATGATTGTCCTCACTTCAGAGGTTTTGGAATTAAAAGCAAATCCAAAGCGCAAGGCAAGGGGAATTGTAATCGAGGCGCAGCTGGATAAGGGACGCGGTCCGGTTGCTACCGTACTGGTACAAAAGGGAACATTAAATATTGGAGACCATATTGCCATTGGTCCGGCAAATGGTAAGGTCCGTGCCATGATTGACCATAGGGGAGAGCGTGTGAAGCAGGCAAAGCCTTCTACACCGGTTGAGATACTTGGACTGAACGGAGTGCCGGACGCCGGAGAAATTTTTGTGGCAACAGAAAATGATAAAGAGGCAAAACAGATTTCACAGGCATATATTGACCAGGGTAAGGATAAACTATTGGAGGAGACAAAAGCAAAGAAATTATCTCTGGATGGTTTGTTCAGCCAGATTCAGGCAGGTAACATTAAGGACTTGAACCTGATTATTAAAGCGGATGTTCAGGGGTCTGTCGAGGCGGTGAAACAGAGTCTTGTAAAACTGAGTAACGAGGAAGTGGCAGTGCGCGTTATTCATGGCGGCGTTGGTGCTATTAACGAATCCGATGTCAGTCTGGCCAGTGCATCGAATGCAATTATAATTGGATTTAACATCCGTGTAGACAATATGGCAAAGGAGACGGCAGACAGAGAAAATGTCGATATCCGCCTGTACCGTGTCATATATGATGCGATTGAAGATGTGGAATCTGCAATGAAGGGAATGCTTGAGCCGATTTATGAAGAGCAGGTGATTGCCCATGCAGAAATCCGTCAGTTGTTTAAGGCGTCCGGCGTCGGAACAATTGCCGGTTCTTATGTGCTGGATGGTAAAATTGAGCGCGGCTGCCGTGTTCGCATCTCACGTGAGGGAGAACAGATATTTGAGGGCGATTTAGCAAGTCTGAAACGCTTTAAAGATGATGTGAAAGAAGTGAACGCAGGCTATGAGTGCGGACTGGTCTTTGACGGTTTTCATGATTTGCAGGAGGAAGATCAGATTGAGTGTTATAAAATGGTAGAAGTTCCGCGATAGGGAACAGTACACAGTGTGTTTGGCAGACTAGTTGATTGTAAAAAAGGGAAAGTAAATGAAAAAAAACAGTGTAAAGAATATCCGTATTAACAATGAGGTAATGCGGGAAATGAGTATGATTGTCAGGGAGGATTTGAAGGATCCGAGAATTCATCCAATGACATCGGTTATGGCCGCTGAGGTTACGCCGGATTTAAAGTATGCTAAGGTTTTTGTCAGTGTTATGGGAGATGAAGAGGCAAAGCAGAAGACCATGGAGGGATTGAAAAAAAGTGCATCTTTTGCAAGGCATCAGCTGGCAAAGCGTATGAATCTGCGCAATACACCAGAGCTTACATTTGTATTGGACCATTCGATTGAATACGGAGTGGCAATGTCAAAACGAATTGATGAGGTGAACCATCATGAATGATTTTATGAAGGCAGTGCAGGAAGCAGATACAATAGCTATCGCCGGTCATATGAGACCTGACGGGGACTGTGTTGGCGCCTGCATGGGATTGTATGGATACATAAAGAGCAATTACCCGGAAAAAGCAGTAACAGTATACCTGGAAGAGTTTCCGGAAGCCTTTGATTATTTGCGGGAGGAAAAAGCTTTTTTGGAAGTCTGTGGACAGGGGGGCGCCTATGATTTATTTGTCGCTCTTGACTGTGGGGACGAGGAGCGTCTTGGGGAGGCCCTGAAGGTAATGAAACGGGCAAAACACGTATGCTGTGTAGACCATCATATTACAAACACCCAATTTGCAGAAAGAAATTTTGTTTTTCCCAAATCCAGTTCGACCTCCCAGATTCTATATAATTTTATGGAGGATGAAAAAATTAATTATGAGACAGCCTGTGCGCTTTACACAGGTATTATCCATGATACGGGAGTTTTTAAACATTCCTGTACGACCAGCGAGACAATGCGGATTGCGGGAAGTCTCATGGATAAGGGGATTCCTTTTGGAAAGATTATAGATGGAAGCTTTTATATGAAATCCTATAAGCAGCTGCAGATTATGGGGCGCTGTCTGTTAGAAAGTGTCCGTATTTTAGACGGCAGATGCATATTTTCTGTTGTCCGAAAGTCAGTCATGGATTTTTATGAGGCAAAGCCATCGGATTTGGACGGTGTGATTGACCAGATGAGGACGACAGAGGGAATTGAAGTTGCCATTTTGCTGGATGAGAGGGAGCCCGGGGAATACAAAGTCAGCATGCGCTCAAATGAGCTGGTGGATGTCAGTGCTATTGCTAAGTTTTTTGGCGGCGGCGGTCATGTGAGAGCGGCTGGCTGTACGATAGAAGGGGCTGCTTTTGATGTAATTAATAATCTCACTTTGCATATTGAAAAGCAGTTAGGCGAGGAATCATGAATGGAATTCTGATTATAAATAAAGAAAAGGGATTTACCTCTCATGATGTAGTGGCAAAGCTTCGTGGCATTCTTCACACAAAGAAAATCGGTCATACCGGGACATTAGACCCGGACGCCGTTGGGGTACTTCCGGTATGTATTGGGAGGGCAACAAAGGTGTGCAGTCTGTTGACCGATACGGATAAAACCTATGAGGCCGTAATTCGTTTTGGTGTTATAACAGATACACTGGACATGACGGGACAAATTCTTGAAAAAAGACCAGTTCAGGTAACAAAGGAGCAGCTTGTGGAAGCACTGGCTGCTTTTGTCGGTGAAATAGAACAGCTTCCCCCTATGTATTCTGCAGTAAAGGTAAATGGAAAAAGACTTTATGAGCTGGCCAGAAAAGGGCAGGAGGTAGAGCGGAAAAAGAGGCGCATTACCATACATGAACTGACGCTTTTGTCAGAGAATCTGGAAGAGGCATTGTGCAGTATCCGTGTAATTTGTTCAAAAGGAACTTATATCCGTTCCCTGTGCGCGGACATCGGAGAGCGGCTTGGCTGTGGTGCTGCGATGCAGAGTTTAATCCGGACAAAGGCCGGCGGTTTTTCAATTGGACAGGCCCGGACATTGTCCGAGGTGGAGGCACTGTGCAGAACTCAGAAACCAGAGGACTTTCTTTTGCCCGTGGATACAGTATTTATGCAGTACAGAAGTATATTGGTCAAAGGCCGTGCGATGCATTTTTTATTGAATGGGAATCCAATTGCTGCACTCGGTGTGACCATAGAGGGATGCATCCCCAAGGGAAACGATCCGCAAGATAACGTCCTGGAGGACAATGTTCCAAGGGACGGAGAAATGGTACGTGTGTATGGAGAGGATGGAAGTTTCTATGCCATTTACCGTTTTGAAAAGAAAAGCGGGAGGTATCGCGTTGTGAAGATGTTACACGAATAATCATGCGCAAAAGCAGCGCAGAAAAGGGGAAAAAATGAGAATACTTACCGATTTGGATTTTAAATTAGAGGATACAGCGGTATGTATCGGCAAATTTGATGGAATTCACAGAGGACACCGAATGCTTTTGCGTGAGGCAGTGGAGTCTGGACTGCCAACGGTGATGCTTACTTTTTTGTTTCCGGATTATAAAGGTATTTATAGCTATGGAGAAAAATTATGTCTGGCGGAAAAGCTGGGGATAGATTTTTTTATTTCCATTCCGGTTACAAAGGAGTTTATGCAGATGTCTCCGGAACAATTTGCTGCAGAAATTCTTTCGGAACGCTGTCATGCCAAAAAAGTAATCGTGGGGGCTGATTTTCGTTATGGATATATGCGCTGCGGAACAGCGTTGACTTTGCAGGAGTCCGGGAGGGAATATGGTTTTGAAGTTTCCATTATGGAAAAGCTTAAGTGGGACGGTGAAGTTGTCAGCAGCACAAGAATACGCGGACTTCTATCTGATGGTAAAATGGAGCAGGTCAATGCGCTTTTAGAGACCCCGTATTTTATTAAAGGGAAAGTGGAAGAGGGAAATAAAATCGGTCGCACAATGTCTGTTCCGACGGCGAATATTCGCCCGTCAGACGAGAAGTGCCTGCCGCCGTTCGGTGTTTATTCGGTTCGTGTACAGACAGACACAGACGGAAGTATTTATAACGGTGTCTGCAATCTGGGAGTAAAGCCTACTATACCCGGGGAAAATCCGGTAGGGGCAGAGGTATGGCTGTTTGATTATGACGGAAATCTCTATGGAAAAGAGCTGATGATATTCCTGTATGCTTTTCAGAGACCAGAGAGGGCTTTTGACAGCATCGGGGAATTGAAAAAACAGATAGTTACAGATACGGAGAAGGCAAAGAGGAATCTTGCCCGAAGTTAATATGGAATGGAATGAGGAGATGGAGAATTTAAGATTGGAAAGGCCTTTATTAAAGCATAAAAAGCAGTATGAAGAAATGATGGATGAATGGGAGTCTTTTGGAGGTAGAATAAATCCAGGAGCACTTAGGCGTTATAGTAATAAACAAAAGAAGAATGTTACATATGAGGAGTGGCTAGAATGGATAGAAGAAGACAGAGAGATGTGCCAGGCACTTTATTTCCTTGTAAATGATAATAACATTTTGGGAGCAATTAGCGTCCGGTATAAATGTGCTGGTGTAGACGGGCATGTAGGGGCAGGAATTCGTCCTTCAGAACGTAGAAAAGGTTATGCAACAAAAATGTTATCATTAGCATTTCCATTTTTGAAGGAATTTGGGCATAATCCGGTAGTCGTATCATGTGATAGGGGTAATATAGCTTCTGAAAAAATGATTTTAAAGAATGGAGGTAAATTTATAGAAGAAGTTGTTGAAGAAGATGGAAATATTGTAAAAGTATTTCATATTTTTTATAAATTATAAATAGTCGTAAAACGCAGAATGTGGCGTAAAACGATTCTTGACATATCACATGTATCACCTTATAATATATATAATTCAAATTAATATTTATAAGGTGGGGGATGACTATTGAATAAGGAGACATTTTCGGTAAAAAGAATTTACAAGGATTCGGTTTTTCGGATGCTGTTTCGGGAAAGGAAAGAACTGCTGTCGTTATATAATGCCATCTATGATACAGAATATACAGACCCAATGCAGATGGAAATAACGACATTAGACAATGCCATATACATGAGTTATAAAAATGACGTATCATGTATTATTGATTTCCATCTTGCCCTGTTAGAGCACCAGTCAACGGTAAATCCGAATATGCCATTGCGATATCTTATGTATGTATCTGATTTATATGGAAAGCTAACAGCAGAGACAGATATCTATTCGAGACAGCGTATTGCGCTGCCGGCTCCCAGTTTTGTAGTGTTATACAACGGAGTAGAAAAGCAGCCGGAGAAGAAAATAATGTTACTGTCAGATGCCTACAGTGTGATAGAAAAAGAGAGTGCACTGGAACTGCGTGTCATACAATTCAACATAAATGCAGGGTATAACGAGAAAATGATGGAAAAATGCCCAACATTGTCTGGTTATGTCCAGCTTGTGTCATACATAAGAAATAATCTGGTGAGTATGCCCGTAGCAGATGCCGTAGACGAGGCAGTAAAACAATGTATTAATAAGGGAATCTTAGAGAAATTCCTAAGAGAACACCGTGCGGAGGTGACAAGGATGAGTATTTATGAGTATGACGAGGAAAAGCATATGCGAACATTGAGAGAAGAGGGAAAGGAAGAAATCTACTACCAAATGTTTCGCAATCATAAAACTCCAAAAGATATCAGTGAGTTTACAGGAGAATCGGAGGAGTATGTGCATCAGCTTTATAAGAGATATGTAGAAATCGTTTGTGAAGAAGAGGAATTTAGATAACCCTTTTGGATTGCCCAAAGAAGAATCGGTTTTGCCGATTCTTCTTTTAGGACAATCATCAAAAAGGGGGAGAACATAAATTAGAGGTATGCTTTTGCAGACCTTGGTGCGCGGTTTTCAGCCGCACCTTTTATACCTCAAACAACATATCACCATAGGATGGAACCGGCCAGTATTCTTTATCAACAAGCATTTCCAGCTCATCAATCGGAGTACGGAGTTCTGCCATTGCCGTAAATACCGTATCCCGGAAAAATTCTGCCTGCTCTTTTCCTTCTTCCATGGCATTTGCTTTCTGCTCAGCATCTTTTAAGCTGACCAGAGCCTTCTTTGCATTAGCGAGGAGGGTTGAGCATTTTGTCAGTAACTCTGTCTGTACAGATACGTCTGCGGCAGCGCAGGCAGAAGATATGCTGTTAATGGATTCTGCCAGGCTTGTGACATAACGGATAACCATTGGTATATATTGTTTAGAGGCCATTTCTATCATAGTTTTTGCCTCAATGTTAATTGCTTTCGAATAAGCTTCGTAGTTGATTTCTGCACGGGACTCCAGTTCTGTCTCAGTAAATACATGCTGTCTCTCAAAAATCTCAATTGTCTTCGGATAAAGAAGGGAAGCAGTTGCATCTACCATGGTACGTGCATTAGGAAGACCGCGTTTTTCAGCTTCAACAAGCCATTCATCGGCATAGCCGTTTCCATTAAATATAATTTTCTGATGGGCTTTTAATGTCTCATAAATTATTTTATCTGCAGCAGAATCAAAATCGTCTGCTTTTTCCAGCTCATCCGCCATATTTTGAAGGACATCTGCTACGGTTGTATTCAGTACCGTATTGGCATCGGATACCGATTGAGAGGAACCAAGCATACGGAATTCAAATTTATTTCCGGTGAAAGCAAATGGTGATGTACGGTTGCGGTCTGTGGCATCCTTTTTGATTGCAGGAATTGTGTGTACGCCGATATCCATGCGTTCCCCTTTGTTGCTGTGGTCTGCCGTACCGGTTGCCAGAATCTGTTCTACAATATCTTCGAGCTGTTCGCCGAGAAAAATAGAGATAATGGCCGGAGGTGCTTCATTTGCGCCAAGTCTGTGGTCGTTGCCCGGATTAGCAGCAGACATGCGCAGCAGTGTGGCATTATCGTCTACAGCGGCGATAACGGCAGCAAGGAATAAGAGGAACTGCTTATTGTCGTAAGGCATTTTTCCGGGACTTAACAGATTTTCTCCTGTATTAGTTACAAGAGACCAGTTATCATGTTTACCGGAACCATTTACACCTGCAAACGGCTTTTCATGCAGCAGACATTCCAGATTGTGGCGTCTTGCTACTTTCTTCATAGTTTCCATTACCAGCTGGTTATGATCGGAAGCTATATTAGCCGTACTATAGATCGGAGCCATCTCATGCTGAGCCGGGGCAACCTCATTATGCTGTGTTTTTGAGAGGATGCCAAGTTTCCAAAGCTCCGTATTTAATTCATTCATGAAAGCAGCCTGGCGTTCACGGATAGCACCAAAGTAATGGTCGTCTAATTCCTGGCCTTTTGGAGGCATGGCGCCAAACAGGGTACGGCCGGTGAAAATGAGGTCATCGCGCTTTAAATACTGATCGCGGTCGATAAGAAAATATTCCTGTTCCGGACCAACGGAGCATTTCACAGTAGCGACATCATCTTTGCCGAATAATTTCAGGACACGCACCGCCTGTTTACTGATTGCTTCCATAGAGCGGAGCAGAGGCGTCTTTTTATCCAATGCCTCACCGGTATAAGAACAAAAGGCGGTAGGAATACAGAATACCGTTCCAATGGCATCCTCGCGGAGGAATGCCGGTGATGTGCAGTCCCATGCAGTATATCCTCTTGCTTCAAAAGTGGCGCGAAGGCCGCCGGATGGGAAAGAGGAGGCATCGGGTTCGCCTTTGATAAGCTCCTTACCGGAAAACTCCAGTATGGCATGGGCATCCGATTCTGCACTCAAAAAAGAATCGTGTTTCTCTGCGGTAACGCCGGTCATTGGCTGAAACCAGTGGGTGTAGTGAGTAGCTCCATTGGCAAGCGCCCATTCTTTCATGGCATGGGCTACGACATTGGCTACATCAGGCTGCAGTTCTTCGCCATTTTCGATCGTGCTTTTCAGTGCCGCATAGGTTTTCTTTGGAAGATATTCCCGCATTACGTCATCATTGAATACTTTGGTTCCGAAAACATCTTCAATTACATTTTTCTGCATAAATAATCCATCCTTCCCATTTTGAAATTTAGGTACATTTATATTTTACATAAAAAGAAAAAGATGCCCTCACGAATGAGAACATCTTTGTTCCGCCAAATGTACTATGGATTAACCATAGCACGTTTTTAAAAAAAAGTAAAGTACTTTTTTAAAAAGGTTTTTATACAAAGAGTTCCATCCATGAATTCAACACAAACTTTATTGTATCAGAAAAGTCAGATTTTTCAATGGTTTCCGATGGAAAAACAGAATCTTTTCGGAACAGAGTATCATTAATATAGTAGGAAACCGTTCCGATCGGTGTGTTTTCCTGGATGGGGGCATATAGTTTTTCCGGCAGGTCATAGCGGATGGTAAGAGTATCAAAGCGGCTCAGTAGAGTTCTGGTTTTTTCCGGAGAGAGGCAGGATACATAGTCTTTTTTTCCATCTTCAACCGGGATGCGGACAAGGGATAAATTCTGAAGTGGGAGTTCAGAGGTATAGTAGTGTTCAAAACCATAGTCCATCAGCTGTTTTGTGTCTGTCCACTTATAGGATTTATTTGGCGGCCAGCCAGAAGCAAGTACACAGCTTGTGAGAGTGTTATCCTTTCTTTTAGCGGCACCGACAAAGCAGTAGCCGGCTTTACCCGTAAATCCGGTTTTTATTCCGAGAGCGCCATCATAGTAAGAGAGAAAGGCATCGCGGTTTGTCAGGGAAAATGTCCGTGTACCTTTATTATTGGAAAAAGTATAGTGTTTTGTCTGTATTAAATTCAAAAAGTCCTGATTTTGGATGGCATAAGCGGCAAGGCGGCACATATCTGCTGCAGTGCTTCCATGCCCTTCAGCGTCCAGACCGTTTGGAGTGACAAAATGGGAATTCTTCATGCCAAGTATTTTTGCTTTTTCATTCATTTGTCTGGCAAAGGCTTCTACAGACCCTGCCATATGTTCTGCAATGGCAACGGCGGTATCGTTGTGGGATTCCAGCATCAGGGAATGAAGCAGATCCATCATAAGAAATTGTTCCCCCTTTTGCATGCCAAGATGGACTTTAGGCATAGAACAGGCGCGTGCAGAAGCGGTAACTATTTCTTCGGTACGGCCGGATTCCAGCACAAGAATTGCCGTCATAATTTTTGTTGTGCTTGCCATTGGTACTTTTTTATCTGTATCTTTTCCATATAAGATGCGCAGAGAATCCCCATCCATAACGCAGGCGTAAGCGGCGTGGAGAGAAGGGGGGGCAGGTTCTTCGGCAGTGGCGGGAATTTGGATTTCTGGTTCCGGCAAAATGGCGGACATATAATCATAATTCTCTCTTGTGAAACCGAAGCAAAAGCCAGCCATGCAAAGGGCTGTTAAAAGAAGCAGGCAGACAGGGCGGGAAATACGCATAGGACAAAGGCCTCAAAAATTCATTACTCTACTTGTATGATGCGAAGAGAGAGAGTATTCATTTTTTTTGAAATTATTAGTTGCCATTTCCCTGTAAAAGCGTTACAATTATAATCGGATAAAATTTGAGTTTTACATAATATTATCATTAGAAAGTGGAGGGCTGCAAATGAGTAATTCAGCGAAAATGTCAGCGAGGGAACGGATTGAAAACCTTGTTGAAGCAAACAGTTTTGTTGAAATTGGCCGTATGGTTACAAAACGGAATACAGATTTCAACATGCGGGAAAAAGCAGTACCGGCAGACGGGGTAATTACTGGCTACGGCGTAGTGGAAGACAATCTTGTTTATGTCTACAGCCAGGATGTCACGGCGATGAACGGTTCTGTTGGAGAGATGCATGCCAAAAAAATTGCCTCTTTGTATGAGATGGCAATTAAGGCAGGAGCACCAGTGATTGGTCTGATAGACTGTGCAGGTATCCGTGTAGAGGAGGCATTGGATGCATTGGCCGGTTTTGGTGATATTTATATGGCAAAAATAAAAGCATCGGGGGTTATTCCACAGATTAGTGCAATTTTGGGAAGCTGCGGTGGCGGTGTTGCCATTTCCTCCAAGTTTTCGGATATCACTTTAATGGATTCAGTTGGCGGACATTTATTTGTGAATTCTCCGAATGCGCTTGATGGAAACCGTACAGAGGCGTGTGATACAAGCAGTGCAGATTATCAGGCAGAGGCCGGTAATGTAGATATTGTATGCCGGGGGGAAGAAGAGGTTTTGTCACAAATCCGTGAGCTGATACAGATTCTTCCGGCTAATGCCGGTACAGCGGCTGAAGGGGCAGTGACTGATGATAAAAACCGTGTATTAGATGGATTTTCCGGATATGCAACCGATGCAAAGGAAGCACTTACACAGATCGCTGATTCCAATCACTTTGTTGAATTAAAAGCAGAGTATGGCAAAGAAATGGTAACAGGACTGATGGTTTTGGATGGGACAACAGTAGGTGCAGTTGCAAACACGAAAGAGGGTGTCCTTTCGACAGCAGGATGTAAAAAAGCAGAGCAGTTTGTTTATTTTTGTGATTCGTTTGGAATTCCTGTAATAACTCTTACCAATGTGAAAGGTTATGCGGCGACAAAGGAAGAGGAAAAGACAATTTCCCAGGCGGTTGCCGATATGACATATGCATTTGCCAGTGCCGATGTGCCAAGAGTAAATGTGATTACCGGGGAGGCTTATGGCAGTGCTTATGTTGCCATGAATTCAAAACATATTGGAGCAGACTTGTGCCTGGCGCTTGACAGTGCAAAAGTAGGCGTTATGGATGCGCAGGTTGCGGCAAAGATTATGTGCGAGGATGAAATTGCCAAGGCAAAAGACAAAAAAGCTGCCATCGCAGAAAAGGCAAAGGCTTATGAGGAACTGCAGAATGGCGCTGAGGCTGCGGCAAAGAGAGGCTATGTGGATAATGTAATTGAGGGTGAAACAGTCAGGAAGCATTTGATTTATGCGTTGCAGATGTTTGGAGTGAGGTGATTTGGTGTTCTTACATGTAATGTCCGAAGTGACAACAATTCCTGAGGGACTTGTCAATACAGCTCTCGGCATGGGAACGGTATTTGCTGTTCTGATTTTAATATCATTTATTATCTATCTGTTAAAATTTATTCCGATGCTGCTTGGCGGGGACAAGAATAAAAAAGCAGCGGGACAGAAAGCAGCACCCGCAGCAAAGGATGTCCGTGTGCCGGATAGGAAACCGGCAGCTGCAAAGGCTGCGCCGGCAGATGACAGCCAGCTTGTGGCAGTAATCGCAGCTGCTGTTGCAGCACAGATGGAAGAGGAGACAGGTGTACCTGTGGCGGCAGACGGCCTGTATATCCGTTCGATTAAAAAACGCGTATTTTCATTATAATTTCAAGGAGGATAAAGAACAATGAAAAATTATTCTATTACTGTAAATGGTACTGTATATGATGTGACGGTGGAAGAAAAGGGCGGCGCAGCTGCTTCCGGGGCACCTGTTCCTGCAGCTGCTCCAGCACCGGCCAAACCGGCTCCGGCGCCCGCAGCGAAACCGGCACCCGCAGCAGGGGCAGCAGGTTCTGTAGAAGTAACGGCACCGATGCCGGGTAAAATTCTTGATGTGAAAGCAGCTCCGGGACAGGCGGTAAAGAAAGGAGAGGTTATTCTTCTTCTGGAGGCAATGAAAATGGAGAACGAAGTCGTTGCCCCACAGGATGGAACGATTGCCAGTGTAAATGTAAACTCAGGTGCAATGGTTGAATCAGGTGATGTACTGGCTACTATGGATTAATCCCATTAAAAAATGACCGGAGGTATTTAAGATGGAAGTATTACAAAACCTTATTGACCAGACAGCATTTTTTAATGGAACCATGGACTGGCGAAGCTATACAATGATTTTAGTGGCATTTATATTCCTTTATCTGGCAATCAAAAAAGGATATGAGCCATTGCTTCTCGTCCCGATTGCTATGGGTATGCTTTTGGTTAATATATATCCACAAATAATGGAAGAAGGGGGATTGCTTGAGTATTTCTTCAAACTGGATGAATGGAGTATTTTACCGTCCCTTATTTTCCTTGGCGTTGGCGCAATGACAGACTTTGGCCCGCTCATTGCTAATCCGCAGAGCTTTCTGTTAGGGGCAGCGGCACAGTTTGGTATTTTTTCTGCTTATCTGTTGGCTATTGTTATGGGCTTCAATGGAGAGGCAGCAGCAGCAATTTCTATTATAGGCGGTGCAGACGGCCCTACTTCTATTTTCCTTGCCGGAAAATTGGGACAGTCAGATTTGATGGGACCAATTGCTGTGGCAGCATATTCTTACATGTCACTGGTACCGATTATTCAGCCGCCGATTATGAAGCTTTTGACAACAGAAAAAGAGCGCAAAATTAAAATGCAGCAGCTCCGCCCGGTTTCCAAACTGGAGCGCATCCTGTTCCCTATTGTTGTTACAACAGTAGTCTGCCTGATTCTTCCAAGTACAGCACCGTTGATTGGTATGCTGATGCTCGGAAATTTATTTAAAGAATCCGGCGTTGTGAAGCAGCTGGCAGAAACAGCATCCAATGCCCTTATGTACATCGTAGTAATTCTTTTGGGAACTTCTGTTGGAGCAAAGACTAGCGGGGCAAACTTCCTTGTGCCGACAACAATGAAAATTGTAATTCTCGGCCTGGTTGCTTTTGCAATCGGTACAGCAGCAGGTGTCCTGTTTGGAAAGCTGATGTGTATTTTGACTAAGGGAAAAGTAAACCCGCTTATTGGCTCGGCCGGTGTATCCGCGGTTCCGATGGCAGCCCGTGTATCCCAGAAGGTTGGTTCTGAGGCAGACCCGACAAACTTCCTTCTGATGCATGCGATGGGGCCTAATGTAGCAGGCGTTATTGGTACTGCCGTAGCGGCAGGTGTATTTATGGCAATATTTGGAGTTTAGGAGGATAAGTTTATGGCGATAAAAGAGAAACCAATCAAAATTACGGAGACAATCCTGCGCGATGCACATCAGTCCCTGATTGCTACCCGTATGACAACAGAGCAGATGCTGCCGATTATAGATAAAATGGATAAAGTTGGATATCATTCCGTTGAGTGCTGGGGAGGCGCTACTTTTGATGCGTCCCTCCGTTTCCTTAAAGAGGATCCATGGGAGAGACTGCGCAAGCTGAGAGCCGGATTTAAAAATACAAAGCTGCAGATGCTGTTCCGTGGACAGAATATCCTTGGATATAATCACTATGCAGATGATGTAGTAGAGTATTTTGTACAGAAGTCGATTGCAAATGGTATTGATATCATCCGTATTTTTGACTGCCTGAATGATATTCGGAACCTTGAAACGGCAGTAAAGGCGGCAAATAAAGAAAATGGGCATGCACAGATTGCATTGTCCTATACACTTGGTGATGCTTACACATTAGATTATTGGAAAGATATAGCGAAGAAGATTGAGGAAATGGGGGCAAAATCCCTTTGCATCAAAGATATGGCAGGACTTTTAACACCATATAAGGCAACAGAACTTGTTACGGCGTTGAAAGAGTCGGTAAAAATTCCAATTGACCTTCATACCCATTATACATCCGGTGTGGCTTCCATGACATATATGAAAGCGGTAGAAGCGGGCTGTGATATTATTGATACCGCTATGAGTCCGTTTGCTCTTGGTACGAGCCAGCCGGCAACAGAGGTAATGGTTGAGGCGTTCCGCGGAACACCGTGTGATACCGGACTGGATCAGACGCTGCTTTCAGAAATTGCGGAGTATTTCCGTCCTCTCCGTGAGGAGGCGCTTGAGAGCGGTCTTATGAATACAAAAGTACTGGGTGTAAATATTAATACACTCCGTTATCAGGTACCGGGAGGTATGCTTTCCAACCTTGTATCCCAGTTAAAGGAAATGGGCCAGGAGGATAAATTTGAACAGGTACTTGAGGAAGTACCGCGTGTGAGAAAAGATTTTGGCGAGCCGCCACTGGTTACACCATCGTCTCAGATTGTAGGAACTCAGGCTGTTTTAAATGTAGTGTCCGGTGAGCGGTACAAAATGGTGACGAAGGAATCCAAAAAACTTCTTTCCGGTGAATTTGGCCAGACCGTTAAGCCGTTTGATGCTGCAGTTCAGAAAAAGTGTATCGGTGATACAAAGCCGATTACCTGCCGCCCGGCGGATAAGATAAAGCCACAGCTGAAAAAGCTGGAAGAAGAGATGGCACAGTGGAAAGAGCAGGATGAGGATGTTCTGTCTTATGCCCTGTTCCCGCAGGTGGCCGTTGATTTCTTTAAATACCGTGATGCTCAGAGAACAAAGGTAGATTCTACTTTGGCAGACAAAGATAACCAGGTGTATCCTGTATAAAAGCTAGACTCGTTCAGAGGTGATGACATGACAATGCAGAATAAGCCACATTTGCTTATTGCGGAGAAGGGGAAACAAAATACGGTACAGTGGAAAGAGATTCTTCGAAAATCATATCGGCTGTCTTTTGCTGATTCTGGAGAGCAGGCGGTTGAGTATGCTATGCGGATTCGGCCGGATATAATAATTTTAGACAAATCCCTGCATGATTTAGGGATCAAAGATGTGATTGAAGAAATCAGACAGAGTGAAGGGCTGGAAGAAGTTCCAGCTCTGATTCTTCTTTCGCGGGAGGAATGTGACAGTGAGCTTGAGGAGCTTTTACCACTGGGTGTAGACTTTATTGTGAAACCAATCATTCCTGTTATTCTTCTGGCAAGAATTGAGCGTATGTTAGAAATGCAGGAACTTCGCCGAAATCTTGAGGCGGAAATGGAA
Source organism: Lachnoclostridium sp. UBA7215 (assembly GCA_002490465.1). GTDB lineage: Bacteria > Bacillota > Clostridia > Lachnospirales > Lachnospiraceae > Eubacterium_F. The sequence continues at coordinate 47,669 of DKUB01000070.1, forward strand.
AAGCAGAGAGAGCAGATCAGCCAGCTTTCCCTGCAGTCAATTTTGACCATTGCTCAGACTGTTGATGCCAGAGACCGCTACGCAAAGGGGCACTCAATACGGGTAGCTCTGTATTGTCGTGAAATTGCACAGAAGCTTGGCTGGGGGAAAAACGATACAGACAATCTATATTATATTGCACTTCTGCACGATATTGGAAATATTGCCGTAGAGGATGCGGTTCTGAATAAAGCTTCCGCATTGACAGAAGAGGAATACGAACAGGTGAAAGAGCACACGGAAGTCGGAAGTGAAATGGTGAAAAATACCAGTTTTATTTACGGCATAGAGGATGCTGTCAGATACCATCATGAACATTATGATGGAACTGGTTATCTTGGCCTTTCTGGTGAAAAAATTCCGCTTGCTGCACGTATTATTGCTGTGGCTGATGCTTATGAAGCGATGACATCAGACCGTGCTTACCGTAAGAAAATGACAGAAGAAGAGGCGAAAGAGGAATTAATACGCGGCAGGGGGAGCCAGTTTGACCCAGTGTTTGTGGACGCTTTTTTAGAACTTCTTAATGAGGGATTGTCAGTGGATGCCAAAAGTGTTGAGAATGCTTTTGACAGCGAAAAGGTTATCGGTGAGACAGGAGATTTGCTGCGTCAGGTATTTAATGAGACTGTACAGGAGGCACAGACGGAGAGGGAAAGGGATTCCCTGACCGGATTTTTAATCCGCAAATACTTTGAAGAGAAAGTCAATGTTTTCTTGCATCATCCAAAAGCAAGCGGTACATTTTTTATGATGGATTTAGATAACTTTAAGGCTGTAAACGATACCTATGGTCATGTAATGGGAGACCAGCTGATTATGGCCTTTGCGGAAGTTATTCGTGAAAACACCAGGGAAAATGACTATGTTTGCCGTATTGGCGGTGACGAGTTTGCTATTTTCTTTCCGGAACTGAATAAAGAACGGGTAATCCGAAAACGGGCAGAAAACATTATCCGTCTTTTTTCGGAAAAAAAGACGGAGCTTGGGTGTGAAGAATGTTCGGTGTCTATTGGTATTATGACCAAATATGCCAATCAGGAGAAAGTGGACTGCACGATTCTTTATGATAATGCTGATAAAGCATTATATTATGTAAAAAATAATGGAAAAGATGATTATCATATGTATGCAGATATCCCAGGAGAGGAAAAGGGTACAAGCGGATATTTCAAACAGATGGATTTAAAACAGCTGATGCGCAAGATACAGGAACGCAAATATCATCACGGCGCCTATGCAGTCGAGTACGACCGCTTTGCGTATATATACCAGTTTATTGCCCGCAATATCGAACGTAGCAAACAGGAGGTACAGATTATACTTTTTACATTGCAGGATAAAAGTAATCCGGACATTTTAGAGGATGAGTTAGAAGATGCCCTGATGATTTTAGAGACGGCGATTGTTCGTTCGCTGCGCCGGGGGGATGTGACAACCCGTCTGAGTGCGATGCAGCAGATTGTTGTCTTGATGGATACCAATATGGAAAATGGGAAAATAGTGGCGAACAGGATTATGAACAAATATAAGGCGCTCAGTTCGGATAACCGATTTATTATTTCTTACGATATTACAGAAGTGCCAGTTAAGAAAGCTTGAAAATTTGACGATAAAGATTATAGAAGCAAAGCAAAGGATTGCGATTGCTTTTTGCAACTGTTGAAATGAGCTCAAGGAGGAGATCAAAGCAAATGCAGAAATTGTTAAAGTTCATGATTTTCACTCGGTCTATCCGGTAAACCGGACTCGGCAGGTGAATCGCGATATGGATGAAGAGAGGCGTGGCTCCCAGTCGGGCCAGAGCTTTTCACAGGTGCTTGAAAATGTAAAAGAAGAATCCCAGAAGCCAAAGGAAAGGCCCAGACCTGAAAAGCTTCGGACAATGGGAGGATTAAATCAGTATAACAGACACGCGGTAGAATATTGTTTTATCCTGTCCAGTGAAACTGATTTTCGGGCATAATGCCAGTGTCATCTGCCAGAGGCACAGATGAAAAATTACAAAAGAACACGGAGAAAGGGGGCTGCGTAGATGCGACATCTGCGTGGCTTTCTTTTATGTTCGCGGAAGGCACAAGCCATGGCGCCGCCCGCGACGGTGAGAAACTCGCAAAGCGTATTTCTCACCGTGGGCGAAAAGTACTTGACAAAGAGGGCATTTTACGGTATACTGCCTCCTGTAAAGAAAAAACCTTTACAGGAGGTATGTTATGCATGGTTCTCTCTCGGAGCCAAATGAGATAGTAGAATTATCTGTTTTATATGATTTTTATGGAGCATTGTTAAAAGAGAACCACCGGGCAATATTTGAAGACTATATATGGCATAATCTTTCCTTGGGTGAGATTGCCGGAGAGAGGCAGATCACAAGGCAGGGGGTGTATGATATAGTAAGAAGGTGCCGGATCCGTCTGAGAGAGTACGAGGAGAAGTTAAGACTTGTTTATAAGTTCCAGCAGACAAAGGAAAAACTTCTTAAAATAGAAACTCTGGCCAAACAAGCCGGGATTCCCGAAATTGAAAAAGAGATTACCGAACTGGCAGAGGAAATTTACGAGATTATTTAATGAGTGCAGCGCAGAAAGGTGGGTTACAATGGCATTTGACAGCCTGACAGCAAAATTACAGAATGTCTTTAAGGGTCTGAGAAGCAAAGGACGACTTACCGAAGCTGATGTTAAGGCGGCGTTAAAAGAAGTAAAAATGGCGCTTCTTGAGGCAGATGTCAATTTCAAAGTAGTAAAGCAGTTTGTAAAAGCCGTTGAAGTGCGTGCGACCGGGGAAGATGTGTTAAACAGTCTTACACCGGGGCAGACCGTTATTAAATATGTAAATGAAGAACTGGTTCAGATGATGGGGGGAGAGACGGAAGAACTTGCGCTCCGCCCCGGAAATGAGATTACTGTACTCATGATGTGCGGTCTGCAGGGTGCAGGAAAGACAACAGCAACGGCAAAGCTTGCCGGGAAATTAAAGCAAAAAGGCAGGCGTCCGCTCTTAGTTGCCTGTGATATTTACCGCCCTGCGGCAATTGAGCAGTTACAGATAAATGGGAAAAAACAGGACGTTCCGGTTTTTTCCATGGGAACAGGGCACAATCCGGTGGATATTGCCAAAGCCGGGTTAGAGCATGCAAAGGCAAATGGAAATAATGTAGTAATACTGGATACCGCCGGCCGGCTTCATGTTGACGAAGATATGATGGAGGAACTGGCAAATATTAAGAGCAGTATTGAGGTGCATCAGACAATACTTGTTGTGGATTCCATGACAGGGCAGGATGCCGTTAATGTGGCATCCGTCTTTGATGAGAAGCTGTCAGTAGATGGCGTCATCCTAACGAAACTGGACAGTGATACCCGGGGCGGTGCAGCACTGTCAATCCGTGCCATTACGGGAAAGCCGATTTATTTTGTCGGCACAGGAGAAAAGTTAACGGATATGGAGCAGTTTTATCCGGACCGTATGGCGTCACGTATTCTCGGGATGGGGGATGTGTTGTCTCTGATAGAAAAGGCCGAGGCGGAATTAGATGAAGAAAAAGCCGCTGAGATGGCAAAAAAAATCAAAAAAGCGGAATTTGACTTTACAGATTTTTTAGAGCAGATGCAGCAGATGAAAAAAATGGGAGGGCTGTCAAGTATACTCAGTATGCTGCCGGGAATGGGACTGCCTTCTGATTTGGAAATAGATGATGATGCCCTTAAGGGCACGGAAGCGATTATATATTCTATGACCCTTGAGGAGAGAAGCAATCCGGCAATTATAAATCCTTCGCGCAAAAGAAGAATTGCCAATGGAGCGGGGGTAGATATCAGTGAGGTAAACCGCCTCATTAAGCAGTTTGAGCAGAGCCGTAAAATGATGAAACAGATGTCCGGCATGATGTCCGGAAAGGGACGGCGCCGGGGAGGCGGATTTAAATTTCCCTTTGGAGGAATGGGGATGTAATGTTGTGAAATACAAGGATGGCCTGCAAAGTGCGGCGTCCATTGTTTTCTTATAATCAGACAGAAGGATAAGAGGAGGTGAAAATTATGGCAGTAAAAATCAGATTGAAACGTCTGGGTAAGAAAAAGTCACCATTTTACAGAATTGTTGTTGCTGACGAGAGGTCTCCGCGCGATGGTAAAAATATTGCAGAGATTGGAACTTATGACCCAAATCAGGAACCCTGTGTTGTCAAAATTGACGAAGATGAGGCAAAAAAATGGCTGGCGAACGGTGCACAGCCGACAGATGTAGTTGCCCGTCTGTTTAAACAGGCAGGAATTGCAAAGTAAAATCTTTGAAATGGAGAACAGTATGAAAGAGTTAGTAGAAGTGATTGCCAGTGCTTTAGTGGACAATCCAGAGGAAGTCGAAGTCACAGAGACGGAGGATGAAAATCAGATTGTCCTTAGTTTAAAGGTTGCCCCGGATGATATGGGAAAGGTAATCGGCAAGCAGGGAAGAATTGCAAAGGCAATTCGTACCGTTGTGCGTGCAGCTGGCTCAAAGGGCAACAAAAAAATCATGGTAGACATTCAATGATGTCGTCAAAACCCTGTAGAAAAAACTACAGGGTTATTTTGAATGGAGGATAGTGTGAAAAATCACACTGAAGTGCTGATTTTTCACACGGCTATTTGTGCCGGAGCGTC